>JBCCEW010000002.1:0-300000 GCA_039030075.1 Myxococcota bacterium | reverse complement strand
CGGTGGCCTCGCTCACGCGCAGACGGCGCAGATGTCCGGCCAGCCCGTCGAGCCGCGCGGTCAGGGGAGCGCCGTAGCGGACCGCAAACGCGGCTTCGATCGCCTCGGCAGCGGCCGCGTCGGGCAGGTCGGCGGCCACGACGACGTGCTGGATCGAGACGCCCGCCCCGTCCGCATAGCGAAAGAAGTAGACGGGCTGCCCGTCCTCGAGCCGACGCGTTCCGACGTCGAGCCTCGCCGTCGTTCCCGGCGGGCCGGACGTCGCGCTCATCGGAAAGCCGCGTTCGAGTTCGCTGGCACAGTCGGGCGGCGCGTCCGAGACGAAGTGGGTCCCATCCGCGAACCGGGCCTGCACCCAGTTCAGCACGGGTGTGCGCGTGACCGGCTTCGGCAAGACCGGCATCAGTCCCCCTTTCCCACGAACGCGATGCGTGGCGGGTGGGTTGGCGGGGGGATGTCTTGTCAGTGCGTCAGGGTTGCAGCAACCCTTCGCGAATCGCGTAGCGGACCAGCCCCGACACCTTCCGAATGCCGAGCTTCTCCATCAGGTTCGCCCGATGGCTGTCGACGGTGCGCACCGACACGTGCAGCGCGGCCGCGATCTCCTTGCTCGACATGCCCTCGGCGATCAGCTGCAGGATCTCGAGCTCG
Source organism: Myxococcota bacterium (assembly GCA_039030075.1). Taxonomy (NCBI): domain Bacteria; kingdom Pseudomonadati; phylum Myxococcota; species Myxococcota bacterium. Next base: position 299,349 of record JBCCEW010000002.1, on the reverse strand, counting down.
CGGCTCGTCAGACTGCTGCCGTTGCCCTCGGTGGCCCCGCGGCCGACGGCGATGTCGACCAGATGACCCGTGACACTCGGCGAGAGGTAGGTCTGCCCCCGGCGCGTCGCTTCGATCGCCGTCAACAGGTCCTTCGCCGAGTCACTCTTGCAGAGGTAGCCGCACGCGCCGGACTGGAACGCTTCCTCGACCGGCTTGCGTCCGTTCCGCGTCGACAGGAACAGGAAGCGCGCGTGGCTGCCATTCCCCTTCGACCGTCGGGCGACTTCCGTGCCCGGCAGTCTGGGCAGCGTCGTCTCGATCACGACCAGGTCCGGCGTGACCTGCTCCAGAGCCGCCAGGGCTTCGTGTCCGTCGGAAGCCTCCCCCACGACCTCGCATCCCGCGTTGCTCTCGATCAGGGCTCGCACCGCGTCACGGAACATGACGTGGTGATCCGCGAGAAGAACTCGAGTACCCACGATGATTCACCTTAGGTTGTGATGCGCGCTCCAAGGAGTGCTGCATCGTTGTTAGTTCGGAGGGAGAAACGTAGGTTCGCGTGACAACGAACGGTATCGGTGGAAAGACGTCTTACGGGTCAGCCATCGTCCTAGAGGAAACACTCACGCAAGTTCTCTTGCGACCACGTAGCGAATGATCTCCGCATTCGTCGCGAGGCCGGTCTTCTCGCAGATGTTCGCGCGATGGGTACTCACCGTCTTGGGGCTGATGCCCAGTCGTCGGGCGATCACGCCCACGCTGTTCCCGCTCCCGAGCAACAGGAACACCTCGAACTCACGGGTCGAGAGGCGCTGATGGGCGACCGGGTCTTCGGAACCGCCGAGAACCCGGGCGGCGAGCTGCGCGCTGACCGCAGCGCTGACGACGCGCTGTCCCGCGGCCACCTTCGTCACGGCATCGAGGATCTCCTCGGGCGACTGTTCCTTCGAAACGAACCCGGCGGCTCCCGCGTCCATGCACGAGAGGGCGTAGTCCTCTTCGCTGCGACCGCTGAAGACGAGCACCTGGGTCGGCGACTTCTCCCGGCGCAAGACCTGCAGCATCTCGAAGATGCTCGGGCCAGGGAGCGAGATCCCCGTCAGGAGGACCTCCGGGGATTCCTTGCGGCAGAGATCGATGGCCGACTGGCGATCGACTGCAGTTCCCACGATCGCGAGGTCCGGGCGATCGCCCATGACGACCTCGAGACCTTTGCGGACGACGGGGTGGTGGTCAGCGACCGCGACCCGAATCGGCGTCATGAAACTCGCTTCCAGGCATAGGGCAACCTGCGCTGCGAGGGGGACCGGCCCAGACTAAACGGATCGTGCCGGCGGTGGAATGCAAGAAGCCTTGCGTCTCGCGGACTTGGCTCAGTGCCAGTGCGGTTCGGAACCATCGCCGAGCGCTCTCGCGAGCGCGCGGCGGGTGCCCGGACTCAGGCCGTGGAAGAGCACGCCGACCCCGCCCGGCGCTCTCCAGCTCGGGGCCTGCTCCCGCACCACCGTGGCGTCCAGGGAGCAGGCTTCGCCTGCGAGGTCGAGTTCGATGCGCAGGGGCGTACCGGGCGTCACCGGCCCCTGGGTCTCGAGAAAGGCACCGGCCATGCTGAGGTCGCGCAGCCACCAGCACAGCTGGCCGCCCGAACCGGGCGAAACCGGGTCGCTCGCATGCGAAACGCGGATCGGCTCCCGGATCGGTGCACGCGACGAACGCTCCACGACGGGCGCCGAACCCGACCGCAGCAGCGCAGCGGCGATCTCCATGGCATTCACGGGCTTTGCCAGACACGCATCGGCGCCGGCCTGGGCCGCGTGCCAGAGGTCCTCGGGCGTGATGCGCTCTCCCAACAGCACCACGCGCAGGTGGTCGCGACGGCGCCGCTTCATCCGGTGCGCCAACCCGAAGCCACACTCGTCGGGCAACTCGGTCGCGATCACCACCACCTCGATCTCGGGATGGCTCTCGAGCAGCGCCATCCCCTGCGCGGCCGTGCCGGCTTCGTGAACGACCGAAGACCCCCCACCGATCTGGCTGGCCAGGAGGCGTCGGAACCCGGGCGCAGGATCGACGAGCCCCACCTGGAGCGGCTCGGGAGCGTTGGAATCGTTCGGCATCGGGTCCTCCCGAGTCACCCCGGTGGCGCGCACCGGGGACGTTGGGTCTTCCAGCGGCAGACGCTGGGGGAGGCTCAAGACCCGACCGTCAGAAACCAGGTTTTCGCGGAGGCGATCGATCCGTATTTTTACGGTGATCGATCTCCGTGGTGACCGCCGAAGCCGGTACGGACGGCTTCGCCGTGTCGTCGTCCCCGTTGTGCCCGAGTTGAGTTGCCACGGCTGTGAGCGAGGTCACGGTCGATTTCTCGCCGTCGCTTTGGCTCGGCCGCGCACCTTTCACTTCGAACGCTCCAGTCTGCAAACCCGAGCGGTCGAAACGTCCCCCCGACCGCCCCCTTGCGCCACGAGACCGCGCGAGAGATTCGCGGAGGGGTCGGCACGCGCATTGCACCTGTCCTTCGCGAGCACCCGTACGGGTGCGGGGGGATTCCGTGACGACGACCAGTCTGTACGTCTCGAGTGCGGGCGCCGATGCGCGACTCAAACAGCTCGAGATGGTGGCGAACAACCTCGCCAACGCCGACACCGATGGGTTTCGTGCCGATGCGGCGTCTTTCGGACGCGCGCTCACGGCGAACCTCGAATCGGCGGACGCCGAACGCTCCCTGGGCCTGCACGTCTTCGTGAACACCCAGGGCCCGGGCGTCCGTCATGTCTCGGGTCCGGTCACGCGCACCGGGGGCGACCTCGACGTGGCGATCGATGGACCCGGCTTCTTCTCCGTACAGACGCCGGCGGGTGTCCGCTACACGCGCGCCGGCGGCTTCCAGGTCGATCCCGCTGGCCAGCTCATCTCCACAGCGGGGCACCCGGTGCTCGGCGACGGCGGCCCCATCAACGTGGGGCCCGGCGCAGCCCGGATCGATGCCGACGGCCAGATCGTGAGTGCCACCGGCGGCGTGCTCGGACGCGTCGCGGTCGACCTCTTCGAGGACCCGAGCCAGTTGTCGAAAGCGGGCGAGAACCTCTTCGAGGCGCCACCGCTCGCCCGTCGCCAGCCGGCGGGGGTTCGAAACCTGGTGCCGGGCTCGGTCGAGACCTCGAACGTGAAGCCCATGCAGGAACTCGCTCACCTCGTCGTCCTGCAGCGTGCCTTCGACGCCTCGATGGAGGCGTTGCAGGCCGACGACGCGGCGAGCAACCGACTGATTCAGGAGATGAACCGATGAGAGCCCTCTTCACCGCCGCCACCGGCATGGAAGCCCAGCAGACCCGCATCGACACGATCGCGAACAATCTCGCAAACGTGAGTACGAGCGGATACAAGAAGCAGGTCCCGCAGTTCGAAGACCTCTTCTATGAGACGCTCGCTGCGCCGGGGGCCACCGACGCTACCGGTCAGGCACTTCCCACCGGCGCCCAGATCGGCCACGGCGTGCGCCTCGGTTCGGTCGGACGCGTGCACACCCAGGGCGACCGCATCACGACCGGTCGCGAGCTCGATCTTGCCGTCGAGGGCGATGGCTACTTCCAGATCCAGACCCCGGGCGGCGAGACCGCGTACACCCGCGACGGTGCGTTCCAGGTCGATCAGGACGGCAACCTGGTCACGCGTCTCGGCTCGCTCGTGATCCCGACCATCAACGTTCCCACCGACGCTTCGAACATCACGGTCCTCGAGGACGGAACGGTCTCTGCCCTGGTGGGCGATGCGACGTCCCCCACGACCCTGGGCCAGCTCCAGCTCGCGCGCTTCACGAACGCTCCCGGCCTGCGCGGCCTGGGATCGAATCTGTTCGCGGTCTCGGAGGCCTCGGGGAACGCCGAGCTGGGCATCCCCAACCAGAACGGTTTCGGCGGAGTCTCCCAGGGCTTCCTCGAGTCGTCGAACGTCGACATGGCCGAGGAACTGGTGCGGATGATCCTGGCCCAACGCGCTTTCGAGGTGAACAGCCGCGTGATCCAGGCGAGCGACGAGATGCTACAGCGGGCGTCGAACCTGTGATCCCCGCCCTTCGACTTCGCTTTCGGCGCGCCGCACTCGGCCTCGCCCTGACGCTCGCGGCACTTCTCGCGCCGGCGACCGGCTCCGGCGAGGCAGCGGATCCGCTGGCCGAGATGATCGACGCCTATGTGCGAAACCGCGCCGCCGGCCCCGTGACGGCCGTCGAGGTGCCGGCGCTGCCGCAGTTTGCACTGGGCGACGACGACGACTTCGACGTCTCGATCTCCTCCCGCCCCGAGCAGCCGATGTCGGGCTGGGTCCCGCTCACGGTCACGGTCGCCCGCAACGGGGAGGAGGTCCGCACCGGGGTCGTCACGGTCCGCGTGAAGGCGCCGCGTTCGATCGTGGTCGCACGTCACCGCCTCGCCCGCGGTGCGGTCGTCCGCGCGGAAGATCTCGTCACCGAACAACACAGCGAGGGACGCCTCGCGTCCGACGTCCTCCAAGACCCCCAGTTCGCGGTCGGCATGCGCCTCCGGCGATCCGTCCCCGCGAAGCACGCTTTGCGGGAGCGCGACGTGGAGATCGCGCCCGTCGTGCAGCGTGGCCAGCCCGTGAAGCTCGTCCTCGAGAGCGGTCGGCTCCGCCTCGATACCACGGGCCGGGCACTCGAGGATGGTCGCCCGGGCGAATGGATCCGGGTGCGCAGCGCCGCGTCCCGTCAGGTGATCGAAGGACGCGTGGGCCGCAATGGAATCGTCTATGTCGAATCGTAGCCGCCTCGTCGCTTCGGTCCTGTTGGCCGCGACGTGTGCGACGGGTTGCGTCGAGCATGCGCTGATCGAATCGACGCGACCGACCGAGTTTGTAGAGAGGGAGCCGGAGGCACCGCCCGCACCGAATGAGGGCTCGGTGTGGCGCGGTACTACCGCCTCCGGCTCCTTTCTCTACTTCGACCGCAAGGCGCGGGGCCAGGGGGACCTGGTGACGGTCGTCCTGACCGAGAACCTGCGCGCCGAAGGGTCCGCGAATACCAGCCTCGACCGCCAGAGCACGATCTCGTCCATCGTGAGCTCGGAAGTAGGCCTCACCGACTTCCTGGTCGAGGGCTTCGAGAAGTTCCTCGACCTCTTCGGCATCACCAACACCGCCGCCCAGACGCTGGGAGGCGAAGAGCTGGCGGTGCTCGAGAGCCAGAGTACCAAGCGCTACGAGGGCGACGGTGAAACCAACCGCGAGAGCACGTTCATCGGCGTGGTGACCTGCCGCGTGGTCGAGGAACTGCCCGGCGACCTCTTTCGCGTCTACGGACGGCGCAAGATCCTCGTCAACCACGAGCTCCAGTTCGTGACGCTCGAGGGTCTGGTGCGCCGCCGGGACATCCAGATCGACAACACGGTGGCTTCGACTCAGCTCGCGGACGTGAAGCTCACCTTCGACGGAGTCGGTGTCCTCGACGACGAACAACGACCGCCGCTCTTCGGGCGCGTCTTCAGCTGGCTCTACCCGTTCTGATGAAACGCACCACCCTGCTCTCCTCGCTCGCCCTTGCTCTCGTGTGGAGCCTGGCCCTCCCGGCTTCGGCGATCCGCGTCAAGGACATCGCGATCGTCAAAGGCATTCGCGAGAATCAGCTGATCGGCTACGGGCTCGTGGTCGGCCTGGCCGGAACCGGCGACGGCAATGCCACGACCTTCACGAACCAATCGCTGGCGAGCGTGTTGGCCGGCATGGGGATCGGCGTCGACGCCGACGCGATCAACGTGAGCAACGTCGCGGCCGTGCTGATCACGGCCCAGCTCCCCCCGTTCGCTCGCGCGGGCGCCCGGCTCGACGCGGTGATCTCCTCGCTCGGCGACGCGAGCAGCCTCGAGGGCGGCACGCTCGCGATGACGCCGCTCTACGGGGCCGACGGCGAGGTCTACGCCATCGCCCAGGGTCCGATCTCCGTCGGCGGCTTCGCCGAAGGCGGCGGCGCCGGCTCGAGCGTGCAGAAGAACCACCCGACCGTGGGTCGCCTGGTGGGCGGCGCGACCGTCGAAAGGGAGCTGCCCTTCATGATCGCCGAGAAGCGGGAGTTCGAACTCGCGCTCCACCACAACGACTTCACGACGGCCCTGCGGATGGCCAATGCCATCAACGCCGCGGTCGGTCCGGGCGTGGCCTCTGCGCCCGACCCCGGCACCGTTCACGTCCGCTTCCCCGACGACTGGGAGGCCAGTGCGGTCGACTTCATGGCGGCCGTCGAGAGTGTCGAGGTCGAGCCCGATCGGTTCGCCCGCATCGTCCTCAACGAGCGAACCGGCACCGTCGTGATGGGCGAGAACGTGACGATCTCGACCGTCGCGGTGTCCCACGGCGCCCTGTCGGTCTCGATCAGCGCGCTGAACGAGGTGTCCCAACCCGCTCCCTTCGGCCAGGGCGAGACCACCCCAGTGACCAACGAAGTGGTCGAGGCCATCGAGGACGAAGCCCGCCTCTCGGTCGTCGAAGGCCCGGTGACGATCGCCGAGCTGGTGCGCGCACTGAATGCGATGGGCGTCACGCCCCGCGATCTCATTGCGATCCTGCAGGCGATCGAAGCCTCGGGCGCGCTCTCGGCGAAGCTGGAGCTGCTGTGAAGATCTCGTCCGCCGAGATGGGCACGGGCCTCCGCTCCCTCGAAGCGATGGCGGCGGGTGGCGAGCGCCTGAGCGTCGAACGGGTCGCAGGCGAGTTCGAGGCGCTGCTGATCGGCCAGATCTGGAAGCAGGCCATGAAACCCTTGGGGGTCTCCCACGTACTTTCCGGGGGTTCCGCGGGGCGCACCTACCAGGATCTCTTCATCGACGAGCTTTCGCGTCGCAGCGCACTCACGAAGGGGCTCGGCCTGGCCGAGGAGCTTCGCGGACAGCTGCGCCCATCCGAGTTGGAGCCGGAGCCCGCGAACGATGAATGATCTGCAGACGCGCCTGCTCGTGATCCTCGACGCCGAGGAATCTCTGTACGGCCGCCTGCGTGATTCGCTGCAGGAAGAGCGCGAAGTCGTGGCACGCCTCGACGCCGCGGGCCTCGAAGAGATCGCGCGCCTCAAGGAAGAGCTCTCGGACGAAGGACGGCTGCTCGAAGAGAGCCGCCGCTGCGTGGCGGACGAACTCGCGGCCTCGCTGGGGATGCCGGCGGGCTCGCGCCTCGGCGCGATCTGTGACCGCATCGGCGCCAGCGCCGAGCCCCTCGCAGCCGCCCAGCAGCGTTTGTCGATCCTCGTGAGCGTCGTACGCGAACTGCTGGAAGCCAACGTACTTCTCGCCGGCGAGAGCCTGTCCGAAGTCCGCTCCACCCTGCGTCTGATCGGGGGGCTGGCGGCCGAGCCGGCGACCTATCAGCCCGATCGCCTCGGGACGGCGCCCGCCGAAGCCGGCCGGCTCGTCCGGCGGAGCGCCTGATGTCGAGCCTGTTCGGAATCCTGGGAGTCGCCGAACGTGGCATGTCCGTCACGTCGCTCGGCATCCGCACGGCTGGCCACAACATCGCCAACGTCAACACCGAGGGTTTCAGCCAGCAACGCCAGGTCACGGCTCCCGGGTTCCCGATCAACACCGACGCGGGTCCGCTCGGGACGGGCGTCGAACAGCTGACGATCGAGCGCATCACGGACTTCTTCGTCCAGCGCCAGCTGATGCGCGAAGGCAGTCGACTCGGCGCGAACGACACCCAGACCCAGGCTCTGCGCGAGATCGAGACGATCCTCGACGAGCAGTCCGGACCGGGCCTGTCGGCGGCGCTCAGCAGCTTCTACGACTCCTTCGACGACCTCGCGAACGCCACCACGCCCGGCGCGCCGGTCGAGCGCGCGGCCGTCGTCACCGCCGGCCAGGCGCTGGTCGACCAGTTCGGCTCGCTCGACGCCCAGCTGCGCGACGTGATGGTCGGACTCGACAACGGGATCGCGAACGCCGTGCCCGCGATCAACGAGCTGACGGCACGCATCGCCGAGCTGAACGAGCAGATCGTCGCCACCGAAGTTCGCGCCCCGGCGAACGATCTGCGCGACATGCGTGAGTTGGCCATGCGCCAGCTGTCGGAGCTCGTGGACGTGCAGTCCTACGAGAACGACGACGGCGCCGTCGCGGTCACGCTCTCGAACGGCGCAGCCCTGGTCGAGGGCACGAGCGCAAAGACACTCGTCACCACCGGAAGCCCCGGGAACCCCTTCAACCCGGGCTTCGCTTCCGTCGCCGTGCAGGACGGAGGCAACCTCTTCGATGTCACCGCCGACATCGGGAGCGGTCGGCTCGGGGGCCTGCTGCGGAGCCGCGACACCCTGGTGCCCGCGGCGATCCGCTCGCTCGACACCCTCGCCTACAACCTCGCGAACAGCGTGAACACGGTGCACCAGGGGGGTGTCGGGCTCGACGCGTCGACCGGCAACGACTTCTTCACGGCCCCCGCGGCGGTCGAGGACGCGGCCGCGAACCTCGCGCTCGACGCCACGATCCTCGCGAGCACCGACGCGATCGCGGCCGGGACGACCTCCCAGAGCCTCGACAATCGCAACGCCCAGACCCTCGCCGAGCTTCGGGGCCAGCGTTCGGCGCTGTTCCTGCCCGGCGATCCGCCGGGCCCGGCGAGCGGACCGAGCCGCTCGATCCTGGAGCACGCGGGCGCCGTGATTTCGGACATCGGACAGCAGTCCCGCACGCAGCAGCTCTCGTTCGACCAGCAGACCCGCATTCTCGAGGGCCTGCAGAGCCGGCGCGACTCGGTGTCGGGCGTGTCGATCGACGAGGAGACGACCCGCTTGATCGAGCTGCAGGCCGCGTTCCAGGCGAACGCTCGGGTGGTCTCGGTCGTCGACACCCTGATGCAAGACGTATTGGGCTTGATCTGAGGACCTCCCATGGGCACCCGCATTACGCAATCGATGCTCTACCGCATGTCGCTGGCCAACCTGGACCGTACGCGCGGCCAGCTCGCCCGCACCCAGGAACAGGCCTCGAGTGGCCTGCGCATCAATCGACCGTCCGACGATCCGCTCGGCGCGGGTACCGCCCTGACCCTGCGCGCAGCCACCGACGCGGTCGAGCAGCTGCTTCGCAACGGTTCGGCCGCGCGTGCACGGGTCGCGGCACTGGACGACGCCCTCGCGTCGACGAGTGACCTGGTGATCCGGGCCCGTGAGCTGGCGGTGCAGGGCGCGAACAGTCCGGTGGGAGACTCCACCGCCGAGATCGCCCGCGAGATCGAATCCCTGTTCGGCGCGCTCGTTGCGAACGCCAACACGCGCTACGGCGGCGGCTACATCTTCGCGGGCTACGCCGCCGAGGCGGCCCCGTTCACCACGGCCGGCGCGTTCAGCGACGCTCCCCCGACCGCCCCGACCGTGAGCTTCGTCGGGGATTCGGGCGAGATCCAGGTCGGCATCGAAGAGGGGCAGACCGTCCGCGTCACGCTGGATGGACGCCGCGTCTTCCAGGGCGACGCAGACGGAGATGGCAACCCGGACGCTGGACGGGTGGATCTCTTCCAGGTGTTCGGCGACCTGCGCAACGCGCTGGTTGCCGGTGACGAAACCGCGATCGGCGCGGCCCTTCCCGAGCTCGACACCGCGCTCCGCCAACTCGGCACCGAGCGAACCGCCGCGGGAGGCGTCCTCTCCCAACTGGATGCCGCCGAGCAACGGCTCGCGAATCAGGAAGTACGGCTGGCTTCGCGCCTCTCCGAGGTCCAGGACGCAGACCTCGCGCGCGTGGTCTCGGACCTGGTGCGGCAGGAGACCGCCCTGCAGGCGGGACTCTCCGCGATGGGCCGCCTGATGCCGCCGAACCTGCTGGACTTCCTCGCCTGATGTTGGTCCTGACCCGACGTGACGACGAATCCGTTCGGATCGGACCCGATGTCCGGATCCGCATCCTCCAGATCTCGGGCCGCCAGGTACGACTCGGCATCGAGGCGCCGGCCGACGTGCTGATCGTGCGCGAGGAGCTCTATGACCGCGCCGCGGCCGCCAACCGGGACGCCGCTCTGGCCGACCCGAGCGATGCCGGATGAGCGAGACCACCCCGAGCGCGCCCGCCCATCTCGAAGGGTCGGAAAGCGCCGAACCCGCGGAGTGCATCTCGATCGCGCACCGCCGCGCCGGAGACCTGCGCGTCGCGAAGCGCGATGTCCTGTGCTTCGACGGGATCCCCGGCTTCCCCGAGGCACGCCGCTGGGCCCTCGTCGCCCACGACGTCCCGTCCGTCTTCTCGTGGCTGGTCAGCCTCGACGATCCGAACCTCGCGCTGCCCGTCGTCGATGCGCGCGCGCTCTTCTCCGGTTATGCGCCGAAGCTGTCGCGCAGCGTGCTCGACGCCGTCGGAGCCGGCGACGCCGAAGAGGTGGTCGTCCTGGCGATCGCCAATCTGCGCCACCAGCCCGCCGTGGTGAATCTCTCGGCGCCGCTCCTCGTACACGCGGGAACCCGACGGGGCGTCCAGGCGATCCTCGAAGAGGAACTCCCGGTCGCGGCTCCGGTGCCCGACGGCGCGCCGTCGCCGGGCGACGCCGCTCAGATCGAGTCGAAACCCCAGAGGTAGAGGGGCCAGGGCAGCAGGGGATCCAGCCGACGCCGCAGCAGGCGCGGCAGCTTCGCGCGCACGCGACCGCGAACCCCTGCGCCGAACAGGAGGTCCAGCGTCTCGGGCGCATCGAGCACGACGCTCTGCCCCAGGCTCTGCAGGCGCCAGTGCTGCTTCTCGTGGATCAGCTGCACGCCGGAGCCGTTCGGAACCCAGGTGCGCCAGATCGCCGGCGCGTCGAGCACGCGTGCCAGGGCGAAGGCTCCGTCGCGCGGCTTCGCGCCGGCCTGGATCAGTCGCTCGACCGCAGGCTCGTCGCTCGGTCCGCACAGCAAGGTGTGGGCACCGCTGCCGCGGACGAGATCCGCCAGACAGGCGAGGACGGCTCCCGGTCCGCCCGCCCACTCGTGAATCACGCCGGGGAAGTCGTCGCCCCGCCCCACCGCCGCGTAGCCCGCCGGGCTCCCGGCGACGCGCGCGACGCGCAGCACACAATCCGGAGCCGCGGCCAGCTGGCGCAGCGCGCCGGCCTTACGCAGGACCCGCTGGGGCTTCGCCGCGTAGAGCGACTCGAGGGCCAGCCAGTCGCGTTCCACCGGGGCCCCCACCTCGATCGGCGAGATGCGCGGCGGCTCCGCCGCGACGATGCGTTCTGCCTCGAGCGCGAGGAATCGTTCGCGCGACACCGGGTGGAAACCCAGCCGGGCATAGAAGTCCCAGGCATCGCTCCACAGCAGCACGAGCGGCAGGCGCAGCCGTCGCGCGTCGGCGACACAGGCGTCCACGCACGCGCTCGCGAAGTGCCGTCCCCGGTACGCGGGGTCGGTGTACACGTTTCCCACCAGGCCGACCCGCAAACGACGCCCCTGGGTCTGGATCTCGACGGGATGCAGCATCGCGTGAGCCGCAGGGCGTCCCTGCTGATAGATCACGTGGTGGCGCCGCGTGCCGCTCGCCCCCATCGACAGCGGGTACTCGGAGGCCAGGCGACCGTGTTCGCCGCGGCGAAGCCCGTCGTCCAACCAGTGTTCCAACGCGGCGTGCTCCGCGTCGGTGCGCGGGGCGCGAGGACGGGGAACTTGAAGCGAGAGCGACTGCGGACGAGCGAAGAGCGGTTCCATGAGAAGCGACTGAGCAAGATCGATGCCACGCCAGAACGCCCTCCGAGTGCCGCAGGGCGGCAGTCGCGTTTCAGCGCGAAACGTTCGCAACCGGTCTGCAACTCGCAGCTTTCGATCGCGCTCGCGCAAGTCGGCGCCGAAGGGAGCGTTCCCATTCGGGGCGATCCCGCCCCGCCGATCCCTGGCACGCGCCTTGCTCTCTTCGACGGCGGCTCCGGAGGAACACGGGGAATCCGGAGTCGAGCTGACCGTGTGCCTGAGGCGCGGTGGCTCCCCCCGCGCGGAACGCACGCACCTTCGCAAGTCGCGAGGCGTGTGCGCGAAGCGAATGGCTGCCAAAGGATCGGCAGGCATCACTGTCACGGAGGAATCGAACCACCATGGGTCTTCGGATCAATACGAACCCGGCTTCGCTGAACGCTCAGCGGAACCTTTCGAACAGTACGAACATGCTCCAGCGATCGCTCGAGCGTCTCTCCTCGGGTCTCCGCATCACGCGGGCCTCGGACGACGCTGCGGGCCTCGCCATCTCCGAGCGACTGCGCGCGGACGTGCGCAGTCTCCAGCAGGCTCAGCGAAACGCCCTCGACGGCATTTCGCTCCTGCAGGTCGGTGAAGGCGCGCTGAACGAGACCAGCGGCAACCTGATTCGGATGCGTGAGCTCGCGATTCAGGCCGCCAACGGCACGCTGGGCGCAGGTGAGCGGACGACGCTGAATCAGGAGTTCTCGGCCCTGATCGACGAGATCGACCGCGTCGCGGCCGTTACCGAGTTCAACGGCACCGCGCTCCTCGACGGCACGACGACCTCGGTCTCGTTCCAGGTGGGCGCGGACAACACCGCCAACGACCGCATCTCGGTCGCCGGTGTGGACGCCACCGCGACGGGTCTCGGCGTGAATGCCCTGGCGATCACGACGTCCACCGACGCGCAGAACGCCCTGGCCACCCTCGACACGGCGATCGACTCGGTCGCCGGTCTCCGCGCCGACTTCGGTACGGCGCAGAACCGGCTCGAATCCACGATTCGATCGATCGCGGTCAGCGTCGAGAACACGGCCGCTGCCGAGTCGCGCATCCGCGACGTCGACGTGGCCTCGGAGACCGCAACCCTGACGCGGTTCCAGGTGCTCCAGCAGGCGGGCATCTCGGTGCTCGCCCAGGCCAACGTGTCTACGCAGAACGCGCTCTCGCTGCTGCAGTAGTCGGCCGAAATAGGGTGGCGCGGAGCCCGCGCCTCCCGGGCGGCGTCCCTGTCAGGCCCAGGGACGCCGCCTCGTTTTCGGGCTCGAGATCAGGCCTGATCGACCGGGGGACGACGCATGGGATTGCGGGTTGGCGGACTCGTCAGCGGCCTGGACACGAATGCCCTCATCGAAGGCCTGATGGCCTTCGAGCGGCGCCCGCTCGACCTGGTCAACACCCGGCGCGACGACCTGCGCGCCGAACGCTCCCTGTTCGTCGAACTCAACCGCCGACTCGACGCCCTGCGCGACGCGGCCGCGGCCCTCGACAACCGCAACAGCCTCCTCTCCGGTCCCGCGACCGAGGAGGAGCTCCTCGCCTTCACCGCCACCTCGTCCGACGAAACGGTGGCGACGGCCACGGCCAACTCGAACGCCAACCCAGGCACTGTCGAGATCTCGGTCCAGAACCTCGCCCAGCCGGCGCGCGTGGTCTCTTCGACCTACGTCACGGATACCGGGATCATCGCCCAGGCCGGCCGCACCCTGTCGATCGATCACGGCGGCGCCAACCCGATCGAGATCACGGTCGGCGTCAACGGTGCCTCGCTCGTCGACCTCCGCGGAATGATCAACGAAGACGTGAACAACGAAGGCCGCGTCCGCGCCGACGTGATCTTCGACGGTTCTCTCTATCGCCTGGTGATGAGCGGCACCCAGACCGGGGCGGCGAACGATGTCGTGGTCACCTCGGACATCCTGGGCGAGCCCTTCGGCTTCGGCCCCTTCGTCGATCCGACGTTGAGCGAACCGGCCGAGGACGCCGAGCTCACCGTGCTCGGGCTTCCGAACGTCACGCGCCCCAGCAATGAGATCAGCGATCTGCTCCCGGGGCTGACCTTCAACCTGCTCTCCGAAGGCGCAGCCTCGACCCAGATTCAGGTGGCGCGCGACGACGAGACCATCAACGGACAGTTCCAGGCGTTCATCGACGCGTACAACAGCGTCACCCAGTTCATTCGGGATCAGGCCCGCTTCAACGAAACCACCGAGTCGGCTGGGCCGCTCTCGGGCGACTCGACCCTTCGCGACATCGAGCTCCGGATCCAGGGCCTGATCGCGCAGGGCTTCGAGTTCACCAACAACCCCTTCACGTCGCTCGGCAACCTCGGGGTATCGCTCAACGGCGACGGCCTCCTGGAGCTCGACGCCGAAGCGCTCGCCTCGGCCCTCGAGACCAACTCCCCCGCCGTACGCCAGTTGCTCGGTGGCGCCGAGGTGGACGACCCGGAGAATCCGGGGGAGACGATCTTCTCGAACGGCATCGCCTCCCAGCTCGCGACGCTGCTGGACGGCTACACGAAGGATTCGGTCGACGACGAAGGCGAGACCGTCACCGCCATCCTGACCGGGCGCCTCAACGGCTTCGACGACCGCATCGCCAGCCTCGACGAACAGATCGCACGCCTCGAACTGCGGCTCGAGGAGCGCGAGACCTTCCTCGTCCGCCAGTTTACCCAGCTCGAATCCGTGCTCGCCGGGCTCCAGGGGCAGCAGAACTCGCTCCTCGGCCTGGTCCAGGTCAACAACAACAACAACTAAGCCCCCCGGAAAGAATGACGCGCGTTGGTCAACCCTTATCTCCAGAACGAGATCCGTACCGCGAGCCCCGAGGCACTGGTCGTGCGCCTCTACGAGCGCGCGATCCTCTGCGCCCGTGAAGCGCGTGAGCTGACCGAGGCCCAGCAGGCCGAGACCCGGAACGCCCGTCTCCGACGTGCCCTGGACATCGTGAACGAGCTTCGCAGCTCCCTCGACATGGACCGCGGTGGCGAGATCGCGGCCAACCTCGACGCGCTCTACGAGTTCGTGTCCCACCGCCTGCTGGCGGCGGGCATGCAGTCCGAGGGAGAGCCGATCGAGGACGCCTTGCGCATCCTCGAAATCCTCGTCGAACCGTGGCGTGAGATCGCCCACGGTGCGCGGGCGGCGTCGTGAGCACCTCTCTCGGCGCGCTCCTCGCCCGGCTCCAGCGCGAGACCGTCGCACTGGGAGCGGCAATCGACGAAGCGGATCTCGCCCCCCTCGAGGCCGCCCTCGAGCGCCGTGGCGCCTGCCTCGAGGCCATCCGCGCGCGACTCTCGGAAGAGCCCGATGATGCGGCGATCCGCGAGGTCGCCCGAGCCGCCTTGGAAGCCGCAGCCCCCCTCGAGGCCCAGCTCACGGACCGGCTGACCCGGGTCCGCGAAGAGCTGGCGTCGGTGCGGGGCGCGCGCGTGCAGCTGCGCCAGAACGCGCCGAGCGACGGCCCCCGCTTCGTCTGCGAGCGGGTCTAGTCACTCGCCGTGAGCGACGCACCCGAAACGATCCCCACCCCGGCGCTGCTCGAGGCGAAGCTCGAGGCCGCGCAGTCGGCCGCGACGGCCGACCTCACCGCGCTGCTGGGCAAGGCCGTCGAGTTCCTCGACCCCGAGATCGCGACGATCGAAACGTCGGACGTCGCCGACTCGGACGCGCCGGTCATCCATCAGCTCTGCCAATCGACCGGGACTCCCCCCTACGAGATCCACATCGTGATCCCACGCCCGGAAGCGGTGCAGCTGGCCGCGCTGCAGATGGGCGAAGAGGCCGACGAGGGCCGGGAGTTCGACGCAGAGGTCCGCGCCGCCTTCGGTGTCGTCACCAAGCTGATCCTCTCGACCCACCTCGCGCCGCTCGAAGAAGACGGCGTTCCCGAAGCCGAGGCGAAGGATGCCCGCGAGATTCCGGAGCCGGCGTCTGATCCGACCTGGATCATCGGCGAGCGCTTCGTCCGGGTTCGCTACCGACTCGTCATCGAGGGCCAGCCCGATGGCCGCTGCGACATCTTGTGGCCCTCGGGCGATGCGACCGTCGCCGCTGAAGCCGGCGACGGGGGCGTGCTCTGCGTGTTCTCGGACGACGAGGACGAACAGGTCGCGCTCGAGGATCTCGCGGCCGAGCTCGACTGGCCGGTCAGCCTCCTCGCCCCCCACCAGACCCGTGAGGAGTGGCAGGAGAGCTTCGACCATGCGATCGCGATCGTGGTGCCCTGGCAGCTCGGCGGCCGCGCCGGGCTCGACCTGGCCGAGTCGTTCCTGGGCGACCCCGTGACGAGCCAGATCCCGGTGCTCCTCTCTTCGGAAGCCCCGACCGAGTTCATGGTGCGGTCCGCGCTGCGCGCGGGCGCACACAGCTTCCTGATCCGCCCCTATCGCGCCGACGAGCTACGGGCCCGCATCCTCGGGTCCAGCTCGCCTGCGGAAACCGACGAGGGCGAACCGGCAAACGAGGACGCGGCCTAGTCGACCATGCTGAGGAGTGCCTTGCCCATCCGCCCCTCCGGTACGCGAGAATGCGTACACGTTCTACCGAGAAGTGCGCACTGCGTCACTTCGACACCGGTGGCGCACACCTCCCGCCATGGACTTCGTCGCCATCCTGGGAATGCTGTGTGTCGCGTGGACCTTCGCGGAGATCGTCCGGGCCTCGCACGGACGGTCGGCGCCTCGGTTCGGAGCCGTCGACGCGCGAGGCCGATCGATCTCGGTCACCGTCGACCGACGCTCCAGGGATCGACGTACGCAAGACTGATCCGCGCGGTCCAATTCTCCTTCGGTTCGTTCCCGTTCCTTCCGATGGAAGGCAACGAACCTTGCGGGGAAAAGAGATGACCGAAGAGCGAAGACGGCGCATTCGCTCGCTGACCGACGAAGCGGCCGAGCCGGAGGCGCCCGAGAACGCCTCTCCCGCGGACGCGGGCTCGCCGGGCGTCGACGTGGACACGTGCCTGGACTCCTTTGCCTCGATGCTGCGGCATTGGGGGCGCGGCACGTTCGACCTTCCGAGCACAACGGGCGCTGATGCCTCGAACCAGTTCGAGGCGTGGGCACGCCACCTCTTGCTCGGAACCCCGCCGCCCGGTGCTGAAGACGAAACCTCCCAGGTGCGGGATTGGATCGAGCTCGATCGCTTCGTGCGTCAGCACCGGAGCGAGGAACGCGAGCACGTGATCTCCAGCCTCCAGGACCTGCGGCAAACCCTCTGGGTGTTCGTGGAGTCGTTCAGCAAGGCGGTGTCCGCGGATCGATCTTCGGACGCGCGCGTGAAGAGCCAGCTCACGAACCTGCGCGAGGCGGTGAAGGCCGACGACACGAGCCAGCTCCGTCAGCAGGCGTCGGCAGCAGCCAACCTGATCGAGGGTGTGATCGAGGTTCGCGCGGCGCGCTACGAGAACCAGATCGAGCGCCTCTCGTCCCGACTCGACCAGCTCGCGACTCAGCTGATCGAGTCGCGCGAGAAGGGCGCGATCGACGCGCTGACGGGCGTCTACAACCGGGCCTCCTTCGACGAACACCTGACGCGCGTGACCCAGCTCGGAGCCGTGCTCGGTAGCTGTGCCATCGTCTTCATGATCGACGTCGATCATTTCAAGTGGGTGAACGACAAGTACGGTCACCAGGTTGGAGACGAGATCCTGCGGAAGGTCGCACGCGGCCTGAAGCGCTGCCTGCGTCGCCGCGACGACTTCGTCGGTCGGTACGGCGGCGACGAGTTCGTCGCCATCATCCGGGGTCGCACGCAGAAGGAGGCCCTCGAAGAGGGCGAACGGCTCCTGTTCGCGATCAAGGAGATCGAGGTGCCCCACGAAGGCGAGACCGTCCGCGTGTCCGCCTCGATCGGGGCCGCCGTCCTGATCTCGGGCGAGACCACCAAGGAGTGGTTGGGTCGGGCCGACAAGGCCATGTACGAAGCCAAACAGGGCGGCCGCGAGCGCGTCTCCGTCGCGGATGGCGACTCCGAGTAGCACGGAAAGAAGGTCTCTCCTCGTTTCACTCTGAAACGGGTTCGCGTTTCAGACTGAAACTCCGGGCGCCCAGGATGCACTCCCAACGCGCGCCACGCTGGCACGCAACTTGCCTTCCTACCTCTCGATGAATCGGGAGGTCGGCATGGCGGCAATCGAAGCGCAGGGTCTCGAGAAACGCGACTACTTTCGCGTCCAAACCCAGTTGCCACTCCGGGCGCAGGTCATCTCGGCTGGCGAGCGAAGTCGCTTGGAGCGAGAGATCTACGCGGGCGAGACGGGCGACCTGGGCGACGTCGACCCCCAGCTCGCCGCGTGGATGGACCGTCTCGAGGTCAAGCTCGACCGGATACTCGAGATCCTCGGAGAAGACCGGCAAGAGCTGCGGCCCAGCGAGGTCCACGATGTCGTGATCTCGGGCAGCGGGATCAGTTGGGTCACCCAGGACCCGGTCGCGCACGATGCGACGCTCCTGCTCGAGTTCGAGCTGCCCGGCCCGCCGGCCCAGCGCGTTCGTTGCCTGGGCGTGGTGGTCCGGACGATCCCGCGCGACGATGGAAGCGAGGTCGCCTGCGGGTTCTCCGCGATCCGCGAGGAGGATCGCGAATCCATCATCCGCCACTGTCTCGATGTCGAGCGCTTCGCGCTGCGTTCACGATCGACGGCTCGGGACGACGCGTGAAGACCCGTCGCGGAAGTCTCGGCGCGAGCCTGGCCGTCGCGCTCGTGTGTGCCTCGTTCGCCGGGGCAGCGCCCGAGGTTCCCGGACCGAGTGCCTTCGCTCTCCTGGCGCCACGCGCATTGAACGCGGGTTTCATCGACGGGGCCGGAAACTGCCGCGCCAGCGACGCGCTGCACCCCGAAATCCGTGCGGTACTCGAAGAAGTACGCAGCGGCACGAATCCGACAGCGTCCCAGCGTTCCCTCGATGCCGCGGAGCGCGAGTGGGGACCGTCGGGGAAGGCGGATCGCGCCTGCCAGCATCTCGAGTTGGCGCGCGCGTTCCTCCGGGCTGGGCTCGCACCCGAAGCCCGCGCCGAGGTCCGGCGGGCCGAAGCCCTGCTACCCGCCGGTCGACTCTGGAAAGAGGTGGCCACCTACTATCGGGCGGAGGCAGCCGTGCTCGAAGGCCGACGCGAGAGTGTCGCCGCAGCGACCTACCGAGCGCTCGAGGGCTCGGAACGAAAGACCCTCGCGCTCGCGGCCCGCTTGCGGCGGACCGACCTCGAGCAAGGATGGCCCCTTGCCGACGTCACGCGCGAGATCCAGAAAGCGTTCGAAGCCGATCTCGAAGAAGCCCGCGACCGCGGTCTCGACCTCTCCACCTGGGGACCCCGCGCCGCCGAGTTCGCCATCGACGCCGGGCAGCTCCGCTCTGCGCACCGCTGGTTGGCCGACGCCGAACGTGTGGAGGACGGCAGCGGCGTGGCGACGGTGCGCAAGGCTGACGTCCTGATCGCCCTCGAACGGCGAGAAGACGCGCGTCGTGCGCTGCGGCGGGTCTCGCAGAGCGGGAGTTCGGAGGCCGCCCGCGCCCTGGCCCGCGTTCGCCTCGCCGATCACGGCTTGCTCGGGGAAAGCCTCGAGGCACGCATCGAGCGGCTCGAGCCCCTTACCAAGACCGCGCACCCCGCGGTGCGCAGCCAGGCCCGCGACGCCCGGCTGGAGCTGTTGCTGGAAGCGGATCGCCTCGACGAGGCACTGATCGAAGTCGGGCGGCTTTCGCGGGACAGCAGCCCAGAGACCGCGAAGCCCCGTTTCGCGGACAACCTCGACCGGGCGATGATTGCGGCGGGCGCCCCCGAGGCGCCGTGCCCACTCGTCATCAAGCGACTCGGCAACGAACGCGACGCGTTCCTGCGGCGCGCTTCGGACCCGGGGCCGATGCTGGTGTTGGGCGACTGCTTCGTCGAGCTCGGCCTGGCACCGGCGGGCCTCGATGTCTACCGGGGGCTCGCGCGCCGCTTCGGCATCGAAACCGGCGAGCTCGGGCTGCGAATCGCCAAGGCCTCGATGGCCCTCGATCGCGTTGCCGCCCTCCGCGCTTCGCTGCGCGCGCAGCGCAACGACACGCGGCCCACGGCCCAGGCGCAGCGCGCGAGCCTCGAGTGGCGCTGGCTCGAAACGCGACTGGCGATCCTGGAGGAGCGCGACGCCGAGGCCCTCGCGAGTCTGCTGCGGCTGCTCGATGAGGAGACGCTCCCCGAAGCCATGCGCGTCGACGCAGAAACGGAGCTGGGCTTCGTGGTGTTGCGATCGCGGGCCCGAGGCGACGAGGTCGACACCGACGCGATCTCCGTGGCGTTGCTGCGATCGCTCAACGTCCCCGTGGCAGCCGTTCATCGAGAGGACCGGGGCCAGGCGTGGCTGTGGGCGAGCGATCTGCTGGGAGAACGCGGCCGACCCGTAGCCGCAAGGTCCGCCTTCCTGCGTGCCAGCGAGCTGCTGCCCGAGGGGCCGCGCCAGGCGCGGGCGCGCTTCCGCGCCGAGTTGACGCCCCCTGCGCGGGCCACCAACGATGTCGACCCCTCGATGTGGAACCGCTTGAGCCGAGCGCAAGACCGTGTCGACGACCTGCGAGCGGCGTTCGAGGGAGAACGCCCCTGAGTTCGAGCGACCTCGATCTCGAGACCCATCTGCGAGAGATGCGCGACCCGATGGCGCGCATCGAGCTCGCCGCGAGTCAGTGGCTACGTGCGCCCTACCCTGCGCCGGAAGGTTTCGCGACGACGATCCGCGATGCGCTCGCCGACCTCGATGCGCGCATTCAAGAGGCGCTCGCTCGGCTCGCGCCGTCCGCCGAAGTGCCGGAAGGGGATGCGGCCGGAGCGCTGCAGAGTCTCCTGGGTCAGCTGCGGCCGGTGCTGGCGGCGCGCGGCGTCCGACTCGATCCCTTCGAAGCGACCTCGGCGGTCTGGCCGGTGGACGCGCGCCTGGCGCGTCGCTCGTGCATGCACTTGCTGCGCGAGGCCGCGAACTGGACGGGTCCGGAGGGGCGACTGCAGCTGGCGGCGGCGCGATCCCCCGAGCACCAAGGCCTGTCGTTGCGCGCCCATGCCGGGGCCACCCCCCGGAACACGCCCGAACGGCCCTTCGAGGAGAGTGAGCGCTTCGCGCGGACGTCGGGCAGTCGCCTGACGTGGGAGGCGAACGCCCCGCTGCTCGAAGCCACGCTCTGGTTCTGCGAGGGAACCGCGAGGTGAACGTCTGGGTCCGGGTCGCCGATCCTCATTTGCAGCGGGACGTCGCCCTTGCGACGCGCCGCGCGGGACACGGTGCGTGGGAGGCCGATGCCGACGCACTGCCGCGGGATCGCGATGCCCATTTCGACGTCGCCGTCGTCGACCTCTCCGATGCGACGGGCTGGCAGATGCTGCGAACCCTGCGCAGCCAGGTTCCGCGCTTGCGACTCCTGGCGATCGGGCCCGCCCGCGAGCGGGGTTCCGTGATCCGCGCCCTGCGAGAAGGCGCGCACGGTTTCCTGCGGCGGCCCTTCGACGTCGAATCTCTCGAACGGGCGCTGGAGAGCGTCGCTTCCCGCGCGCGCAGGCGCCGCACGGACGCGGGCCTCGTCGCCGAGTCGCCCGCGATGCGACCGCTGCTGGCACACCTCGAGCGGGCGGCGCGCAGCGACGCCACCGTGCTCCTGACCGGAGAGACTGGCACCGGGAAGAGCCATCTCGCCCGCTGGCTCCATGAGCGCAGCCCGCGCGCGGGCAACCCGTGCGTGGAACTCGACGCGGGCGACCTCCGCGGAGAAGGCGACTTCGTGACCGCGGCGGCGGGGCAGCAGGCGGCCCCCCTCGAGCTCGCCGATGGCGGGACGCTGGTGCTCGAGGGCATCGAACGACTCTCTCCCCACGGCCAGGAGGCCGTGCTGCGGCTGCTGCAGCACCGCTCCGTGCTCCACACGCACCCCGCGGTGGATGTTCGGGTGGTGGCGACCAGCCGCTGCGATCTCGATCGGGCGGTCGCCGAGGGCCGCTTCTCCCGCGATCTCCGCGAGCGGCTCCGCGTCATCGACCTCCTCATCCCGCCCCTCCGCGAGCGGCGCGAAGATCTCCTACCGCTGGCGCGCCGCTTCCTGGCCAGCTTCGCGCCCTCCGCAACCCTTCCCCAGGCCCCGCTCCCGAGCGACCTCCAGCGCGAGCTCGCGCAGCACGCCTTCCCGGGGAACCTCCACGAACTCGAGAACTGGATGCGGCGCACCGCGCTCGACATGCCCGCCGCCGGACCGGAGCCTGCCGCCACCGCGACGACCGCGCATCGCATCGACGTCGAGGGATTCGATCTCCGCGAGATCGAATGCACGGTGATCGCTCGCGCTCTCGAGGTGGCCGAAGGCAACCGGGCCATGGCCGCACGCGCGTTGGGCATCAGCCCGCGCACGCTGCGCAACAAGATTCGACGCTACGCGCTCGACTGAACCCGGGCCGCGGGGTCGAATCTTCCGCGGCGCGTTTCAGCCTGGAAGGTCCCTGCAAGGCGATTGCAACGGACCGCCCACCAAACGCGACGGGACCGCGCGACGCGGCGTTTCGGGCTGGCACGCCCATTGCAGTTTCTTCCCCCGAACGCCTCGCACTCGCGAGAACGGAGGGAAGCATGGAGAGGCTGCTGGCCGGCCCGATCGGCGTGCTCGAGGACGCGATGCGCTTTCGCGCCACCCGCCAGGGGGTGCTCGCCGCGAACGTCGCCAACGCCGACACCCCGGGCTATCGGCGGATGGACATCGAGTTCCAGGACGCCCTCGATCGAGCGGCCGAGACCCTCGAAGCGACCCGCTCTCGCCACCTGACCGCGGGGCCGGAAGGCGTGCGCGTGGTCCGGGGTCCGCGTGGCACCCGTCCCGATGGCAACGGGATCGATCGTGACCAGGAAGCCCTGACCCTGTCACGCAACGCGGGCGCCTTCACCAAGCAGGCCAACATCCTTTCGCGGGTCTACGTGATCGCCCGCATCGCCGCGACCGGCGAGCAGCGCTAGCCGGAGGATTCCCCATGAAGTTCGGTGACATCATGGACATCGCGGCCTCGGGCCTCACCACCCAACGGGCCCGGATGGCCGCCGCCGCCTCGAATCTCGCCAACGTCCACACCACCCGGGACGACTCGGGTCAGGTGTACCGCCGCCGCGATCCCGTGATCGCAGCACGGCCCGTGGGCGGACCCTTCGGAAGCACGCTGGATCGCGCGCTCCGCACTGTCCAGGTGCAGGAGGTCGCGATCGACTCACGGGCCCCGATCGAACGCTTCGACCCGTCGCACCCCGACGCCAACGAAGAGGGCATCGTCGCGATGCCGCGGGTGAACGTCGTCAACGAGCTCGCGAACGTGATGTCGGCGAGCCGCTCCTATGAAGCCAACCTGGTCATCGTGCGCAAAGTGCGCGAGATGACCGAAGCCGCGATGCAGATCGGACGCTGAGATGGACGCGATTCAGGCGTTTGAGCGTCTCGGGCTCTCCGCGCTGTCCGGTGCGGAGCAGAAGCGACCCGCGGCGGGGGCGAAGCCCGCCGATGCGGTGAGCGACCCGCGCTTCGCCGACCAGATTCGCGAGAGCCTCGGCAAGACCAACGAACTCCTCGTGCGCGCGAACCAGGCCGCGTCCGACGTAGCGACCGGCGAAGGCGATGCCGTCGAGGCCGTCCTCGCACTGACGAAGGCCGAGGTGGCGTTGCGTCACACCGTGGCGATGAGCTCCCGGGCGCTCGAAGCGTACCGAGAAGTGATGAGGCTCCAGCTCTAGATGGGTGAGTGGTTCGAGAATCTCTTTTCGCAGCTCGCGGCCTTGTCGCCCGCGCGACGCATGTTGCTCGCGCTGTCGGCGATGGGATCGCTGGCGTTCTTCGGTTGGGTCGTCTTCGGCGGCGCCGCCCCCGAGTACCGGGCCGTCTTCCGCGGCCTTCCCGAGGACGAGGCGGCACGCGTCGCCGAGGCACTGGCCGCCGAGCAGATCGACTACCAGCTCGCCGACGGGGGGACCGCGGTCCTGGTGCCGGCCGTCGAGGTGGCGGAAGCGCGCATCCGACTGGCCGGAAAGGGGCTCCCCAGCGGTGGCAGCGCGGGCTTCGAGCTTTTCGACAAGCCCGCCTTCGGCGTCACCGACTTCGTGCACCGGGTGAACTACCTGCGCGCCGTGCAGGGCGAGCTGGCTCGCAGCATCGAACAGCTCGATCCGGTCGAGCGCGCGCGTGTGCAGGTGGTGATCCCCGAGCGCCGCAACGTGTTGTCGCGTGAGGAGCGCGCCCCGAGCGCGAGCGTGGTGGTGCGGCTGCGCCCGGGACACGAACTCGCCACAGAGCAGGTACAGGCCGTGGTCCATCTCGTCGCCAGCGGCCTCGAGAGTCTGGACGCGGCGAACGTCACGGTCGTCGATGGATCGGGACGGCTGCTGGCGCCCCTCGAGGACGGGATGCCCGGATCCCTCGGCGCCACGGGCGTCTCGAACTACCAGGAGCGGGTCGAGGCCGAGCTCGCCAATCGCATCGAGACGATCCTCGAGAAGACCGCCGGCCCGGACAGCGTCGTGGCGCGGGTCCGCGCGGACCTCGACTGGACCGAGGTGGAGACCACCGAGGAAGTCTTCGATCCGGATTCCCAGGTGGCGCGCAGCGAGCGCCGCAGCACCGAGACGAACAACGACGAGGCCAGTGGAACCGCGGGCGGTGTGCCCGGCGTGGCCGCCAACGTGCCGGGCGGGGATGCGGCCTTCCCCCCCGAACCGGCCGTGTCCTCGTCGCGTGAGACCGAGACGATCAACTACGAGATCAGCAAGTCGGTCAGCCGACGCGTGGTGCCGATGGGGCGCGTCGAACGGCTGTCGATCGCCGTGCTGGTCGCCGACCCGATCGCGCCCGAAGGGGCCGAGGAGTCTGCCGCTCCGTGGACGCCGGAAGATCTGAGCCTCTTCGAAGCGCTCGCCCGTCAGGCGGTGGGTTTCGACGCCGACCGCGGTGACCAGATCACCGTGCGCAGCGCTCCCTTCCACGCGCCCGAGGCGATCCCGCTCGACGCGCCGAGCTTCTGGCCCCAGTGGTCGCCACTGATCGTGACCCTGCTGCGCGGCCTCGTCGCGGTGGTCGCCCTGCTCCTGTTCGCGCGCCTGGTGGTGCAGCCCGTGGTCGCCGCCCTGCCCGAACCTGCAGCGGCCGCGCCCGTGGCCGCCGCCGGGCTCGAAGAAGGCGGCGCTGGCGATCTAGAGGCCCTCGGCGGCTCCGCCGCGACCGCCGCTCTCGGGGCCGGCGGTGTCGCGCCCGCGACCGAAGACGGCGCGCGCGCCCTGAAGAACTGGCTGAACCAGAGCTGATCCCGTGGACTACGACTCCTTAGCTGGCGCCGAGAAGGCTGCGATCGTGATCCTTTCGCTCCCCGAGGATCAGGTGCGCGAGTTCCTTTCCCAGCTCGACGACGACGACGTCGAGAAGGCGCTCGCGGCGGTCTCGCGCATGGACGAGATCCCGAGCCGCGTGCAGCAGCTCGTCCTCCAGGAGTTCCACGAGACCCTGGGACGTTCGGAGACCGAATCGATCCGCGGTGGCCGAAAGCGCGCCATGTGGCTCGTGCAAAACGCGCTCGGCGACGACCGCGCGAACAAGATCCTCGAACACCTCGGACGCGACGAGAAGCGCATCGACTGGACGCTGCGCTCGTACCAGCCCGGCTTCATCGCCGAGCGGCTCCAATTCGAGCACGTCCAGACCATCGCACTCGTTCTCTCCCAGATGCCGGCGGAGCGCGGTGCAGCGGTCATCGAAGCGCTCCCCGAGGAACTGCGACCCGAGATCGTGCTACGCCTGGCCAACCTCGAGCCGGTGAGCAACGACGTGATCCACCATCTCGAGCTCGGCATCGCCGACCTCTTCGAGAAAAAGGTCGTACCGACCACGCGCGTGGGCGGTGCCAGCTCCACCGCAAGCATGCTCAACCGCGTCGCGAAGGAAGACGGCACCGCGATTCTCGACGAGGTCGAGGTCAAGGATGCCGAGACCGCCCTGTCGATTCGAAAGCGGATGCTCACCTTCGAGGACCTCATCCACATCGACCGACGCGGCTTCCAGGCCTTCCTCCGCGAGGTCGCGACCGAAGACCTCGCGGTGGCGTTGAAGACGTCTTCCGACGAGATGAAGGACCAGGTCTTCTCGAACCTGTCGTCGCGCGCGGCGGAGCAGATCCAGGAAGAGATGGAGCTGCTCGGACCGATGAAGCTCTCGGACGTCGAAACGGTTCAGGAGCAGATCGTCGAGACCGCGCGCCGCCTCGAGAGCGAGGGACGGCTGTCGATCGAGATCGGAGGTGGCGATGAGATCCTCGTTTGAGGAACAGCCCCTCTACCGTGGTGGCGAGTTCGTCGCAGACGGAGTGTCGCAGGAGAGCGCAACGGTCTCGGCCGAAGACGAGATCGCGCACCGGATCGCTGCCGCTTGCGAGCAGGCGCGCCGCGAGACCCGTGCCGAGGTCGAAGCCGAATGGCAGCAGCGCGCGGCGGAACAGGTCCGCGCCTTCGAGGCGGCAGCGGAAGCGGTCCAGCGTCTCGACGCCGATGGCCGCAAAGAGATCGGTGAGGCACTGATCTCGCTCTCGATCGCCATCGCCGAGCACGTCCTGCGTCAGGAGCTGCGTGCCCATCCGGACGCGCTGTTCTCGCTCCTCGACGAGGCCCTCGACAGCCTGGCCCAGCGCGGCGAGACGGTGATCGAGCTGGCGTCCGAGACCCTCGGCGACCTGCGCGAACGCCACGCCGAAGCCCTCCATCGCCTTGAGCAGACCTGGGACGCCCGCTTCGCCGCCGATGCCTCTCTCGCCGCCGGTGACGCGCGCGTCGTGTCCGAGCAGCAGCAGGTTTCGCTCGCGATCGAACCTCTGCTGGCACGCATCGGTGAGGCGCTCCGCAACCCGCCCGTGGACGAGGAGGACGCGTGAACGCCTTCGCGTCTCAGCTCCACGCGTGTCGACACGCGCTCTCGGCGATCCCGGTCGCCGTGCCCCAGGGTCGGGTCCGAACTCTGGTCGGGAACGTGCTGTCGGCCGAAGGCGTGCATGCCGAACTCGGTTCGCTGGTGCGGGTGCATCCCACCCAGGCGGCCGCCTTCCATGCCGAAGTGGTCGGGTTCCGAGGCACCGAAACCCTGCTCCTGCCGCTCGCCGAGCCCGGTGGCGTGCGCGCCGGTGACGGCGTCGAGACCGACCTGCCCGCCGAGGGCGTCCCGGATGCTCGCGCCGCACTCGGGCGCGTGATCAATGGTCTGGGCGTGCCGATCGACGCGGGACCGCGAATCCGCACCCGTACCGAGACCGCGCCGCTGGCAACGCGCGCGCCGACCCTGCTGCGAGAACGGGTCCGCGAACCCCTCGACGTGGGCATCCGCTCCATCAACGCCCTGCTCACGGTCGGCCGCGGCGCGCGCATGGGCCTGTTCGCGAGCTCGGGTGTCGGGAAGTCGACGCTCCTGGGTCAGATGGCGCGCTCGACCAAGGCCGACGCGGTCGTCGTCGCACTGATCGGCGAGCGGGGCCGCGAGGTCCGAGACTTCGTCGAGGAATCCCTGGGCGAAGCCCTGGCCCATTCGATCGTGGTCGTCGCCACCAGCGACGATGCCGCCGTGCTGCGCCGCCGAGCCGCGCAGCTGGCCACCCAACTCGCCGAAGACCTCCGCGCCGAGGGGCGCCACGTGCTGCTCTTGATGGACTCGCTCTCCCGCTTCGCGGCCGCCCAGCGAGAGATCGGGCTGGCGGCAGGGGAGCCCCCGGCGACGCGCGGCTACCCGCCGTCGGTGTGGAGCGCACTGCCGAAGCTCGTCGAGCGGGCAGGCACCGTCGCGGGCGCCGGCAGCATCACCGCGCTCTACACCGTGCTCTTCGAGGGCGATGAACAGCACGATCCGATCGCAGAGGCGATCCGTTCGCTGTTGGACGGCCACTTCGTGCTGTCGCGACGCCTCGCCGAGCGCGGTCGCCACCCCGCGATCGACCCGCTGGCCAGCGTGTCGCGGGTGATGAGCGACGTCGCGACCCCCGAAGCGCTGGCGCTGGCGACGCGCGCCCGCGCCGTGCTCGCGACCTATGCCGACGCCGAAGATCTGATCTCGATCGGCGCGCATCAACCCGGTCAGAACCTGCGGATCGACGAGGCGATTCGCCTCGAGCCGACGTTGGCCGCGTTCCTCGCCCAGGAACGATCCGAGGCGTGCGATCTCGAAGCCAGCTGGAACGGGCTCGCGAGCCTCCTCCAGGAAGGGAGCGCCGCATGAACCTCGCGCGACTCCAGCGCTGGTTGCGGCTCCGGGATCGACACGTCGATCGCGCTCGCCAGATGCGGGCGGAGACCGAGCGACGCCGAGACGCCGCCGCCCAGCAGCTCGCGGCCTCGACGCGTGCCCTCGGACAGGCGCGGGGTGACTTCACCGAGCGCAGTCGCGACGGGGCGAACGCGATGTTCTGGGCCACGGCCCAAGCCGGACTCGCCCACGCGGCCGAGCGGATGCGCGAAGCCGAGCGCGCGCTCGGAGAAGCGAATGAGGAAGACCAGCAGGCACTCGCGGCGCTGGAAGCCGCCCATCGCAGCCGCGAGGGACTCGCGCGCATCGTCGATCGCGAGCAGGACACCGAGCGACGCGACCGCGAGCGGGCCGAGGAAGCCCAGCGCGACGAGGTCGGGCAGCGTGTCCGACGTCTCGCGAGCTGGGCTCTGGCCGTCTGGATCGTCGCCATGCCGACCGCGCCACACGCAGAAGGCGAAGCGCCTCCGTCGTCGGATCCCGGCAGCATCACGCGGCTCGTCGAGGAGCTGCGCCAGCGCGAGACCCAGCTCGACCGACGCGAGCGCGAACTCAACGATCGCGAAGTCCATGTCGGCGACCTCGAGAAGCGGGTCATGGCGAGCCTGGCCGAGCTCGAGGAGCTCGCGAGCGCGATCGAGAAACGCATCTCGGATTGGGAGCAGGCGAACGGCGACAAGTCGATCGCCCGCCTCGCGAAGATCTACGGGACCATGGATGCGCGCCGTGCCGCGCCGCTCCTCGAAGAGCTCGAGCTCGACCTCGCTACCCGCATCATCGCGAAGATGAAGCACAAGGAATCCGCGGCCCTGTTGCCGTTGATGTCGCAGGAACGCGCCCTGGCCATGAGCCGCAACGTGGCGCACCCGCTCGGCGGTCCGGCCGCCATGGGAGAGAAGCCTTGATCCAGATCGATGCCCTGTTGGAGGCGCCGCCGACCGCGCCGAACGCAGCCCCTGCACGCGAAGCCTTGACGCCGGAGGGCGAGGGGTTCGACCCGTTGCTGGCCCAGCTCTTCGCCGCGGCCGCCGCCCCGCTCGAGGAAGACGGGGCTTCGGAAGAGCTCGCGGAGAACGCCACTCCGGAGACGAACGCCGAGACAGCGACCTTGGCGGCTCTGCCGGCGGAGATCTCGCGGACACCGCTGCCGGTCACCGCCGGCTACGTCGAGCGCGCGCTCACGCGCGGCCCGGCGCGGGCGAACGCCCCGGCCGAGAATCGCCTCCCGCAGGCCGCCGGTAACGAACCGCGACTGGCGGTGGTCGCCGATCCGATTGCCGCTGCGACCGCAGCACCCCCGCGCGACGCGGCCGAGAGCGTTCCCGAGCCCGCCCTCCCCGACCGGTTCTTCGGTCTCGAACGCGGCCGCGAGAGTGTGGCGGAACGCGCAGTCGACCCGACTCCGCGCAACGAGCCCTCCCCGCTCGCCCAGTTCGTGACGGCCCGCAACGCGGCATCGGAGCAAGCCTCGGGCCGAGCGTTGGCCGAGGCGCAAACGCCGGCCGCCGAACCGGCGCTCCCCGTGCCGAGCGGCCTCGAGAGTGCGCGCACTCCGGTGGCCCCGCCAGCGGTGGACGTCGGCACCTTGGCAGGCCCGGCGCCCGCTGCGCCGACGCCTGCCCCCGCTGCCGTGGAGCAGGTCCTGCCCCAGCGTATCGAGTGGCTTGCCCAACAGGGCGGTGGCACCGCGCGGGTGCGACTCGATCCGCCTTCGTTGGGTGAGGTCGACATCGCGGTACGCGTGCGCGGCGACCGGGTCGACCTGCGCATCCACGCCGAACAGGCCACGGCCCACCAGCTGATCGCCGAGTCCGTCGACCGTCTGAGTGACGCCCTCGCCCAGCGGGACCTGCGCGTCGAAGGCCTCGAACTGCGCTCCAGCGATCAGCCGCTCGGACGCGATGCAAACGCATCGTTCCAGGACTTCGAGCGCTCGGGCGAGCAGACGCCGGCCCGCGACCAACGCGGCGCGAACCGCGGCAATGGCGCCGAGCAGGAAACCCGCGGCGATGCGCCCGCCGAACCCACCGCGTCCGACGGACGCGGGATCGACCTGCGGGTCTAGAGGAGGATACCCATGGAGATCGGAGACGTACTCGGCGGTGGCACCGTGGCCACGACCGCGACCCGCGAGAGCGGTGCGAACGCGACTCTCGGACAAGAGGACTTCCTCGCCATGCTGATCGCGCAGCTCGAGAACCAGGACCCCCTGGACCCCCAGGACGCCACCGAGTTCACCGCCCAGCTCGCCCAGTTCTCGAGCCTCGATCAACTGATCTCGATGCGCACGTCGATCGATGCGCTGACCCAGAGCGGGGCGAACAGCCAGAACCTCGCGGCGGCGGGTCTGATCGGGCGCGAAGCTCTGGTCGATACCCAACAAGTGGGCATCCCGGCTGGACCCGACGCCGAGCTCCCGACCCTCTTCTTGGAGGCCAGCCGTCCGACCAACCTCCAGGGGCTGGAGCTCATCAACGGGGCCAACCAGGTCGTCGCCCGACTCCCCAGCCAGACCCTGGCGCCGGGACGCAACGCGATCGACTGGGCCTCCTTCAACCAGCTTCCGCAGGCCGGCGTCTACACCGTGCGCTTGACGGCCGCTCCGGGTGAGGTCGCTCCCAACGTGCTCGTCCAGTCCCGGGTGACGGGGACGCGCCTCGATGGCGACGCGCCGACCCTGGTCCTGAACGGCGTCGAGACGCCGCTGGGCGCCCTGCGCGAGGTGAGTGAATGAACGCCGCCATCTGGAAGCGACAGCTGAAGCGCCTGCTCGCCTCCCTGCTCGCGCGTCCCGAGCCGCCGACCTTCGAGCAGCTGCTGCGCAAATCGATCCGCTCGATCGAAGCCGAATCTGAATCTCACACTTTGCTTTTCCCGCCCTCTCACTGAGGTAGAACCATGAGCCTTTCGAATGCACTCTTTGCCAGCGTCTCCGGACTCGACACCGCCTCCACGGCGATCTCGGTGATCGGTGACAACATCTCCAACGTCAGCACGCCGGCATTCAAGGAACGCCGCGCGCTCTTCGCCGACCTGCTCGGCCAGAACATCTCGACCTCGGGCGGGGTCTCCCAGATCGGCTCCGGCAGCAAGGTGCTCAACGTGGGCCAGGTGTTCACCCAGGGGACCTTCGAGTCCTCGGCGAACACCACGGACCTCGGCATCGAGGGCCGCGGCTTCTTCATCCTCGACGGCCAACAGGGCCAGACCTATTCGCGGGCCGGCCTGTTCAACTTCGATCGCGACGGCCTACTGGTCGATGCCCTGGGACAGCGCGTCCAGGGGTTCACGATCGATCCAGCGACTCAGACCTCGACCGGACAGCTGGCCGACATCCAGCTGAACGTGACGCTGGCCGACCCGCAGGCATCGACCGGCATCGAGGTCTCGATGAACCTCGATTCGGCGGCTCCGACGAACGGCCCCTTCAGCCTGGTCGACCCGTCCGGGACGTCGAGCTTCCAGACCTCCGTCACCGCCTACGACTCCCTGGGCGGTGGCCACGAGGTCACGGTCTACTACACCCGCACCGGCCCGAACGCCTGGACCTGGAACGCGACGATTCCGCCCGCGGATTCGACGGTTCCCCCGGGAGCCGGTGAGACCGTGGTCTCGATCGGGGCCGGCACGCTGGCCTTCGACACGGCCGGCAACCTCTCGGCCACGACGGGTGGCCCCCTGGTCGCCAACTTCACCGGCGGCGGTGCCCTCGCCCAGAACGTCGCGCTCGACTTCGGTGCGACGGGCACGACCGCGGTGACCACCCAGTTCACCGGGGACGGCGACGACTCGACGGCGCTTTCGATCACCCAGGATGGCTTTGCGACGGGCAACGTGAGCAACCTGACGATCGACCGCGAGGGCTTCTTCGTGGTGAGCTTCACGAACGGTCGCACCCAGGCGCTCGCGCGGGCCGCGCTCGCCACCTTCCCGAGCGTCGAGGGTCTCACCGCGGTCGGGAACAACCTGTTCGTCGAGTCGCGAGAATCGGGACAGCCGCTGATCGGCGCTCCGGAGACCGGCCAGTTCGGTTCGGTCCGGTCGAACGCCATCGAGCAGTCGAACGTGGACCTGGCGGATCAGTTCATTCGACTGATCATCAACCAGCGCGCCTTCCAGGCGAACACCCGAACCGTCTCGACCACCAACGAGCTGCTCGCCAACCTGGTGCAGCTGGGTCAGTAGCCCGAGGCGGGTCGGCTCGCACGCTTCGAACCGACGCGTGGATCCGAGCGGGCGCGGGGTCTCTCCGGAGATCTCGCGCCCGTTTCACTTCTGGCCTGCGTCGCGCAGGGAACGCAGCTCTACGGCGTGGCGTCGACCACCTCCGTGCGCCGATCCGTCCGTCACGCCGGGGCCGTGGGCCCCGAGCGTGGGTCAGGGCATGCCCTCGGTTTCTTCGCGGATGCGATCGGCCTGGGCGATCACGCGGGCGATCTCCTGGGGCTCGAGGCAAAGCGCCACGGCATCCGGATCTGCTTCGAAATCCGCGATCTCGGCTTCCGGGTCGACCACGATCTCGGCGAGGCGCTGCCCGAGGCTCGCGACCCGCGATTCTTCCGACGGCTCCTCGTCCCGTCGCATGATCGACTCGATCACCACGCCCGGGAGCGCCCAGCTGCGCACGGCCGTGGCGGCAAACTGCGGGCCCAGAGCCCGGGCCAGCGAAGCGGCCGTCTCTTCGTCGGGGCGCTCGTAGGCGCGGGTGGTGGCGCCCAGCTCGTTCAAGACCATCGGCTGCCCGACGTCGGCGAGCAGGCCGCAGAGGAAGGCGATCTCAATATCGCGCCCCATCGAGCGCATCACTTCCTTCGCGAACAACCCGGACGCCAGGGATTGGCGCCAGATCCGATTGGCGAGGGTGGGATACACCTGGCCCTGGAAGAGACCGGCGCGCAGACTCACCGCGACGGCGATCTCCGAGGCCTCTCGCATCCCCAGACGGGCCACGGCCTGGTGTGCCGAAGCCACACGAGTCGCGGCACCGAGCGCCACCGAGTTGGCGCGCCGCAGCAGCGCCGAAGCCAGCGCGGCGTCTCGATTCATCAGCTCCGCGAGATCGGCCGCACTCGTGGACTCGTCGCGCGCCATCGCCATGGCGCGCTGGGCGATGTCGGGCAGCGGGGGAAGCTCGAGGTCCCCCTTCTCCAGACGCTCGCGCAGCCGGCCCTCCCAGCGTTCCCAGCGAGAATCGCGAACCGATCGCTGGCTGACGGCTTCGGCACCCACGTTCATGAGGCGTTTCCCCTCGCATTGCGACCGCGCCGGAGCGCGTGTCCACCTTCGAAAACTCGGCCTCCGGAAGCGTGTGCTTGAGGAAGCGGGGGGATGTGCGCCTTCGTTGCCGGAGCTCGCTGGCGGGACGCGCCGCACTTCTCCCGAGATCGACTGCGGAGAAACACCTACCCCGCCGCTCGGGTCTCGAAACGACGGTGCGCTCTGCGCTGCGGCGCGTGAATCGCGAGAGAAGCGGCCCTTTCGACCCCCTCCGTTCCAGCTTGGAAGTTTCGGGCTGAGCCCTCCCCGCACGAATCGCACATGCCTACCGAGCAAAATTGGGTCTTTCACTCGATCCAGCAGGGTGCAGCGAGACCGATGAGGGCGCTGAAAGCACGCGAAGTGAAGCGAGTTTCGTTTCACGCGTTGTGTTTCGAGATGCAGGGATTCAAAGCGAAGGGCCTCCATGGACATCGCGACCCTAGTGGGAATCATCGCCGGCACCGTGCTCATCGTTGGATCGATGGCAACGGGTGGAGACCTCGGCTCGTTCTTCAACGTGCCCGGCCTCGCGATCGTCGTGGGCGGGACGATCGCCGCGACGCTGATCAACGAGAGCCTCTCTCAGGTGCTGGGCGCCATGAAGGTCGGCTTGCAGGCCTTCTTCGAGAAGAAGGCCTCGCCGGACCAGACGATCGAGGACGTGGTCCAGCTGGCTGCGAAGGCGCGGAAGGAGGGGTTGGTCTCCCTCGAGAACGACGTGATCGAGGACGAATTCCTCGCGCGCGGCGTACGCCTCGGCGTGGACGGTCTCGACCCGGACGCCGTGCACTCGATCCTCGGCGCCGAGATGAAGACCATGAAGCAACGCCACCAGCGGGGCCAGGCGATCTTCAAGTTCATGGGCTCCACCGCCCCTTCCATGGGCATGGTCGGGACCCTCGTGGGTCTGGTCCAGATGTTGAAGAGCCTCGAAGACCCGGCCGCCATCGGCCCGGCCATGGCCGTCGCTCTTCTGACCACGCTCTACGGCGCGATCATCGCGTTCGTCATCTGTATCCCCATCGCCTCGAAGCTCGAACACCGCACGGATGAAGAAGTGGCGGCGAAGAGTATGGCGATCTCCGGGGTCGAATCGATTCTGAAGGGCGAGAACTCGCTGGTGATCCAGTCGAAGCTCGAGACCTTCCTCACTCCCGCACAGCGGGAAGCGCGGGCCGAGAAATGAGCGACGACGCCGAAGAAGGCGGATTCGAAGAACCGACGGCGCCAGCCTGGATGGCCACGTTCGGCGACCTGATGAGTCTGCTCCTCACGTTCTTCGTGCTCCTGATGTCCTTCGCGAGCATGGACGTGCGGCGCTTCGCCGCGGTGGTGGGATCGATGCGCGATGCCTTCGGCGTGCAGAAGAGCCACCCCGGGCAGATGGAGGCGGTCTCGAATTCGCTGGTCCAGATCTCGGACACCGAGTCCACCCCCTACCTCAAGATCCTCGACTTCCCGACGCGAATGGCGGAACGGGACCAGTCGCTGATCGATCGTCTCAAGCTGACGCTCAACGACCAGGAGCTCGAGCGCCTGCTCCAGATCGAGAGCACGCCGGAAGGCGTCGTCGTCCGCGTCCCCGGACAGATGCTCTTCGATCCCGGCTCGGCCGAGCTGCGCCCGTCCGCCGTGGTCTTCCTTCACGAGATCGGCAAGCTGATCGAGACGACGCCTGGATCCGTGTCCATCGACGGTCACTCGGACCCCACCCCGACCGGGCAGAGCCGCTATGGCAGCAACTGGGAGCTGTCGACCGCCCGCGCCGTTGCCGCCGTCGTCCACTTGACCGAGGTCGAAGGCATCGATCCCGATCGGCTGCGCGCCACGGGATACGGATCCTCGCGACCGCTCCCGAACGCCGAAGACCCCGCCGACCACCGGCGCGTGGAGTTCGTGTTCTTGCGATCCCTGCCGGAGCTCGCCGCGGAACTCGGCGCCGGCCCCGACTCAGCAGCGTCCGCCTCCGGTGACGCGCGTCCATAGGAGCACCCTGGAATGCATTCGTCTGCAGCGGCGCACAAAGAAGCGGAGCGCGCTCCCGAGAACGTGCTTCTCGTGGCCTCGAACCCGCAGGTTCGCACGGCCGCCACGCGCGACCTCGAGAGTCGGGGCATGCGGTGCGTGGAGGCGTTCTCCTCCGCCGAGGCCTTGCGCCTGCTCACGACCGAAGACGTCGATCTGCTGATCGCAGACGATGCACTGCCGTCGGATTCGGGCCTGGACCTGCTCACCACCACCCGAGACCACTGGCCCCATGTCCCGCGCATCCTGATCTCGGGGCTCGAGGAGCCCGATCGGATTCGCGCTGCGATCAACAACGCGGCCGTCTGCTACCTGCTGCCCACGGGTTGGGACAGCACGAGCTTCGAAGCCGCGCTGGCAGCCGCCGGCCGGCGTGAACCGGCGCGCGCCGCGACTCCGCGCCCGCGCAAGACGCCCCAGCGCTTCGCGGGCATCGTCGGGGAGTCGAAGGCGATCGTCGACCTCCTCGAACTCGTCCGGCGGGTCGGCCCCACCGACAGCACGGTGCTCGTGACCGGCGAGACCGGTTCGGGCAAGGAGCTGATCGGCCGCGCGATTCATGAGGCGAGCGACCGCCGCGACCGAGCCTTCTCGGCCGTCAACTCGGCTGCCTTCCCCGAGACCCTGCTGGAGAGCGAGCTCTTCGGACACATGCGCGGCTCCTTCACGGGAGCGACCAACAACAAGAAGGGGCTGTTCGAGCAGGCGAACACCGGCACGGTCTTCCTCGACGAGGTGGCGGAGATGCCGCTCTCGATGCAGGCGAAGCTGCTCCGGTTCCTTCAGACCGGCGAAATCCGACCGATCGGTGGCGACAGCACGCGTTACGTCGACGTCCGGCTCGTGGCCGCGACCAACAAGGATCTCGTCCAAGAGGTCGAGAAGGGGAACTTCCGCGAGGACCTCTACTACCGCCTCGCGGTGATCCCGCTCCACGTGCCCCCGCTCCGGGAGCGACTCGCCGACGTCCCGCTGCTCGCCGAGCACTTCCTGCGCGACCTCGCGGGACGCACGAACCGCGACCGACTCCAGCTCTCGCCCGACGCCCTCGACACCCTGGTGGCCTACCAGTGGCCGGGGAACGTGCGGGAGCTCCAGAACGTGATGGAACGCGCCGTCGCCCTCTCGCGCGGCGAAGTCGTCGGCATCGACGTCCTGCCCCGCTTCCATCGGACACCGACCGAGCGTGCGCCCGACGGCGTCGTCGAGAGCCTCCCCGTACTCGAGCGCCGGCACATCATCGAGACCCTGGAGCGGGTCGGGTGGAACCGCAAGCGCGCCGCCCAGCTCTTGCAGATCTCCACGACGACGCTTTGGAGACGTCTCAAGGAATTCGGAATCGAGGGCAAGCCCTCCTCCGCCCGTCTGGGATCCGAGCGAATCCTTCGCTCGGCCGGGAGATAGACCATGGCCGAAGAAGCCGAAGAAACCACACCCGAAGTCACGGCGAAGCCTCCCATCATGCTCGCGTTCATCGTGGGCCTGGTCGGCGCTGCCATCGGCGGAGGCGGCGCCTTCGTCGCCATCTCTCAGATGCCACCGCCCCAGGCCGCTCCGGTCGAGGAGGCCGTCGAGGAAGACGCGGAGCCCGAAGCGAGCTTCGCCGACCGCGTCCACGCCCTCGACCCCTTCGTCGTGAACGTCAGCGGTGAGGGCTATCCGCGCTACGTGAAACTCTCGCTCGCCTTCGAGATGGACTCTCCCGCCTCGAAAGAAGAGTTGGAGGCCCACATCGCCAAGGTGCGCGACCTCACGATCCTGCTGATCTCGAGCAAGCGGCTCGCGGACATCGAGGACTTCGAGGGGAAGGCACTCTTGAAGGACGATCTGCGCGAGCGGGTCAACGCCGTGATCTCGAAGGGCAACGTGGAGTCGGTGCTCTTCACGGAGTTCGTGGTGCAATGAGCGAAGCCGAGGCCGGCATCCTCAGCCGCGACGAACTCGCGGCACTGCTCGACGCGATCGCGAACGAGGGCGGGGAAGAGACTCCCTGGCCGCGGAAGCGGCCCGCGCCCCCACGCAAGGGTCCGATCGCGCGCGCCCTGTCGGGTTTCGCCGAGGAGCAGACGCGGCTCTTGTCGACGCTGCATCAACGCTCGCTCCGCTTTTCGGTCTTCGCCTACGAGCCCCTCGGCACCGCCGAGTTCGCGGGCTCCATGCTCCCGGAAGACCTGGCGATCGTGTTCGAGATGCAACCGTCCGGAGAGCGCGGCCTGTTGGTCGTGAGCCGTGCCTTCTTCTACGGCTGGCTGACGATCGCGCTCGGCGGCGCCAATGGCGTATCGCTCCAGGTGCCCTCGCGCGGCTACTCGAGTGTCGAGCAGCGCTTCCTGCGGATCCTCGGCACCGAGATCTGCCAGCAGCTGGGCCGTTCCCTGCGCGAGTTCGCGGCCGTCGACCTGCGGGTCGACGACGTGGTGGGCCCCGAGCTTCTGGGCGACGACGTCCCGTCGCGCCTCTATGTCGCGAGCCTCGACGTCGCGGGCTTCGACGAGGTCGCTCGGCTTCGGATCGGACTGCCGTCCGCGTGGGTCGAGAGTTTCGCCGCGCCGGCCGGAAAGAGCGGCGCGCCCGGTCACGAGCTGGCGGCCGCCCTGCGCGAGACACCGATCGCCGTGCACGCCGAGATCGGGCACGCCGACCTCGGCCTGCGTCGGATCGCTGCTCTGCAGGTGGGCGACACGCTCACCCTCGATCCGGTGCCCGGCGGCGAAGTCCTCGTGCGGCTCGAGGATCGACCGAAGTTTCGCGCCGTGCGCGGCGCCATCGGATCGCGCCTGGCCGTGCGCGTCGTAGGAGAGGTCTAGCTGATGGCCGATGAAGAAACCGTCGAAGTGAATCCGGCGACCGAGGAGGCCCCTGCCGGCGAAGCGACGCCCGCCCCGGCAGCCGAGGCGCCCGCGTCGCCGCCCCCCGGAAACCTCGATCACTTGATCGACGTATCCCTGCGCCTCACCGTCGAGATCGGGGCTTCGAAGCTCCTGCTCGGCGAGGTCCTGCAGCTCGGCAAGGGGTCCGTCGTCGAACTCGACCGGAACTCGGGAGAGCCGGCGGATCTGTTCGTGAACGGACGCCTGATCGGGCGCGGCGAGGTCACGACCGTCGAAGACCGGCTGGCCGTGCGCATCGTCGAACTCACTCCTGGCGACGGCCAGGAGCGATCCGGATGAGAGGCCCACTGCCATGACGGGAAATCCCTGGGGAGTCCTCGCGGTCCTGCTCGTGTTGGCGGCGCTCCACTTCGGCTTGCGACGCTTCGCGTCCGCGCGCCCGGGTGGCGGACGCCGGCTGCGGGTCGTGGAGTCGTGTGCTCTGGGGACCCGCAAGCAGCTCCACCTCGTCGAGGTCCAGGGCGAACGCCTGCTCATCGGTGCGAGCGAGTCCGGCGTTTCCCTGCTGAGACGCCTGCCCGAGGCGCCCGTCGAACGCGCCCCGGAGGCTCCGGCGCGACGACGCTGGCGCCTGCGCACTGGCGCCGCGCTCCTCGCGACCGTGTGCTTCGGCCTGGCGGTCGCGGTTCCCTGGGCGGCGTCCGCGCAGGAGGCCAGCTCCCCTTCCCTCGTGCTGTCCCTGGCCGGTACCGACGATCCGGCGGAGATTGCCCCGGCGCTCGAGCTCCTCGCGCTGCTCACCGTCGTCTCGATCGCGCCGTCGATCCTGCTGATGATGACCTGCTTCACGCGGGTCGTGATCGTGCTCGCGTTCGTGCGCCAGGCCATCGGGGTTCAGCACCTGCCCCCGAATCAGGTCCTCATCGGCCTCGCGCTGTTCGTGACGCTCTTCGTGATGGCGCCGCTAGGCGAACAGATCAAGGTCGAGGCCTACGACCCGTACGTCGCGAAGGAGATCACGCTCGACGAAGCGAGCGAGCGGGGCCTGGCGCCGATCCGCACCTTCCTGCTCTCGCATACCCGCGAGTCGGACCTCGACCTGTTCGTGTCGATGTCGGGCGCGGAGGAACTCGCATCGCTGGACGACCTGCCCACGGCAACTTTGCTCCCCGCGTTCCTGATCAGTGAACTGCGGACCGCCTTCGAGATCGGGTTCATGGTCTTTCTGCCCTTCCTGGTGATCGACCTGGTGGTCTCCTCGATGTTGATCTCGATGGGCATGATCGTGTTGCCGCCGATCGTGGTCGCACTCCCCTTCAAGATCATGCTCTTCGTATTGGCCGACGGCTGGAACCTCGTGCTGGGTTCGGTCGTCTCGAGCCTGCGCGTGTGAGGCCACCATGGGAATCGAAGCCGTCTCCGATCTGCTCCGGGACACGATCTGGATGTCCCTCGTAATCAGCGCCCCGATCCTCGCGACCGCGCTCGCCACGGGTCTCGTGATCTCGATCTTCCAGGCCGCCACCCAGGTGAACGAGCAGACGCTGACCTTCGTGCCCAAGATCGTGCTCACCCTCGTCGCCTTCGGTGCGGGCTTCCCCTACTTCATGACCACCCTGGTCGAGTTCACCCGCCGGATCTTCGAAGCGGCGGCAGGGACCGCACCGTGAGCATCGCGATCCCGCTCGATTGGCTCACGGGCTTCGGCCTGGCGCTGACGCGCTTGATCGGCGCGTTCCTGTACGCGCCCGTATTCGGCCACGCCGTGGTGCCCGCCCGGGTGCGCCTGATGATCGCGCTCGCGCTCGCCTTCTGGCTGAGCTCCGGCCTCTCGGTCGACCCAGGAGCGCCGGGCTTCTCGCTCGGATTCGCGCTGCTGCGTGAGGCCACCATCGGCCTGGCCATCGGGTTCGCCGCTTCCCTCGTGTTCACCGGCTTCGCGCTGATGGGGGAGTACGCGGCGATGCAGGGAGGCCTGGGCGCCGCCGCGGTGCTCGACCCGAGCACCGGCAACAACTCGGTCGTGCTGACCTCGCTGGTGGGCGTGCTCGCCGGGCTCGCGTTCCTGGCGATCGAAGGGCACCACGACGTGCTGCGCGGCCTGGTCCTCTCCTTCGAGGCGCTGCCCGTGGGAGGCGCCGGCCCCGACGTGTTCGGCTTCGTCCAACTCGCGCAGCTCGGCTCGGTCATCTTCGAAGTGGGCGTCAAGCTCGCCGCGCCGTTCACGGCGGTAATGCTCGTCAGCAACGTCGCGGTCGGCATCCTGGGCCGCGCGATTCCCCAGCTCAATCTGATGTCGATCCAGCTTCCCGCCCAGATCGGCTTGACGCTCCTGATCCTCGGCCTCGCCGCCGGGCCGTTCGTCGACGAGATCGGCGCGGTGCTGCGCACCGAACTGCCCCGCGCTGTGACCGTGCTGTGGGAGACGCCGTAGATGGCCGACGAAGATCAGGCACAGAAGACCGAGCCGGCGACCCCGCGACGGCGTGAGGAAGCGCGCCGCAAGGGGCAAGTCGCCCAGAGCCGCGAGCTCCAGAACGTCGCGGTGCTCGGCGCCGCCCTGCTCGCCGTGCTGTCGCCCTGGGGTATGGCCCTGGGCGAGACGATGCTGCTCGCGATCCGGCAGTGCCTCTCGGTGGCCGCCGCGCCGCCGTCCACGCTCTCGGGTTACTACGCAGCCCTGCTCTCGATGGGGATCCCGGTCGCCTGGTCGCTCGTGCCGATCATGGCCGCGATTGCGCTGGCGGGTGCGCTGGCCCAGTTCGCCCAGACCGGACCGCTGTGGAGCCTCGAAGTGCTGCAGCCCAAGTACGAACGCGTCGACCCGCTGAAGGGCATGAAGCGCCTGCTCAACGGAGACCGACTCTTCGACCTCGTGAAGTCGCTCTTCAAGGTGGCGGCGGTCGGAGCCGTCGGCGCCTGGGTCGTCTGGGGAGACATCCCCGCCATTCTCGGCGCCTCGCGTGCGGACATCGCGTCGAGCCTCTCGCTCACCGCGAAGCTGTGTCTGGCGTTGGCGATCGCGCTCCTCACCCTGCTCACCTTGATGGCGATCCTCGACGTGGCCTACCAGCGGTGGCGGTACGAGACGCGGCTCCGGATGAGCAAGAAGGAAGTCCGCGACGAGATGAAGGAACGCGAGGGTGATCCCACGCTGCGCGGCCGCTTCAAGGCGATGCATCGCGACCTCTCGCGCTCGCGAATGATCGCGGCCGTGGCCGAAGCCGACGTGGTCGTCACGAACCCCACCCACTACGCCGTCGCCCTCGCCTACGACGGAGCCATGATGGCGGCGCCGAAGATCCTCGCGATGGGCCGCGACCACACGGCCGCGCGCATCCGCGAGGCCGCCGAGGAACACGACGTCCCGATCGTCGAGAACCCGCCGCTGGCGCGCGTCCTCGTGAAGACCGGCGAAGTGGGGAAGGAGATCCCCGAGAACCTGTTCCAGGCGGTCGCCGAGGTGCTCGCCTACGTCTACCGACTGCAGCCCCGTCGGGCGCATAGCTGGAGCACCGCGCCGTGATGGGTCGGGCCGACGATTGGATTCTGGGCGGCGCGCTCTTCTGGATCCTGGCGCTGCTAGTGGTCCCGCTGCCGGCGGTCGCGCTCGACATGCTGCTGGCCCTGTCGCTCACCCTCGCCTTGCTGATCCTGCTGGTAGCGCTCTACACCGACCGCCCGCTCGACTTCTCGGTCTTCCCGTCGCTCCTGCTGGTCGTCACGCTGCTGCGCCTCGGACTCAACGTCGCGAGCACGCGCCTGATCCTCTTGCGCGGCGCCGAGGGTCCCGACGCGGCGGGGCGCGTCATCGAATCCTTCGCTCAGATCGCGATCGGCGGGAACTACGCGGTCGGCATCATCCTGTTCCTGATCTTCGTGACCATCAACTTCGTGGTCATCTCGAAGGGCTCGGGCCGCATCGCCGAGGTGGCGGCGCGCTTCATGCTCGACTCGATGCCCGGCAAGCAGATGGCGATCGACGCCGATCTCAACCAGGGCGTGATCAACGACAGCGAGGCCCGGACGCGGCGCGAAGAGCTCCAACGCGAGTCCGACTTCTACGGGGCCATGGACGGTGCCAGCAAGTTCGTGAAGGGCGACGCGATCGCAGGCCTGTTGATCGTCGCGGTCAACGTCTTCGGCGGCCTCGCAATCGGGATGGCCCAGGCCAACATGCCGATCGGCGAAGCGCTCGAGACCTACACGGCCCTGACCGTCGGGGACGGTCTCGTGGGTCAGGTCCCGGCGCTCGTCGTCTCGACCGCCGCGGGCATCGTGGTCTCTCGGGCCGCGGGTGGCCGCCCCCTCTCGGACGAGATCAAGACCCAGATGGTGCTGCAGCCGCGCGCCCTGGTGGGCACGTCGGTGATGCTCGGGGCGCTCGCGATCGCGCCGGGCTTCCCCTTCGCCCCGTTCGCCGTGCTCGCGGCGGGCACGGCGGCCCTCGCACGGGTGGGTCTACGCAAAGCCGAGGAGCAAGAAGCCACGCCCGAACCGGTGGAGGCGCCGGCCACACCGGCCGCCGACCCGGCGAGTTCCCTGGACCTCGACGATCTCGAACTCGAGATCGGCTATGGACTGATCCCGCTGGTCGCCGCAGAACGGGGCGGGGACCTGCCGGCGCGGATCCGGGCATTGCGCGGTCAGCTGGCTTCGCAGCTCGGCTTCGTGGTTCCCCTGGTACACATTCGGGACAACCTCGAGCTCGAGTCGAGCCAGTACGCCGTCGCGATCCGGGGCAATCGCATCGCGACGGGCAAGGTGCCTCCCGGGCGACAGCTCGCCGTCGGTGGCGACGTCGAGAGCAGTGGCCTCCCCGGCATCCCCACCCAGGACCCCGCGTTCGGCCTGCCGGCGGTCTGGATCCAGGATCGTGACCGCGAAACCGCCGAGTCGCGCGGATTCACCGTCGTCGACCCCTCGTCGGCGATCACCACCCACATTGCCGAGACGATCCGCAGCCACGCCTCCGAGCTCTTGTCCCGCGCCCAGGTACGAGAGCTGCTCGACCGCTACTCGGAGCGCGCTCCCAAGGTCGTCGACGAGATCGTCCCGTCGATCGTCTCGCTCTCCCTGCTCCACCGGACGCTGCGCGCGTTGCTCGAGGAGCACGTCTCGGTGCGCGACATCGGCGCGATCCTCGAGACCCTCGCCGAGTACGCGCCGCGCATCGAGGATCCGGACCTCTTGACCGATCTCGTGCGCGAGCGTCTCGCCCGAACCGTGACATCGCCCCACCTCGCGGCCGACGGTTCCCTCCATGTGCTCACCCTCGAACCCGAGCTCGAACAGAGCCTCGCGGCCGGTGTGCAGCGCAGTCCGGGCGGCACCTTCCTGGCGATCGAGCCCGGCCCCCTCGATGGCCTGCTCCGCGGGGTCCAGTCTGCGATCGAGAGCACGACGGCCACGGCCCAGGGCAAGGGACCCGTCCTGCTGAGCACCCAGGCGATCCGCTCGCCCCTGCAGAAGCTGTTGGCGCGTGCAGTTCCACGGCTCTCGGTGCTCTCCCACAACGAGCTGCCCCCCGACACCCGGGTCATCGCTTCGGGTCAAGTGAGGTTGGCGCATGCTCATTAAACGCTTCGAAGCCGAGACGCCCCAGGATGCGCTCGCGGCCGTACGCGAGACCCTGGGACCGGACGCGTTGATCCTCTCGACGAAGAGTGTGCGCCGCCGCCGGGGAGCTTTCGGCCTGCTCGCGAAGACCGTGGTCGAGGTCACCGCGGCGAGCCAGCGCCAGGCGCCGGCCGAACCCGAAGCCTCTCATACGGGACGCGACGCCTCGTGGAAGAGCCTCGAGGTGTCGCGTGCCGTGGTTGCGCCACTCGAGCGCGAGATCCACGCGCTCCGCAGCTGGTTGGAACAGGCCGAGTTCGGGCGTACGCCACCGCCGAGCCTCGGACAGGAGATCGCCGAGCTCCGTCGCCTGACGCGGGCAATGGTGGCGCGGGTCCCCGAGGCCTCTGCCGATCGATCGTCCGCGCACTTCCGCGCGGCCGGGATCGCCGAGGGCTTCGCCGCCCTGCTCGGTCAGGACGCCGAGGCACGCATCGATACCGGCGAGGTCGCCGAAGAGGCGCGGATCGCGGCGCTCGCCGCACGCCTCGAGGGAAAGCTCGCCGCGCCGCGCCCGGAAGCCGGCCACACGCTCGTGGTGGGTGCGCCCGGGGTGGGGAAGACGACGACCGTCGGCAAATGGGCGGGACACAACGCGAACGCCGACACGCGAGTGGTCACCACCGACGCCCACCGACACGGAGGCGTCGCGTCGCTCAAGGGGATCGCGAAGGCCTTGGGCGTCCGG
The DNA here is from genome assembly GCA_039030075.1 of Myxococcota bacterium. Taxonomy (NCBI): domain Bacteria; kingdom Pseudomonadati; phylum Myxococcota; species Myxococcota bacterium. Next base: position 254,995 of record JBCCEW010000002.1, on the reverse strand, counting down.
CTAGACGTGGCGACGTCCCCGGACTCTCTGGCGCGAATCGCCGAGAAGCGCGGCGGCCGCCTGGTGGTGGACACCCCGGGACAGGGCCGCGACGACCGGGAATCCCTGGCCGAGCTCTCCCACCAGCGCGCCGCGCTGGGGGAGCACGCGTCGGTGCAACTCGTGCTGTCCGCCGGCACCCAGGAAGCGGATCTCCGCCAGCAGCTCGCCCGCTACGCCTTCCTTCGCCCCGAAGCGGTCGTCGTGTCGAAACTCGACGACAGCGCCGCACTGGGCGGTCTCGTGAACGTCCTGCTCGAGCCCGACACCCCGCCGGTCTCCTGGGTTGGGACGGGTCAACGGATCCCCGACCACTTCGTCCCCCCCGATGCTTTCGCTCTCGCACGTCAGGTACTGCACACATGTCCATGAACGAAAAAGACGCTCCGATCATCGGCTTCCTCAGCGGCAAGGGCGGCGTCGGCAAGACCAACGTCGCGACCAACGTGGCCGTGGCCTGCGCGACGCGCGGCGCCCGTGTCCTCGTGGTCGACGGCGACCTCGGCCTGGCCAACGTCGACACGCTGCTCGGGCTCGCCCCGCGCAACACCTCGCGCGAACTCCTCTCGGGCCACTGCGCCTTCGAGGAGGCCATCGTCGAAGGCCCGCGCGGAATCCACGTCCTGCCGGCCGGGCAGGGAACGCGACGCCTCTCGGACTGTCGCCCCCACCAGCTCGCCCCCCTGCTGGTCCCGCTCTTCGCCGCCACCCGGCGCTACGACCTGGTCCTGATCGACATCGGGGCCGGGGTCGGCGAGACGGCGCTCGGCCTCGCCGCCTGCTGCGATCTGGCCGTGCTCGTGACGACACCGGAGCCCACCAGTCTGGTCGACGCCTACGCCACCCTGAAGGCTCTCGCCCAGGAAGCGCAGCTCCCGGTCGAGATCCTGGTCAACGCGTCGCGCAGCGAAGGCGATGCGCGACGCACCCACGATCACCTCGAGAAGATCGCGAAGCGCTTCCTCGACCTCTCCCCCGCGTTCCTCGGCCACGTCCCGAGCGACGACCGCTTGGCCGAGGCCGTCCGCCTGCAACGGGCGGTGGTCGAGTCCTTCCCGACCGCGAAATCGTCACGAACCCTGGTTCGAGTGGCCGAGCGACTGCTGCGCACGTCTCCGCGGCAACCACGCGTCCTCCGCGAAACCTCCTCCGTCTGAACGGGAGCACTGCACGATGCACAAAGATCTGAAGCGCGCCTTGGATGCGATCGGCGACATCCCGCCGATCCCGCAGGTTGCCAACCGGGTGATGACCGCCGTGGCCGATTCGTCGACCTCGGCGGACGACCTGCGCAAGATCATCGAGCTCGACCCGAGCCTCGCGGCCCGGATCCTGCGCGTCGCGAACTCGTCGCTCTACGGGTTTCGACGCGAAGTCGAGACGCTGCGCCACGCGATCACGCTGCTCGGCTTCCGAACCGTCGAGTGCACGGTCATGGCAGCATCGTTGCGGGACGTGTTCGCCAACTTCGGCCTCTCCGAGAAGCTCCTCTGGGAGCACTCGACGATGTGCGGGGTCGTGGGGGGGCGCCTCGCTGGCTACGGGCCGGTCGACGTCCCGCGCGAACCCGCCTTCACCGCCGGCTTGCTGCACGACCTGGGCAAGATCGTCATGGCCAACGTCTACCGCGCCCGGTACGCGAAGGTGATGGCCCGGGTCTACAACGAGGGCATCTCCTACGTCCAGGCCGAGAACGACGAGTTCGACTTCGACCATGCATTGCTCGGGGCCCACGTCGCCGAGACCTGGCAGCTGCCCCAGGCACTGGTGTTGGCGATTCGTCACCACCACGACGCTCCGAGCGAGCTCCCCGACACGATGAGCCCGGAACAGGTGCGCCTGACTGCGCTCACCACCGTCACCACCCGTGTGTGTACGCGGCTCGGCCATGGCCGACGCGGCCCGGTCGAGGGTCTGCAGCTCGGTTCGTCGGCGGCGTGGCACGCGCTCGGGCTCGGCGATGACGATGTCGACCCGATTCTCGAGGCCGCCGCCGAAGAGACGAAGCGCGCCGAGGGCATCTACGGCTGAGAAGGAGCTCCGCGATGGACATCGTTCGAGCGAGCGACCCGATCCGACCCGTCCGCGACGCACCGAGACCGAACCCGCGGCAGCGCCGTCCACCCGAGCGAGACCGAGAAGAGCGAACACGAAGAGAGACCGAGGAACCCCGCGACGATGCACACGGAAGCTCCGAAGCCTCCGGCGACGACGAAGAAGCGAGCGAGGAAGAACACCGTGGAAAGAACGTGGATGTACGGGTCTGAGCGAGCTGCCCGCGGACCCGACCCGCTCCGGGGGGAAGGCGCTCGTCCTTTGCACGTAGTGCAACCCGTGACTCGGATGAAGCGCGTAGCGATGTGCACCCCACCGGCACGTCACCCGCGGGTTCGCGCGGCACGCACCGAAACCTCGCTCAAGTGGTTCGCAGGAGGACCCCGATGAACCAATCCATGCAGAACGACGCTGGCCAGGCTGCGGGAGACGACCCGTTCATCGTCTTGCAGGGCGCCGTCAAGGTGTCCGGCGTTCGCCTCGCGAAGATCCTGCAAGAGGCCGGGATCGAGACCTGCGAGCTGACCGACGAGTGCGACATCGGACAGGTCCTGCAGTCGCTCTCGACGCCGCCGGACCTGCTGATCCTGTCGCTCGCAGACCTCCAGGAAGAGAGCCTCGCCTCGCTTCACGCGTCTCAGACCGCCACCCGCGGACGCACGATTCCGATCCTGGGGATCGCCACGCCGAACGAGCTCGGCAGCGATCTGCGCGCGCTGCGAGCCCACGGGGTGGTCGGTGTCCTCGACTCCCGTACCACGCCGAACAACGCCCTCGATCGCGTGGTCCGCCACATCGGTCCGGATCGTCGCGGCAGCGAGCGGGTCCCGTGCATCTTCCCGGTGATCGTGTCCCTCGATGAGGGACGCGGACGGCGCGAGTTCGCGCTCGACCTGTCGAACACGGGCCTGCGGCTCACGAGTGCGACCCAGCTCGAACTGAACTCGGACATCCAGCTGCGGTTCCGGCTTCCGCTGGTGCGATCCCGTCCGATCGAGACGTCGGCGCGTGTCGTCCGGGTCGGCGAGAAGCGCAATACCTGGGGCCGCTTCGAGATCGGCGTCTTCCTGACCGACCTCGAGCCCTCGGAGCACGCGGCGATCGAGTCGGAAGTCGAGCGTTTGCTCGGGAACTAGCGCCGTCGGGCGTCCTGCCCCACCGCGTCAATCCTGCTTGCTCTACGCCAATCCTCCTTGCGGAGTGAAACCGCGCTTGCGGATGGATCTGCGCAATCCGTGTACGGGAAATCCACCATGGGATCCGCGAGACCGCGCAGCTGCTCGGAGGATCCGCGTACCCACGCTGCGTAGAGAAACACTTCTTTTTCGAGGGAAGCGCGTATCGGGGCGAGTGCGCTCTTTTCCGAACAGCTGTCTGAAACCTTGGAGGGAGGAAGACAGCGACATGGATGCCAACGTCCTTCTCGCAGAACCGAACGAGATCCTGCGTAAGGGTCTGAGTTGTTCCCTGGCCCAGAGCCGACGCGTTCGCCGCGTCGTCGAAGCGCCCGACGCGGCGCGCGCCCTCGCGATCGCCGGACGCGAACGCGTCGACATCGCGATCGTGGGAACGGACATCATCGACGAGACCGCCGCGAACTTCATCGAGAAGCTCGAGTCGATCTCGACGGGCGTGCGCTGCATCGTGGTCGTTCGCGACGAGAGCCGCACGGCCTTCGACCGCGCGGTCACCTCGCGCGCGCTCGGCTTGCTCGGTCCGGGCAGCAGTACCCGCGAGCTCTGGGAAGCGATCGACGCCACCCGCACGGGGCGCCGCTACGTCTCGCCTGCGCTCGAGCGCGGGCTGATCGCGTCGCTCCACATGGGCGAGACGAACTCGACGAAGGCGGTGAAGACACTCACCCGCCGCGAGCGCACGATCCTGCAGCTGATCGGTGAGGGCGACTCGAACCGCGAGATCGCCACGCGCCTCGGCCTGTCGCGCCGCACGGTGGATACCCATCGCACGCGCCTCATGCGCAAGCTCCAGATCCACAAGACGGCGGGACTCGTCCGGCTGGCGGTGCGCGAAGGGCTCGTCGAAGCCTGAGGTCGTCGACCGGTCGGATCAGACCGTCCGGCCCAACACGTGGGCCAGGTGGTCGTTGAGGAAGCGACCTTCGGGATCGATCTCCCGTTGGAGTTCAGCGAAGTCGCGCAGCCGGGGAACGCGGGGAGCGAGCCTCGCGGCATCGAGCCCGTGGAGCTTTCCCCAGTGGGGGCGGCCCTCGTACTTCCAGAAGATCGGTTCGATCTCGGCGAAGTAGGCCTCGTGGTCCTCATCCGCGAACTGGTGGACCGAGATCGCGCAACCGGGGCGCTCGTAGAAGGGGCTGATCCAGACGTCGTCGGCGGCGATCCAGCGCATCTCGATCGGGAAGACCACGGGGATGTCCTTCGACTCGATCGTCGCGAGGACCTCGCGCAAGCATTCCGGGCCCACTTCGGCCGGCACCGTGTATTCCATCTCGCGGAACCGCACCAGGCGGTCGTGGCAGAGCACCTGGTGGGAGGGTCCGGTGCGAACGCTCGCGATGGCGTCGAGCCCCGACGCGATCATCTGGCGGTAGGCCCAGCCGCCCACCCAGGGCAGGCTGCCGAAGGTGCGAAACGCCTCGCGCACTTCGTAGACCGCGTTCGGGTCCTCTTCGTCCCAACCCGTCGCGTCAGCGCGCTCGTTGGTGGTCACGGTGATGACGGCATCGGTATGGGGCAGCGCCAGCAGCTCGAAGTGCCGGTTGTCGCCGATCCGCGCCTCGACGTCATCGAGCACCTCGTCGCGCAGCTCGGTGCGCGTGACCTGAGCGAGCTCGAGCGGCGCGCGGTTGCGCAGCCGCACCTGACTCACGACCCCAAGCGCGCCCAGCGAACAGCGGGCCGCATGGAAGAGCTCGGCGTTCTGGTTGGCGTCGCACTCCACGAGCGATCCGTCCGCGGTGACCAGGCGCAGTCCGGTGATGTAGGCGGAGAGCGAGCCCAGTGTCTTCCCGGTCCCGTGGGTCGAGGTCGCGATCGCGCCGCCCAGGGCCTGGTAGTCGATGTCGGGGAGGTTCGGCATCGCCTGTCCCCGTGCATGGAGCGCCGGCCCGAGCTGGTGGAGCCGCGTCCCCGCCCAGACCCAGGCCTCCCCGGTGGCGGCGTCCACGCTGGCGACGCCGCTCAAGAGATCCAGGGAGAGCAGCGCGCCTTCGCTCGGGACGAGGGCGCTGAAGGAATGGCCGGCGCCCACCGGTCGCACCACGCCCGCGCTCTCGGCGAGGGCCGCCACCAACGCGGACTCGCTATCGGGAGCGATGCGTTGTGCGGGCAGACAGCTCTGGTTGCCGCCCCAGTTCGTCCAGGGAAGCACCTGCCCGGGCGTGAACGCCTCCGCGTAGGGCTTCGACGCGCCCGTCGTCGTCGGGCGACAGGCGGTGAGCAGACCCGCGAGGCCGGCCCAGGCCGTCGCCGCGCCGAGCTCGCGTCGCGACAGACCGGTCACGGCGCCCCCTCGGTCTCTGCCGGGTCGAGGCCGGCGAGAAACCCGACGAGGGCACGCAGGTCGCTTTCCGTACACGCGCCGCACGTCCCCAGCGGCGGCATCTGACCGACGCCGCGGACCGTGCTGGCGACCAGGGCATCGATGCCACGGCCCCGTCGCTCGATCCAGTCGGCCTCGACTCCCAAGACCGGCACGCCGAGGCCCGGCTTCACGTGACAGACCGCGCAGGTCTGTCCGAACAGCGCCTGGGCACGCGGCGAGAGGGGTTCGGCTTCCGCGTCGGCGACCCCGAAGACGCCAGCGACGAGAGCACAGAGCCCCCAGGAGGTCCAGCGTCGCGTGTGGGCCATGCGCCTACGATATCCGGCCGCGGAACGAAGGACACGCCGGAACCGCACCGGCGGGCGCGCTTCGGCTCATTCGAGCACGCGCGCCTCTCGGGCCAGCACGCGTCGGGCCTCGGCATGCACGGCGGCGGCCTCGATCGTGTCCATACACGGCGAGATGCGCAGGTCCGTTCCGTCGGGCAGGCGCACGTTCGTCGCCTCGGGTCGCGGGCAGCGGCGATACAGACACGGGCTGCACGGGTAGTCGGCCGGTACCGCCTGGCCTTCGGACCAGAACGGGCCGTAGGTGCCCGTGTGCTTCGGACCGTAGAGTCCGACCACGGGGGTGCCCAACGCAGCGGCCAGATGCAGCGGGCCCGAGTCGACCCCGATGAAGAGATCGGCGCGCTCCAGAAACGACGCCAGCTGGGGGAGATCCGTCACGGGCCCGAGCCGCGTGCCCGGCGCTTCACCCACCAGGGCTTGCGCGAGTGCGCGTTCGCCCGCTCCTCCCCAGCTGAAGAACACCTGGGCTCCGTCCGCCGTCAAGCGACGACCGAGCTCGGCGAAGCGCTCGGCGCGCCAGGCCTTCACCGCTCCAGCCGGAGACACGCCCGGATGGATGACGACCCAAGGTCGATCCTTCGTCTCCGGAAGCTCGGGCACTGTCTGCGGCCGCGCCGGCAAGGAAGGGGCCGGCGCCTCTGCGGGGAGGAGTCCGAGAGGCTCGAGCAGCTGCAGGTTGCGGGTGATCTTGTGCGCCGCCGCAGGCAGAACGGTCGGCGTTTCGTGGTAGAACCATCCGCTCTGCTCTTTCGCGAAGGGTTCCGGTTGACCGATCCGCCGCGGCGCGCGCGACGCGAACGTGCAGACGCCGGAGCGAAAGTTCGCCTGGAAGTCGAGGGCTACCTCGTAACCCTCGGCGCGAATCTCGGCGAACAAACGCCGCCAACCGCCCACCGCGCGACCGACCCGGAGCGCCTTCAGGTCCGACACCCATTCGTGTCGGGGCAAAACGTGCAGACGATCCAGCTGCGGGTGCCCCTCGAGCAAGGGCGCGGCCCGGTCCTCGACCAGCCATCCGAGCTTCGCGTCGGGCAGCGCCGCGCGCAGCGCCGCGAGACTCGGCAGCACGTGGATCACGTCGCCGAGCGCCGTCAGACGGACCAGCAGGATCGAGCGGGGTTGCGACATGGCGGCTCAGCGGGGTTGTAGCGCACACGCCCCCGCCGCCCTCGGCGGCGCACGCCGAGCCCGCGAGCTGGCAGCATCCGCTCCAGGCACCGCACCGAACCGGGCAAGCCGCTCCCCCGCCGACACCCAAGCAAGCGAGCTGGCAACGCCCGCCCGGGGCACAGGACGGAACCGAGCAAGCCGCACCCCTGCCCGCGCCACCGCGGGTTTCCCCGTGCGTCCGCCACCGCCCGCTCGGCGCGCAGCATCCGCGGAGCGGATGCGGAGCCCACCAGATTGGTCGGGGTGGTGGGATTCGAACCCACGACGCTGACCACCCAAAGGTCAGGCTCTGGCCACTGAGCTACACCCCGACCCGGCCGACGCCGGACCGTCGGTCCAGAGGCGTCAGCGTAACGCTTCGGAAAGGCCGAGCCAGGAGCGTCGTCAGGCGCCCGGCGGCCCTGCGAACACCTTTTCCTCGAGCCACATCACCATGTCGCGCAGGGCGTCCTGGTTGATCTCGTGGCCCATCTCGTACTCGCGGAAGGTGAGCGGCACCTCGAGCGAGAGCAGCGCGTCGCGGGCCGCATGGGCCCGGTCGATCGGGATCATCGGGTCTTCCTTGCCGTGCATGATCAGCGTCGGCAAGCGGTCCAGTCCCTCGGTCTTCTCGGACTCGGAGGTCTCTTCCTCGGGGAGCCAGGTGGAGAGGGCGAGGAGTCCCGCGAAGCGCTTCGGATCGGCGAGCGCCAGCCGGTAGGCCATCAGCCCGCCCTGGCTGAATCCGAGCAGGACGATCTTCTGGGGATCGACGGGATACCGCTGGCAGGCGTCCTCCAGGAAGATCTCGATCAGGCCCTGGGCCATGTTGATCGCGGTGGGATCCGGCGGCCCACCCTGGGTGAGCGGAAACCAGCCGTACCCAATCATGTTAGGGGCGGGCTGGAAGGCCACCGGACCCTGGGGACACAGCACGATTGCGCGTCCTGCATGAAGGATGGGCGCGAGCCCGATCAGGTCGTGGCCGCTGGCTCCCCAGCCATGCAGGGCGAGGATCGTCGGGAAGGGGCCATCGCCCCCGGGCACGTGCGCGGTGTAGAGCAGTTCCATGGCGCGGCAGCATAGGGAGAGGAGCCCCGGCCCGCCCTCCCCCGGAGACCCTCGACGGACGGCGCCAGCCACCCGACGCGTGTGCCGGTGGGCCCAGGGCGTGTGCTATTCCCTCCTCCCCATGCCCGGCAAAAGCCTCCTCGACAAAGTTTGGGACGCCCACACCGTCCGCGAGCTCCCGACAGGCCAGACCCAGCTCTTCATCGGCCTCCACCTGATCCACGAAGTCACGAGCCCCCAGGCCTTCGCGATGCTTCGCGAGATGGGTGTTGCGGTGCGCTTCCCCGAGCGCACCTTCGCGACCGTCGATCACATCATCCCTACGCATAGTCAGGCGCGGCCACTCGCCGACGCCCTGGCCGAGGAGATGATGGTCGCCCTCGAAGAGAACACCCGAGGGGCCGGGATCGAGTTCTTCGGGCCGGGCAGCGGACGTCAGGGCGTGGTGCACGTGATCGGGCCCGAGCTCGGACTGACCCAGCCGGGCTCGACGATCGCCTGCGGCGACAGCCATACCTCGACCCACGGCGCCTTCGGGGCCGTGGCCTTCGGGATCGGAACCTCCCAGGTGCGCGACGTGCTCGCGACCCAGTGCCTCGCAATGGCCCGACCGAAGACCCGACGCATCGAAGTGACGGGCAAGCTCTCGGGCGGTGTCTACGCCAAGGACGTGATCCTGGCGATCATCCGACGCCTCGGCGTGAAGGGCGGCGTCGGCTTCGCCTACGAGTACGCCGGACCGGTGCTCGACAGCTTCTCGATCGAGGAGCGTCTCACGGTCTGCAACATGTCGATCGAGGGCGGCGCGCGCTGCGGCTACGTCAACCCGGACGATGCCACCGTCGAGTATCTGCGCGGTCGCCCCTTCTCGCCACAGGGCGACGCCTTCGAACCCGCTGCTTCCTGGTGGCGCGGCATGGCGTCGGACGCGGACGCGCACTACGACGATCGCGTGAGTCTCGACGGCAACGCAATCGCGCCTTCGGTCACCTGGGGCATCACCCCCGGTCAGAGCGTGGCCGTCGACGAAGCCCTGCCCCGCCTGGCCGAGCTGCCGGACGACGAGCGTGGGTCCGCCGAGGAAGCCTACGGCTACATGGGTCTGACTCCGGGAGAGCCCCTCGCCGGGACCGCCGTCGACGTGTGCTTCATCGGGTCGTGCACCAACGGACGCATCAGCGACCTGCGAGAAGCCGCCCGCGTCGCGCGCACCGGTAAGGTCGCGCCCGGCGTGAAGGCGCTCGTGGTGCCGGGATCGGAAGCGGTCGCGCGCCAGGCAGAGGAGGAAGGACTCCCCGAGGTCTTCCGCAGCGCGGGCTTCGAGTGGCGCGAGCCGGGCTGCTCGATGTGCCTCGCGATGAACCCCGACAAGCTGGTGGGTCGCGAACTCTGCGCCTCCTCCAGCAATCGCAACTTCAAGGGCCGCCAGGGTTCGCCGACCGGCCGCACCCTCTTGATGTCGCCGGCGATGGTCGCGGCTGCCGCGCTGCGCGGCGGGGTCACCGACGTGCGGGAGGTGCTCTAGGTGGCCGCACGAATCCAACACGTCGCGGGGCGCGCCTGCGTGCTGCGCGGTGACGACATCGATACCGACCGCATCATCCCCGCGCGTTTCCTGCGCTGCGTCACCTTCGACGGCCTGGGCGAACACGCCTTCGAGGACGACCGGGAACAGGCGAAGGGCGACCACCCCCTCGACGACGACCGCTTCATGGGCGCGCGGATCCTGGTGGTGGGGCGGAACTTCGGCTGCGGCTCATCGCGCGAGCACGCGCCCCAGTCTCTGATGCGCCGCGGCTTCGACGCCTTCGTGGGCGGCTCCTTCGCCGAGATCTTCGCGGGCAACTGCACCGCCCTGGGCCTGCCCTGTCTGGTGCTCTCGGTGCCCGATCTCGCGACGGTCATGGACAGCATCGATGCCCAACCCGACCAGCAGGTGGAGGTGGACGTGGACGCCCGCCAGGTCACCTGCGCGGCCGGGCGCTTCGACGCCCAGATTCCCGACGGCACCCGCGAACAGCTCCTCGAAGGCAGCTGGAACGCCACCTCCGTGCTCCTGGACGCCGGCGAGGCGATCGAGAACACCGCCCGCTCCCTGCCCTACCTGCGAAACTTCGCCTAGGCAGGCCCCCGCTACGCCAGGGCCCCCGCGGGCGACTCGCAAGAGGCCGATCCGGGCCGCCCTGCGCGCGTTGCCAAAAGCCCCCAATCATCAAGCCCGCCGGTGGGTTCGCCGATTCGGCTTCCGGGGCCGTGCGCAACCCAACTCTCTGCGCGCGGCGGACGGGGGGCACGTCATGGTGCAAACAAGGGGAGTCCAGGTCCTGGTGGGCCTGGCGATCGTCTTCTGGGCGACCTCGGCGGGAGCCGTCGAGGAAGACCTGGTGGCCATGGATCTCGAGGACCTGATGGAACTCGAGGTCACCACCGCAACCAAGAGTGCGCGGCGCGCGGCGGACACGCCTGCCGCCGTCACGGTAATCACGCACGAGGAGATTCGGCGCTCGGGGGCGACCTCGATCCCCGACCTCCTGCGACGCGTGCCGGGCCTCAACGTCGCCCAGATCGATGCGAACCGCTGGGCCGTGTCTGCCCGCGGCTTCAACGACGAGTACTCGAACAAGCTGCTCGTGATGGTCGATGGTCGCTCGATCTACACCCCCCTGTTCTCCGGAATCGTCTGGGCCGAGCACGACCTCATGCTCGAGGACATCGATCGCATCGAAGTGGTGCGCGGACCGGGCGGCACCCTGTGGGGCGCCAACGCGGTCAACGGCGTGATCAACATCATCACGAAGACTTCCACCGAGACCCAGGGCCTCGCCACCGTGTCGCGCGTCGGTACCCACGAGCGCTTCAACGGCGCCTCGCGCTTCGGCGGAGCGATCGGTGACAACGTTCACTATCGCGTCTACGGGAAGTTCGCCGACCGGGCCGACTACGAGAGTCGGCTCGGCGGGGATGCGCACGACGATTGGCAGAGCGTGCGCGCCGGCGGCCGCCTGGATTGGCAGGCCACCGAGGATTCCCTGGTCACGGTCCAGGGCGACTTCTACGACGCCGACGCCGAGCACACGATCGCACCGGTGGGCATCGAAGGTGAAGACGAGTACACGGGCGGAAACGTGCTTGCACGGGCGTCCCACCAGTTCTCCGACACCTCGGACATGTCGCTCCAGCTCTACTACGACCGCAACGTCCGCGATACTCCGATCATCGAGGAGCACCGCGACACCTTCGACGTCGACTTCCAGCACTCCTTCCAGCCCTTCGAGGGGAATCGGCTGGTCTGGGGCGCCGGTTTCCGTGCCTCGACCGACCGCATCTCCGGTCGCCTGGGCCTCGGCTTCCGGGGGCGCGCCCAGACCGACAACGTCGGCAGCTTCTTCCTGCAGGACGAGATCCAGGTCATCGAGGATCTGCTCTCGCTGACGATCGGCTCGAAGTTCGAGCAGAACGACTACAGCGGCTTCGAGGTGCAGCCCAGCGCCCGCGTGCTGGTGACGCCGAACGATCGCCACACCCTGTGGGCGTCGGTCTCCCGGGCGGTGCGAACGCCGGCCCGGTCGGACGAGGACGTCGCGATCTTCCAGCCCTCGACGACGGCACCGAACACCTTCCAGCAGATCGTCGGTTCGTCTCGCTTCGACGCTGAAGAAGTCATCGCCTACGAGATGGGCTACCGCACCCGACCCCTCGACCCGGTGACCCTCGACTTCGCATTCTTCATCAACGACTACGACGACCTGCGCTCGGTCGAGACGGTCTCCAGCTTCCCGTTCGGACCGATCACGCTCCAGAACCAGACCTTCTTCAACCGGTTGCGGGGCGTCGGCTACGGCAGCGAGATCGCGGCGCAGTGGGCGGTGACCGACTTCCTGAACCTGTCCGGCGGCTACCACTTCACGCGCACGGACCTCAGCTTCAAGTCGCGAGGGGCGGACGCAAACGCCCGCGACGCCGCCGAGACCGAGACGCCCCGACACGCCTTCCACATCGGGACGCGCATCAACCTGCCGTGGGACTTCGAGTTCGACACCACCCTCTTCTGGGTGGATCGCCAGGCGACCAACCGCACCAACAGCAACCAGATCGACGCCCACGCCCGCCTCGACATGCGGCTGGGCTGGCGGGTCCGCGAGAACCTCGAAGTCTCGCTGGTGGGCCTCAACGTGATCGAGCCCCAACAGGAATTCGCCGACTCGGTCTTCACTCGCGCGAGTGACGTACCCCGCAGCTTCTACGGATCGGTTCGCTGGCTGTACTAGTCGATGACCAAGCTCTCAACACCTCTTCATCGACGGCTCACGCTCGCTTTCGCGGCGATGCTCGGGCTGTGCAGCTTTGCGCCGGAAAGCCGGGCGGAGTACGACGAGTACAAGGTCAAAGCGGCCTTCTTGTTGAACTTCGCGAAGCTCGTCACCTGGCCGGGGGACACGCCCGCGGGCGGCAAGCTCGTCATCGGTCTACTCGGGGACACCGAGGGCACCGCGGTGCTGACGCGCGCACTCGAGGGCGCGAGCCTCGGCGGAACCCCCGTCGAGGTGCGTCACCTGACGAGCATCGACGGGTCTGCGGACTGCCGCATCGTCTTCCTGGCGCGCGACGGCGTCGTCACTCCCGAGAGCCTGCTCGCCGCGACACGCGGCGGACGGGTCCTCACGGTGAGTGAGATGCCCGGCTTCGCCTCCCAGGGCGGCATGATCAACTTCTTTCCCGATGGTCGAAAGCTCCGCTTCGAGATCAACCCGGGCGCCGCCGAGCGCGAGGGATTGAAGATCAGCTCGCGGCTCCTGGCTCTCGCGCGCGTCGTCGAGGAAGGCCGGTGATCGGAGAACGGCGCCACGATCGCTCGATCGACCGCCAGCTCGTCTGGGCGATCGCCCTCACGACGACGGTCTCCCTGCTTGGGGTCTTCGCCGCGTTGATCCTCTACGAGTCGCGCACCCTGCGCGAGGACCTCGTGTCTCGCGGGACGATGCTGGCGCGCGTGGTCGGCACCAACAGCGCGGTCGCTCTCTCCTTCGATGACGCCGGCGCGGTCCAGGAAAACCTGGCTGCGCTCAACACCGTGCCCGACGTGCTGGAAGCCCACGTCTTCGACATCCAGGGCCGCCCCTTCGCCGCCTACCGTTCGAACTCCACCGGGGTCGAGCCGGGGAAGGCACCGACACCGCGCCCCGAGGGCCACGAGTTCGGCGACCGCGGCCTCGAGATGGTCGAGAGCATCACCTTCCAGGGTGTCCAGGTCGGCACGATCATGCTCTGGATCGACACGAAGTCGCTCTCCGACCGGATCTGGATGTACCTCTGGATGGGTGCCGGCGTGAGTGTCGTCGCGCTGGTCCTCTCCTTCCTGATCGCGGGACGCCTGCGGCGACAGATCGCCCAACCGCTGGCCTCCCTGCGAGACAACACCGCGGCCGTCGCACAGGGCGACCTGACGCGTCCGCTGTCGCGCAGCGCCGACGACGAGATCGGCGACCTGGTGGGCTCGTTCAACGCGATGACCGTCGGCCTCCGGGAACTCGTTGCGCAGGTGCGCCAGAGCATCGGTGGCGTGAGTGAAGTGTCCCGCGTGCTGGAAGAGCGGAGCGCCTCATTGGCGAATCAGGCCAGTCGCCAGTCGGTCGCGGTCGCGGACTCGGCCGAGTCGGTCGAGCAGGTGAGTGACTCGATTCGCGACGTGAACGTGAACGCCGAGCGCCTCGCCGACGTCGCGCGCGAGACCTCGTCCTCGGTGCTGCAGCTCGACGCGGCGATCGGAGAGATCGCCAACCACATGGACCAGCTCGCCGGCGCCATCGACACCGCGTCCGGCGCGGCGACCCAGGTCACGACCAGCATCTCGCAGGTGGCCGGGGGCGTGCAGTCCCTCCAGGTGGCGTCGGCCGACACGGCGGAACGGCTCTCCGAGCTCAGCACCTCCGTCGTGCACGTCAAGGAGAACGCCGCCGAGACCTTCGACCTCTCCGAGGAGTCGAGTCGCGAAGCCGGCGAAGGCATGGACGCGGTGCGCGAGACGATCGGCGCCATGGGCGAGATCCAGTCGAGCTTCAGCGCCCTCGAGCGGCGCGTGTCGCGCCTCGCCGACAAGTCCCAGTCGATCGAAGAGATCGTCCAGGTGATCAAGGACGTCGCCGACCAGACGAGCCTGCTCTCCCTGAATGCCGCCATCATCGCCGCCCAGTCCGGCGAGCACGGGCGCGCCTTCTCGGTGGTCGCCGAGCAGGTGAAGGGCCTGGCCGACCGCACCCACCACTCGGCCCGCGAGATCACCGAGCTGATCCGCGCGGTCCAGTCCGATACCGAGACAGCGGTGCAGGCCGTGGGGGAAGGCGGCACCGTCGTCGAGCGGGGCGTCCAGCGCTCGAACGTCGCAGGCGAAGTGCTGAGTCGCATCCTCGACAAGACCCGAGCTTCCACCGACCACGTGCGACGCATCGTGGAGGCCACCGAGCGTCAGGCGCTGGAGCTCGATCGCGTCGAGCAGTCGCTCGTCGAGGTACGCACGATCGGCCGCGCGATCGACCAGTCCACGCACGACCAGCAGATCGCGACCAGCGAGATCGCCGACTCCGTCGACAACATCCGCCAGCTCGGCATGGCCGTACGCGACTCCACCGAAGAGCAGCGCCGCGGCAGCAGCTTGATCACGCGCGCCGTATCCGACTTCAGCAATCGGGTGCAGCAGATCGCCGAGGCCACCAGCGCCCAGGCGAAGAGCAGTGAGACGATTCAGACCGCGCTGCAGGTGTTCACGGACGTCACCGAGGAGAGCAAGGCCGGCGCGGAAGAGATCAACCAGGGCGTCGCCGGGTTGCTCGAACGCGCCGCTCGCCTCGAGAGCGAGATCGGTCGCTTCAAGACCGACCGGGAAGACCGCTAGCGGTTCTTGAAGGCGGGGTCGCGCTTCTCGACGAAGGCGGTCATCCCCTCCTTGCGATCCTCGGTCGCGAACGCCGCCGCGAACGCTTCTTGCTCGAGGGCGTGCGCGACACGCACGTCGGCATCCTGGCCCTGCTGCATCACGCGCTTCGCTGACGCGATGGCGAGCCCCCCCTTCGCCGCGATCGTCTCGCCCATCGCGACCGCCTCGTCGACCAGCTTCTCGGGAGGGAAGATCCGGTTCGCCAATCCGATGCGCGCCGCGGTCTCCGCATCGATGGGCTCTCCGGTCATCACGAGTTCCTTCGCCCAGCCGACACCGACGCGCCGCACGAGACGACTCGTGCCACCGAAGCCCGGCAGGATCCCGAGATTGACCTCCGGCTGGCCAAAGCGAGCCTTCTCCGAGGCGTAGATCCAGTCACAGGCGCAGGCGAGCTCGCAGCCACCTCCCAGCGCAAAGCCGTTGACCGCCGCGATGGTCGGGATCGAGAGCGCCTCGAGGGCCTCGAAGGTCTGGTGGCCGAGCCGCGAGAAGATCCCGGCCTCGCGGGCATCGAGTCCCTGCATCTCACTGATGTCCGCACCGGCGACGAAGGCGCGACCCTCTCCGGTGACGACGAGCGCACGCAGGTCGGGGTCGGAGGCCACCGCCGCGATCTCCTGACCCAGGGCCTCGAGGGTGGCGGCGTCGAGGGCGTTCAGCGCCTTCGGACGGTTCATGACGAGGAGCGCCGTGGCTCCTCGGGTCTCGCGGCGTACGATCGACATGGCGGCGGACGGTACCGGTTCGCCTGGCCGGCGGCGACCGACCCCGCGCGGGGAGCCTCGTGGTATGCTGCCGCGCCCCAACCCGGAGGCTCGCGTGCACACCTCGCGTTTCGCCCAGCTGGGCTTCGGCCTGGCGATCCTCGCCCTCGCGGCGTTCCTCGGCCCGCCGCTCCTGATCCAGCTCGGTGCGCTGACCTCGAAGGTCGGCTTCCCGATCCACATGCTGGGTGGGCTCTTCGCCGTGTTCGGCCTGCTCTTCGGCCTGCTCGGCATCTACGCCACCCGCTCCACCACCGGCCGCGCCGGTCGGGGACAGGCGCTCTTCGGTGCGTTGTCGAGTGGTGCGATCCTCGCGGTGGTCGGCGCCTCGGCCGGTCCGGCGGCGGGCCTCCCCGCCATCAACGACATCACCACCGACCCGGGCGACCCGCCCGCCTTCGTGGCGGCGCAGGACGCGCTCGGGATCGACATGGCCTATCCGGGCGACGCCTTCGCGAGCCAGCAGCGCGCGGCCTACCCGGACCTTGCCGCGCTCCGGCTGGAGAAGTCGCCGACGGCGGCGTTCGCGATCGTGCTGCAGGCGATGCGCGACCTCGGCTGGACGATCGTGCGCGAAGACCCGGCGGCGGGCGTGCTCGAAGCCAACGAGACCTCTCGCGTGTTCCAGTTCGTCGACGACGTGGTGGTGCGCATCCGCCCCGACGGCAGCGGCGCGGTCATCGATGTGCGCTCGCGTTCCCGCGAGGGCAGAGGCGACCTGGGCGCCAACGCCGCGCGGATCCGACGGCTCCTCGACGCGGTGCGCTGACCCAGCGCGCGCGTTCAGCCTTCGAGCGCGCGCTCCTTCGCCCAGCGGTAGTCGGCCTTGCCGCTGGGGGAACGCTGGATCTCGTCCACGAACACGAAGCGCTTCGGCAGCTTGTAGCCCGCGATGTGGGAGCGCGCGACGGCGAGGAGCACCTCTTCCGCGGGCGTCTGGTCGGGTCGCAGTCGCACCAGGGCCGTGACCTGCTGTCCCCAGCGTTCGTGGGGGGTCCCGACGACGACGGTGTCGTACACCGCCGGGTGGTGCTTCAAGGCCTGCTCGACCTCCTCGGCGAAGATCTTCTCGCCACCCGAGTTGATGGTCACCGAGTCGCGGCCCAGCAGCCGCAAGTCGCCGTTCGGTTCGAGCGCAGCCCGGTCGCCGGGCACCGCGTAGCGGACGCCGCCCACCACGGGAAAGGTCTTCGCCGTCTTCTCCGGATCCCCGAGGTACCCCAGCGGCACGCGCCCGGTGCGCGCGAGCCAACCGACCTCGCCACTGTCCTCTGCAACCGGGCCCGAGAGGTCCTCCCTCAGCACCAGGTTGTCGGGCGCCAGCTGGAAGCGTCCGGTCTCGGCCGCTCCTGCGCTCTTGGTTTCGTGGCGCGCCTGGGAGCCGCTCTCCGAGGATCCGAGCGCGTCGACGATCTGGACGCCGGGCAGCTGCTCCAGCAGCTCGCGCTTCAACGACGCGGTGAGGATCGCGCCCCCCGAGGTCAGAAGCCGCAGGGACGAGGTGTCGTAGTTCCCATGCGCCAGGGCGTCGGCCAGCGGACGCCCGAACGCGTCGCCCACGATCGTCATGGCGGTGACACGCTCGCGCTCCACCGTCGACCAGATGTCGTCGGGGTCGAGTCGCGCGGGATCGTTCTGCACCACGATCGTCCCGCCGAGGCTCCACATGTTGAACGCAACCCAATGGGCGGCCCCGTGCATGAAGGGCGGAGCGGGCAAGGCGCGGATGTCGCCGCGCACCGCGCGCTCCACCACCTCTTCGGCCGTGTCGACGGGCCGCGTGTAGAACGCCGAGCGGAAGATGTCTTCCTGGCGCCAGAGCACGCCCTTCGGCATCCCGGTGGTCCCGCCGGTGTAGAGGATGTAGAGATCGTCGGGCGAGAGGTCGCGCGGTGCGCTCGGGTCGGCCCCGGCGAGCGCCGCCTCGTAGTCGATCGCCCCGGGCAGGAGCGGCTCGCTGCTTTCGTCGGACACCTGGAGCCAGAGCCGGACCTGGGGGAGCTGAGCGCGAATGCGTGCCAGCGTCGGCGCGAAGCGCGCGTGGAAGACGATCGCGCGTACGTCCGAGTTCTGGAACAGGTAGACCAGCTCCTCGTCGACGTAGCGATAGTTGACGTTGACCGGCACGGCCCGCGCCTTCCAGCTACCGAGCATGCCCTCGAGGTACTCGTTGCCGTTGTGGAGATAGAGGCCGACGTGGTCCTGGCCGGATTCCCAGTTCTCGAGCCGGCCGCGTTCGACGTGACAGCCGAGGCCGGCCCGGCGCAGAACATCGGCCAGCCGCCGCGTGCGCTCGTGTGTGTCCCTCCAGAGAAAGCGGCGATCGCGAAAGACCAGACACTCCCGGTCGGGAACCCGCTCCGCGATCGCTTCCATGAGCCAAGCCAGATTGAACATGCTGCCTCCGGGCAGCACGGTAGTGGCCGCGCGCCCGCCCTGTCGAGATGCGCCGCGCACGCGCCGGTGGACTAGGCGCCGCGCGACGACAGCCGTCGGAGTGCGAGGAGGCCGTCGAGGGTCGCCTGTACGCTGGGCTCGGACGCCGGATCGGGTGCGAAGGTGAAGCCTCCGTCCAGGCCCTGCTCCGAGTGAAGTGCGATCAGGAGTTCCTCGGTGCCGAGCTCGGCGCCGGGGATCCCGTGGGCGTCGCAGTACACGAAGACCCGCGCCGTCTGGATCGCTCCGAAGCGATGGGTGACGAACCCCTTGCCGAGTTCGCGCCCACACCACTGCAGGATCGCGTCGGCGTCGTCGTGGTCGGTGTTGGCGAACACATGGGCGTACGCCGCGATCGCCTCCCAGGCCCCGGACTGCACCCGGTCGACCGTCCAATGCTCCGCGAGGAACTGGGCGGCTGCATCGAGCACGCTCGGACGCACGTAGGGCGTCTTGGCGAGATGCCCGGCGATCATGCCCGTCTCGAACACACGCGCCTCGAGGTCGGTTCCAGGGAGCCACCCGCCGTCCTCGGCCTGCATGCGCACGAGCGCGGAGCACCACCCCTTGACCGGACCGAGCGAGACCGCGCGCAGGTCGTCGGCCAACCCGAGTGCGCGCCGGAGTGCAAGGACGTCTTCCTCGTCGACAGAAACGGCGTCGAGCAGCGCTTGCGCCGATCCCTCGCCCAGGATGGCGCGGGCCCGCTGCTGCGATGCCGCATCGCCGTGCGCGTCGACGTAGGCGAGGGCCTTGGCGCACGCGTCATCGACGTTCATCGGACGAATCTCCCCGCGGTCCAGCCTCCGCGACGCGCCGACCGGACCGAGAGTGCGCGCGTGGGGCCCCGCGGAACGCCGTCGCACCGGGCGGGTTCGGCTGGGGGTTGGTAGTGTAGGCGCCCTCGCGCGAGGTTCGCCCCCCGTTGTCTGCTCCCTCCGACGACCGCAAACCGAACCGGCTGGCCCACGAGACCAGCGCCTACTTGCGGCAGCACCAGTGGAACCCGGTCGACTGGTTTCCCTGGGGCGAAGAGGCCCTCGAGCGCGCCCGGCGCGAAGCGCTCCCGCTCCTCGTGTCGATCGGCTACAGCGCGTGCCACTGGTGTCACGTGATGGAGCACGAGTCCTTCGAAGATCCCGAGACGGCGGCACTCATGAACCGTGCGTTCGTGTGCATCAAGGTCGACCGCGAAGAGCGCCCCGACGTCGACCAGATCTACATGGACACGGTCACCGGCCTGACCGGACACGGCGGTTGGCCCCTCACGGTGTTCTGTCTGCCCGACGGACGCCCGTTCTATGGCGGCACCTACTACCCCCCGGAACCGCGCCACGGCATGCCCGCGTTCCGCCAGGTCTTGCTGTCGATCGCCGAGGCGTACCACGACCGAAGCGAAGAGGTGCTCTCCACCGCCACCCAGATCACGGAGGCATTGTCCCGGAAGCCTGCTGGCGCCGATGCCCCTCCGCCCGGCCGGGCGTGCCTCGTCCGGGCCTGCCAGGGGATGCTGCAACGAGCCGACCCGCGCCACGGTGGATTCGGCGGCGCGCCGAAGTTCCCGACGCCCACCTCTCTCGACCTGCTGCTCGCGGGGATCGACGTGCTGCCGGCGCGCCAGGGCGTGGAAGCGCTCGAACACGTCGTGCGCACCTGCCGCGAGATGGCACGCGGGGGTCTCTACGATCACCTGGGAGGCGGCTTCCACCGCTACAGCGTCGACGCGCACTGGTGCGTGCCCCACTTCGAGAAGATGCTCTACGACCAGGGGCAACTCTTGCGGACCTACCTCGAAGCGTGGCGCCGCAGCGGCGCGGGCGACGACGACCTGCTCTGGCCGGTGCGCGAGACGATCGGCTTCCTCGAGCGCGAGATGCGTGCGCCCGACGGCGGTTGGTTCGCGAGCCAGGATGCCGACAGCGAGAACCCGAACGGCGTCCGGGAGGAAGGATGCTTCTACGTGTGGCGCCCCGATGCAGTGGCCGGGGTGCTGGGTGAGCCGGCCGAAGCGTTCTGCGACGCCTACTCGGTCACCGAAACGGGCAACTTCGAAGGCGGCCAGACGGTGCTGACGGACCGCGCGCGGGAGGTGCGGTCGCGATTCGCGCAAGAACGCGCCGCACTCTACACCGCGCGCCAGCAGCGGGCGGCACCGGACACCGACGAGAAGCGCGTCACTTCCTGGAACGCACTCACCCTCTCCGGCTTCGCGCGCGCGGGATCGCTCCTCGAAGAATCCGCTTGGCTCGACGCCGCTGCTGCTGCCGCCGATTTCCTCGACGCCCGCCTGCGCGACGACCAGGGACGCCTCTTGCGCGTCTGGAACCAGGGACGCGCCCACGTCCTGGCGTTCCTCGACGATCACGCGACCCTGCTCGAAGCCTGCCTCGATCTCTACCGGGCCGGCGCGGGCGAGCGCTTCCTCGACCGCGCACTGACACTCGCCGCCGCGCTCTGCACGCGCTTCTACGACGCCGACGAGGGTGACTTCTTCCTCACCCCCACCGACGGAGAACGTCTCGCCCAGCGCCCCCGATCGGACCACGACGGCGCCACCCCCCATTCGGCAGGTCTCGCGGCCCTCGGGTTGCTGCGGGTCGCGGCGCTCTCCGGTCGCGTAGAGCCGGATGGCGTAGCCCGCCGCGTGCTCCAGACCTACGGCAACGTGCTCGAACGCGCGCCCGAGGCACTGCCAACGCTGACTCGTGCCGCCTGGCTCGCGGAGCATGGCCCGTCGGTGGCGGTGATCGTCGGCCCGGACGACGCCCACCGACACGCGCTCGCGCTCGCGGCCCGCCGAGCGCTCACACCCGAGGACGGCGTGCTGGTGGCGACGCCCGACGAACGACCCGCCGGCGTCGACCCGAGCTGGCTCGCGTCGCGGGTCGCCATCGACGGCCGCGCCACCGCCTACGTGTGTCGCGGGACCACCTGTTCGCTACCGATCACGGCAGAGGCCGATCTCGCGCCACTTCCGCTCACCGAGGAGACGCCCGCCGCATCATGAGCCAAGCACGAAACCAGGACGCCTACGGCAAGGGGCACGAGGACGGGCTCGAACCGCTCGCTCCGCTCGACCTGACACAGACGGGGAGTGTCGACGCGCTGGTCCGTTCGATGAGCCAGACCGCGTTCGGAGGTCGGCGGCTCGGCGAAGCCGCCGATGTCCTCGAGGCGATGGTGCGCGACGAGAGCTGCTTCCGCGTCCTCACCATCTCCGGCGCAATGACGATCGCGAAACAGGGGCTCGTGATCTGCGAGATGATCGATCGCGGCTGGATCCAGGCGATCGTGTCCACGGGCGCGCTGATGACCCACGGCCTCTCCGAGGGAGCGGGGATGCTGCACTTCAAGCACCGCACCTCGATGCGCGACGAAGAGCTCTACGAGAAGGGCTACAACCGCGTCTACGACACCATCGAGCTCGAACAGAACCTCGACGACGTCGAGCGCATCCTGCAGGCCGCGCTCTCCGACCTCCCGGCGGACGCGGTGCTGTCGAGTGCGCTCATCTGCGAGCGGCTCGGTGAACGGCTGATCGCCGAGGGCGCAGGCCGCGGCGTCCTGCGCAGCGCTCGAGAGAAAGGCGTCCCGGTGTACGTGCCCGCGTTCACCGATTCGGAGCTGGGACTCGACCTCGCGATCTTCAACCACCTGCGACGCCGCGGCGGCGAGGCGCCTCTCGCCTTCGATCCGTTCCTCGATCTCGATCACTTCGCCGAACAGATTCGCCAACACGAGAACCTCGGCATCTTCACGATCGGCGGCGGGGTCCCCCGCAACTGGGCCCAGCAGGTCGGCCCTTACCTCGAGATCCTGCGCGCGCGGATCGGCAGTGACGAGCCCGTGCGCCGCTACCGCTACGCCGTGCGTATCTGCCCCGAGCCCGAACACTGGGGCGGGCTGTCGGGCTGCAGCTACACCGAGGGCGTGTCGTGGGGGAAGTTCGTTCCGGAGAGCGAAGGCGGCCGCCACGTCGAAGTCTTCGCCGACGCGACGATCGCGTGGCCCCTGGTCGTGCGGGCGGTGATGGAGCGCCTCGGTGGCTAGGACACCCGAGCCGCGCGGGCTGCGACCCGAAGCCCCGCGATGAGCGCGATGCGCCTCGCGCGCTGGGACGGGAACACCCTCGCGATCGAACGGGTTCCGCGACCTGAGCCGGCGCCGGGCGAGGCGCGCGTGCGCCTGACCGCCTGTGGCGTCTGCGGCACCGACCTCCACTTTCGACACGCGGGACTCTGGCCCGTCGGACACACGCCGGGGCACGAGATGCTCGGGCACGTCGTGGCCCATGGCGAGGGCGCGACGAGGCCTGCGATCGGCACCCGCGTCGCAGTCGAACCCCTGCGCGGTTGCGGGGACTGCACGCTCTGCACCTCGGGCCGCATGAACCTCTGCCCGCGGCTCGCGCTGTTCGGCATCCACCTGCCCGGCGGCTTCGCGGAAGAGATCTGCGTGCCCGGCGAACGACTCCATCCGGTGCCCGAACCGCTGACGCCCGCCTTGGGCGCGCTCGCCGAGCCGATGGCCGTCTGCATCCACGGGCTGCGCCAGGGTGGCATCGCCTCGGGCCAGCGGGTGCTTGTCCTCGGTGCGGGCACGATCGGACTGCTCACGATTGCCGCGGCGAAGGCGCTGGGCGCCGCCGAGGTCTGGATCACCGCCCGTCACGATCATCAGGTGGAGCTGGCCCGCGCACTCGGCGCCGACCGCGTGCTCGGCGAGGCCGAAGCACGCCCCGAGCAGCTCGCGCCCGACGCCGAGAACGCGGCCATCGACCTCGTCGTCGAGACCGTCGGCGGCAGCGCCAACACCCTCGAAGCCGGCATCGCGGCAGTGCGACCCGGCGGCATGATCGCGGTCCTCGGCCTCTTCGACCAGGTGTCGCTGCCGCCGTTCCCGCTGCTGCTCAAGGAGACCCATCTGGTCTGGTCGAACTGCTATGCCCAGGGGCCGCCGCGCGCCGACTTCGCCGACGCGATCGACCTGCTCGCCGCCGATGCCGGACGCCTCTCGGCCCTGACGACCCACCAGCGCCCCCTCGACGAGATCGAAACCGCTTTCGCGGTCGCCGGCGACAAGGGCACGGGAGCGGTCAAGGTGACCTTGCTGCTCGACTGAGCGACGACGCTTCACCCCGAGCGTGGCTTCCCGTATGGTGACCCTCCGCGCGCACCGACGGTGCGGGAACAGGAGGGAACGATGGGCAAGTGGAGCCGCAGCGAACTCGAGGACGCGTTCGAGAACTACCAGCGACTGGGCCTCGAGGCCGGGACCAGCGGCGACTGGAGCCCCTGGGCCGACCAGTTCACCGTCGATGCCACCTACATCGAGCACCACTACGGGCAGCTCGGCGGACGCGAGGCGATTCGCCGCTGGATCAGCGACACGATGTCCCAGCCGATCAACAACGAGATGAAGTACTTCCCGATCGAGTGGTACACGATCGACGAAGAACGCGGCTGGATCACCTGCCAGGTGTGGAACCGCATGGAGGATCCCGGCGACGGCAGTCTCCACCAGGCGTACAACTTCACGCTGCTGAAGTACGCCGGGAGCCACCTGTGGTCCTTCGAAGAGGACATCTACAACCCGGCGCACTTCGCCGAGATGATCCGAGGCTGGATGGACCGCAAGAAGCAGATCGCCGGCGGCGGCTAGCGCGTCGCGAGGCCTCCAGGGGCACCGCGAGGGCCCCCAGGAACACGCAAAAAACCGGTCAAAGGCCCCGATCGGTCGACCGATCCAGACGGGGTGCACGTCCGCACCCGCCAGAAGGACTCGTCGGCCCGCCTGCCCGCCGCGGTCGCCTTGGGGACCCTGCTCGGGGCCGCCTGGCTGGCCTGCGCGGGTGCGCCCGAGCCCGATCCGGCGAGCCTGGCCAACGCCTACCTGGCCCAGGGCCGCGAGGTCGAAGCGGTCCGCGAGATCGAGCTCGCGGTCCGCAGTCGGCCCAACGACCCGCGGCTGCGTCGCCGCGCCGCTGAGATCCACGCCGAACGCGGCGATCTCGCACGGGCGGTCGGCCATCTCGAGGTGGCACTCCAGGCCGTCCCGGACGACGTCGAGACCTCGATCGCGCTGGGCGCGCTCGAGCGGCGGCGACAGCGCGACCAGGACGCCTACACCGCCTTCAAGCGCGCCGCCCAGCTGGCGCCCGAAGACAGCCGGGCCGTCGCGGGCTGGGCGCTCGCTGCCGAAGCCCTTGGCCTCGAGGCCGAAGCCGAAGCCGCCTACGCCCAGTGGCGCGCCCTCGGCGACACCCTGCCGGCGGCACCGGCTCCGTGAGTGCGAACGCGCCGCTCCGGGTCCGGATCCTGCTGAAGACCACCGAACTCGGCGGTGCCGAGCGCTTGATCCTGAACTCCCTGCCCTACCTCGATCGCCGCCGCTTCGACTACGGTTTCGCGGCCCACGACGAAGAGGGGCCGGTCGCCCGCGCGCTTGCCGCCGCCGCGCTGCCCTTCGAGAAGCTGCCGCCGACGTCCCGCCCGGCCCGGGCCACCCGAGCCCTGCGACGTTGGCTCCGCGCGGAACAGGCGGACGTCCTGCACGCCCACCTCCCCGTGCCGGGGACGCTCGCGCGGATCGCGAGCCGCGGGCTGCCCACCCGCGTCGTCTACACCGAGCACACCACCCAGGACGTCTATCGCCCGGCCTCGCGCTGGTTGAACGCGGCCTCCTACCGCTGGCAGGACGCGGTCGTGGCCGTCTCCGACCGGGTGCGGGCCAGCGCACTCCGCGAGGTCGGGGACCGTTGGGGGTCGCGCATCTCGGTGATCCCGAACGGTGTCGACTTCGCCGCCCTCGAAGCGTCCGCGCGACAGGCCCCGAACCCGCGTCCGATCGCGCGTCGCGGCGCCGTGACGCTCCTGGTTCCCGCCAGCCTGCAGCGGGTGAAGGGGCACGACGTCCTGCTCGCCGCCCTCGGCGAACTCGGCGAAGGCGTGCCCTTCGATGTCTGGCTCGCCGGCGACGGCCCCGAACGCGACGCGATCGAACGCGCCGCGCGGCGCCTACCCGCGAACATCCGCGTCAGCCTGCTCGGCCACCGCAGCGACGTATTCGGTCTCATGCGCATCGCCGACCTGGTGGTGCTGCCCTCGCGCCACGAAGGGCTGCCGCTGGCCCTGCTCGAAGCCCAGGCCCTCGGACGCCCGGTCGTCGCGAGCGCCGTCGGCGGCGTTCCGGAAGTGGTGACGTCGGGCGAGGACGGCTGGCTCGTGCGCGGCGGAGACGCGCTCGCCCTCGCCCGAGCGCTGTCGCTGCTCGCCAACGACCCGCCCCTGCGCGAACGACTGGGTCGCGAAGCTGCCGCGCGCGCGCGTCGACAGCACGACATCCGCGACACGGTGGAGGCCCTCGAGAACCTCTACTGCGAGGTGACCGGAGCGCGCATCGAAGCGCCGCAGTCGCCCCTGCGACTCGTCAGGCCAGCAACGCCTTCGTGAGGTAGGAGGCAATCGCCTGGCGATCGGCGCCGCGCGTCGCATGGAAGATCATGCCGACGTCGGGCAGCAGCTGGTAGGCGGTCTCGGCCTCGAGATCGAGCTTCCCGACCTCCGGCAGATCGAACTCGATCTCGATGCGACCGCCGAGGGTCATCGGCTCGGGGCTCCGCACCAGGCAGCCGTTCTCCGAGAGTGACAGCATGGTGGTCGTCCACTCGCGCGAGCCGTGTCGGCAGGTCGCGGTGAGATGGGTGGCGATCCGCGGCGTCGAGCGCGGGGTGTCTTCGGTGAGCTGCTGGATCAGGCGAAACAGCTCGTGCATGCCGGCGGGACGTCGCACCGCCCCCGCAATGCGCGGGTCGGCGCCGGTGACGCCATGGCGCCCGGTGATCATCAGGATCGGCACCGAGTCGTGCTCGTCGGGCACCTCGGCGAGCTGGCGCTCGTCCAGGATGCGCACGACGGGCTTCATCTCGGGCGAGCCATCGTCGATCGACTCGTGCTCCTCGGGAAGCAGAATCAGATAGCCGAGCTTCCCGAGGATCACCCGGGTCATCGGGGCGTAGGCCTCGGAGGGAGCGTGTGACAGGAGTATGCGCTGCTGCGGGAGCTCGGACATCGCTGCCTGCATCGGCCGACCCTGCGCCGAAATTGAGACGGGCGCGCAGATGCCCTGTGCCAGTAAACTTCCGGTGTGGTTGGAGCGGAGCTGGCCAGGTTCCTGATTCGCCATCGCCTCCAGATCGAGGCGTTGATGCAGTCCCAGCTCGGCCCTGCGGCGCCGCGTCCGGCCAGCCCCGAAGCCGAGCTGCTCCGCCGCTTCCGCTCCTTCGTCGCCGCCCATCTCTCGGGCCGCGGCGCCAGCGAACCCGCCCTGGACGGCGTGCACGTTCACGACCGCCGTGCCGCGGCGCTGCTCGACGCCTGGATCGGGGCGGCCCAGCGCGCCGATGCCGGCGTGGCCGCCGATCTCGAGAGCGCGCTGCGCCCTCTCCAGCAGACCTTCGTGGGACGACTGCGCCAGACATCCCGGCCGCGGCGCGCGAAGGGGGCTCCCCGCGCGAAGCGCCGTGCCGTGACCGCGGCGATCGATCGGGTCGCGGACGGCTTCCTTGCCCTGGACGCGAACTCGGGCCACATCGTCGACGCCAACCCGGCCGCCGGCGCCCTGTTGGGCGTCGCCCGAGACGCCCTGCTCGGGGTCGACGCGATGGCCTTCGTGCCCCAGTCCCGACAGTCGGCCTGGTGGACCGAACTCGAGGCGATGACCGAAGGCGCCGAGCCGCGCCGCTTCGAAGCGAGCCTGCAGGACAGC
This sequence comes from Myxococcota bacterium, assembly GCA_039030075.1. Taxonomy (NCBI): domain Bacteria; kingdom Pseudomonadati; phylum Myxococcota; species Myxococcota bacterium. Next base: position 227,909 of record JBCCEW010000002.1, on the reverse strand, counting down.
GCAGGACGCGAGGTGCCCGTGGCCTGCAGCGTCACCCGCTTCGCCACCCGCGATCGCACCCTGGCCCTGGTCGTCGCGCGCCCCCGCTAGCTCGCCCGCGGCCGAAAACGGAGCGGCCGTCGCGGAGAGCCGACCGACTAGCCGGCCAGGTGCTGGCGCAGGAACCCGACCGTGCGGCTCCAGGCCGCGGTGGCCGCCTCGGGGCGGTGGGCGTCGGGCCGCGTGTCGTTCATGAAGGCGTGGCCGGCGTCCGGTACGACGATGATCTCGCTCGCGGGTTCCGCGGGCAGCGCCGCCTCGAGGGCGCGTACATCGTCCACCGGGACGAACTCGTCCTCGGCGCCGAAGTAGGCGAGCAGCGGACAGCCCAGCCGCGGCGCCATCGCGAGGGGCGCCTCGGGCTTCTTCGCCGGGTCGAGGCCGTCCGGGTCGTGAAGCAGCCCATGATCGTGGGAGAGCAGGCCATAGAAGGGCACGGCCGCGGCAAAGCCCAGATCACTGCAGGCCGCCATCAGGGCGTAGCTCCCGCCCATGCAGAAGCCGACCACGCCGACCCGCCCGGCCGTGCGCGTGGCGAGGTAACGCGCACCTTCCCGCAGATCGCCGAGCACCTGGGGATCCGAGAGCGCGCGCATCCAGGCACCGGGGTTGGCGATCTCGACGCTGGATTCGCGCCGGTAGAGATCGATCGCCAGCACGACGAAGCCCTCGCTCGCCAGGCGCGCGGCGAGGTCGCGGGTGTGGTCCGCGAGGCCCCAGACGTCGTGGATCATGACCACACCCGGCCCGTCCCCGGAATCGGGGACGGCCAGGAACCCGAGATCGACTTCCGAGAGGTTCACGTCATTCCCTCGTTTTCTGCAGGCGAAAGCCGTAGTCGCGCAGCAGCGCAGGGATGCCCCGCTTGCCGATCAGGTGAGCCGCGCCCACCACGACGAAGCGGAGCTTCCCGTCCTGGGCGAGCACGGCCAGGCGCTTCGCCATGCTCTCGTTGCGCCCGAAGACGATCTGCTCGTAGAAGATGTCGAGCTCGGGAGTGCGGTGGAGCGAGCGGAACGCGATCTGGGCGAGCTCGGCATCGTCGCCGCGCTCCCAGGCCCGAATCAGGCTCTCGGTCTCGCTCGCGAGCTCGTCGCTGCGACGCAGGGCATCGAGCAGCATGCGCTCCTGCACGTCCCGCGGCAGGCCGGCAAGCAACGCGAACTGGGACTCGGCGGTCTCCAGCGCCGCGATCGGCTTCTTGCGCGCGGCTCGAGTTGCGAACAGCTGATCGATGCCGAACTCGGGGTCGAGGCCCAGCCGCAGGGCCTCGCGCTTGGTGAGATGGGTGGCGAGGAACCAGGGCTCGAACTGCAGATAGGTCGCGAGCGCGTCGCCCCGGTCTTCGAGATAGTCCTCGAGCGCGTCGAGGGTGTCCTCGGAGACGCGATCGCTCAGGGTCTCGGGCGCTTTGACGAAGCCGTAGCGGCGCGCCAGCCGCATGGCGCTCTCGCTCTCGAGTTCGTCGAAGTCCACTTCGAGGACCAGTTCGTCGGAGCGGGCGTAGGCCCGGTCGACGCTCGCCGGCAGTGGCAGCATCGAGGTGCGACCGAGGTGCACCGACCCCAACAGGTAGAAGGCCTCGCCGCCGTCCGGGCGCAAAGCGCGCCACAGCGTGGGGGTCGCGAAGTCAGGCGACTCCGCTTGCGCGGCGCGCGACGTGGTGACCGTCGCGCCGGGCCCGCAGCCCAGACCCACGAACGCCACCAGAGCGGCCATCGCTCGAAGCCCGTGACCCGCCCTGGATTGGGATCGAGACCGACGCATCCCTTCTCTCGTCCTGACTTTTTGCGATTCCCGGACAGCCTTCAGCGATCTCGGACGGCTCCAGCGATTTCACCTCGCGGCCAGCGTTCCGCGTCGGAACGAACCACGCCCGGAAGCCGCGGCGATGATATCAGCTGGCGTCGTGGGACGGCCCAGACGACCTCCCAGGATCAGGCGAGATCGCGGATCGACTCTACGAGCTTGAGCACCGTCCCCTTCGCGTCCCCGAAGATCATCATCGTGTTGTCGTTGAAGAACAGCGGGTTCTGCACCCCGGCGAAGCCCGGGTTCATGCTGCGCTTGATCACGAAGACGTGCTGGGCACGGTCGACGTCGAGGATCGGCATCCCGAAGATCGGACTGCTCTTCTCGGTGCGCGCGTCCGGGTTCACCACGTCGTTGGCGCCGATCACCAGCGCCACGTCGGTCTCGGGGAACTCGGGGTTGATCTCGTCCATCTCGATGAGGTTCTCGTACGGGACGTCGGCCTCGGCCAGGAGCACGTTCATGTGGCCCGGCATCCGACCCGCAACGGGATGGATCGCGAACTTCACGGTGATGTCGTGCTCGGCCAGGATGTCCGAGAGCTCGCGAACTGCGTGCTGGGCCTGGGCCACCGCCATGCCGTAGCCGGGCACGACGATGCAGGAGCGCGCGTTCGAGAAGATGACCGCAGCGTCCTCGGGCGTGTAGCCCTTCGCCGTGCGCGTATCCGGGCCGGCGCCGCTGCTCGCGGCCGTCTCGTCGACCGCGCCGAAAGCGCCGAAGAGCACGTTGCCGAGCGAGCGATTCATCGCATCGCACATGATCTTGGTGAGGATGATTCCCGACGCGCCGACCAGGGTTCCGCTGATCACGAGCCCGGCGTTTCCGAGCACGAAGCCCGTCGCACTCGCAGCGAGACCCGAGTAGGAGTTCAGGAGCGAGATGACGACGGGCATGTCGGCGCCGCCGATCGGGATCACCAACAGGACACCGAGCAGGAGACCGAGGCCGACGACGCCCCAGTAGGGTCCGAGCGCGAGCGGATCGACCACGACCGCCACGGAGAGCCCGAGGGTGAGGAGCGCCAGCGCGCCGTTCACGATCTGCTGGCCCGGGTACACCACCGCCGCGCCGGTGATCAGCTCCTGGAGCTTCCCGAACGCGACGAGGCTGCCGGTGAAGGTGACCGCGCCAATCAACACACCGATCACGATGGCGATGGGCACGATGCCCTCGGGCGCGACCCCCAGGCGCGAGTACTCGAGGAGCTCGGCGGAGGCCACCAGCGCCGAAGCGCCGCCTCCGAAGCCGTTCAACAGCGCCACCATCTGGGGCATGGCGGTCATCTGGATGCGCGTCGCGAGCACGGCTCCGATCGCGCCACCCACGACGATGCCGGCGATGATCAGGCCGAAGCTGACCACCTCGTTCATCAGCAGCGTCGCGACGACGGCGATCAGAAGACCCGTCGCGGCGATCCAATTGCCGCGCGGCGCCGTCTTCGGGGACGCGAGGTTCCGCATCCCGAGGATCAGGAGGATGGCCGAAGCCAGGTAGGCGAACTGGACGATCTGATCGCTCACGCGGCTATCCCCGATCCTTCTTCTTGAACATGCCGAGCATGCGGTCGGTCACCATGAAGCCGCCTACCACGTTGATGGTCGCGAAGACGATGGCGATGAAGCCCAACCAGGTAGAGATCGTCGTGTTCTCCGACCCTGCGGCGAGGATGGCTCCGACGATCGTGATGCCGGAGATCGCGTTCGAGCCGGACATCAGCGGGGTGTGCAGCAGCGGCGGCACCTTCGAGATCACTTCGAAGCCCACGAAGATCGCGAGCACGAAGATCGTGAGCGCGGCGGCGGGATTGTCGAGCACTTAGGCGCCTCCCTCGAGAAGTGTCTTCACGCGGTCGTTGGTGACCTCCCCCTCGTGGGTGAGCATCGCGCCGCTGGTGATCTCGTCTTCGAGATCGAAGGTGAGCTCACCTTCGGGAGCCAGGTGCTTGATGAAGGTCACCAGATTCTTCGCGTACATCTGGCTGGCGTTCGCCGGAATCTCACTGGGCAGGTTCGACCCCGGCAGGATCTGGACCCCGTGGGCCACGGTCGCGCCCGACGGATCGGTGCAGGCGCAGTTGCCGCCGTTCTCCGCGGCCAGGTCCACGATCACCGACCCGGCCTTCATGCCCTGCACGGCGGCCTCGTCGATCAGGAGCGGCGCGGCCTGGCCGGGGACGAGCGCCGTCGTGATCACGACGTCGCTGTTCGCGAGCTTCTTGCCGAGCTCCGAGCGCTGCTTCTCGTAGAACTCCTCGGTCTGGGCCCGCGCATAGCCGCCAGCGTCCTCGGCGTCGCCCGTATCGAGGTCGAGCTCGATGAAGCGCGCGCCGAGACTCTCCACCTGTTCGGCGACGACGGGGCGGGTGTCGTAGGCCTCGACCACCGCACCGAGGCGTCGCGCGGTCGCGATCGCCTGCAAGCCCGCCACGCCCGCGCCGATCACGAAGACGCGCGCCGGCTGGATCGTGCCCGCCGCGGTGACGAGCATCGGGAAGATCTTCGGCAACGACGTCGAGGCGAGCAGGACGGCGCGGTAGCCCGCGATCGTCGCCTGGGACGACAGCGCATCCATCGACTGAGCACGCGTGATCCGTGGCATCAGCTCCATCGAGAACGCGGTGGTCTTGCGGCCAGCCAAGGCGCGCGCGACCTCGGGGGCGTCGAGCGGACGCAGGAAGCCGATGTACGACGCTCCCTCGCGGAGCTGGGCCACTTCTTCCTGGCTCGGTGCCTGGACCTTCACTACGAGGTCGACGGCGAGGGCGTCGGCGGCACTCGAGACCAGCCGGGCGCCTGCCTGCTCGTAGCTGGCGTCGTCGAAGCCAGCGGACTCACCGGCGCCGGATTGCACGACGACTTCGATCTCATCGCGCGTGAGGGTGCGTACCGCGTCCGGTGCGAGCGCGACGCGGCGCTCTCCCGGGGCAGTCTCCGCAGGAACTCCAATGATCACCTGGGAATCCTTCCCGACTCTCTGCACGGAGAGAGCCCGTGCTTGGGTGGCGTTCAGTGCGTGCGAGACGTGTGGGGGTGCGACGCGCGCGGTAGCCCTTCACGCCGGTGTGTCAGGGCACCAGCCCCTTGACCGACGCCGGCAGGTCGCTCGCGACCTGCACGATCGGAATGCCCGTCTGAATGTTCTCGTGCATCTCGACGAATGCGCGCGGCAGATCCTCGAACTTGTAGATCTCTTCGTGGATCGTGGGCTTGAACACGCTGCCGTAGAGCTCGGTGGCCGCGGCGCAGCCCGGCACCGTCTCGTAGTGCAAGTGGTCGATGGTGATCTGGCGGACCGAAACGTTCGCCGAGTTGTAGTCGACGGCCGTCGAGAGCTGCCATCCGGAGGAGATGTTCACTCCCATCCGGCTGAGGATCGCGAGGCCGGCCGGGTAGACGGGACCGCGCAGCATGTCGCAGACGATCTGGCAGCCCTCGCCGTTCGTCAGCCCCTTCACGTGCTTGTTGAACGCCTTGACGTCGTCCTTGCCCGTGAAGCGGTTGAACTCCTTCTGATCGATCGGCTCGATGCCCTGAGCCTCGAGCTGCTTCCGTCGCGCCGGGCTGCCCGAGCAGAAGAAGGCGCGGTGGCCCTCGTGCTTCGCCAGCATCAGGAAGAGTTCGGAGACGCCACCGCCGAAGCCGAGGACGTTCAACTTCGCGCGCTGGTCGCGGCCCACCTTCACGCGGTAGATCCCGAGGGCGCGACGCCACATGTGGTAGGCGGTCGGCGCGCGCAGCGGCAAGGCGGCGATTTCCCAGAGGTTCAGGCCGCAGTCGAGCGGCGCCGGGATGATCTGCCAGGCCCCCACGACCGCCTCTTCGCCGTACCAGCCGATCGAATCGGGCATGTCGTAGGCCCAGATGCGCAGCGGGTAGCCGTACGGGTCGGGATCGCCGTTGCAGTGGGTGATGACGATGTCGCCGGGCTCGAACCCGGTGACGTTCGCACCCACCTCGGTCACTTCGCCCAGCGCGCTGTTGCCCGGGTAGATCTTCCCGCCCCGCGCCTCGGCGATGTTCATCGTGTCGGCGGTCGCGGCGTGGTTGATGTTGTGTTCGGCAGAAACCGCGAGGATCCGGAGCTTGACGTCCTCGGGCCCCACGTCGCGGAGCTTGAGGTCGTCGAGCTGGACGACGCGTGCGATGTCGATTTGGTCGTGGTCACCGCCAACGCGCTCGTGTTCGGCGGCGATCGCCTCGGAGGTGATCGAATAGGCTCGGGGCATGGGGGGGTTGGGTCCTGTGCTAGAACGGCCCCTCGGTGTAGCACGCGCCAACTCGCGCACGCAATTTCCCGAGGAATCCCCAAGGCATGACCGACGGCCTGCGCGATTCGGGCTGGCTCGAGACGCTCTCCGGGCGCCTGGGCGCATCGCCGCAATCGCGCCTCGGGCTGGACCTCGCGCGCCCGGAAGACCGCTCGCGCTGGTGGTGCTGGTGCCGGCTGGCGTCCGAGCGTGATGCCGAGGCGAAACGAGAAGCCGCCCTGCGCCGGCTCGAGACCGACTGGGGCTGCAGTCCCGCGGCGCTCGTCGCCGCCGGGCCCAGCGCCCTGGCCGCCTGTCTCGCCGAGGTCGGGCTGCGCCGACCCGAGCCCGTCGCGGGGAGCCTTTGCCGGGCGGCCCACGCCCTGGTGGTCGACTACGAGGGCGACTTCGAGCGCCTGGCGGGAGCCGCCGACGGCCTGGAGGAACTCGGAGGCGGGCTCGCCCGGCTCGCGCCCGGCTTCGGCGCGACGACCGTGCTCCGGTTCCTGCGGCCACTCCGGGGCGTGTGGCCGGCCGCCGCCGAGACCCCGCTCGCCCCCGCGGCCTGGGCTGCTGCCCAGCATCTGGGTTGGATCTCCGAGGGAGCCGAACCGGCGGACGGCCCGGCGGCTTTTCTCGCGGCGTGTGCGGAGCGGGCGCCCGATCTCTCCCCCGACGAGGTCGAGTTCTGGTTCGAGGCTCTCGGCCAGCGCGCCTGCTTGCGCGGCCGCGTCGATCGGTGCGGACTCGGCGCGGCCTGCCCCGCCCGCGACTCCGACGGGGCCGCGCCGCACGACGGCTTGGAAGGGGACGGCTTCGCGGGCTAGGCTGCCGCCCCCATCGATAGGAACCCTCCCTTGACCGAAGTCACCCGCACGATCCAGAAGCGCACCGGCAATTTCCTCGAAGACTTCCGACCCGGTCAGATCTTCCGCCACAAGGGCGGGAAGACCCTGACCGAGGGGCTCTTCACGACGTTCACCGAGTTCGCGATGACGTCGAACCCGCTGACGAAGAACGCGCGCTACGCCCGCGCGTACGGCTTCGAGGGCCTGACGTCCCCGCCCGGCCTCACGATGCTGATCGCGTTCAGCCAGACCGTCGAGGACATCTCGGAGAACGCACGCGCGAACCTCGAGTACATCGACATGCGCTTCGGCGCGCCGGTCTACGTCGGAGACACGATCGAAGTCGAGACGAAGGTGCTGAACGTGCGTCCGTCGTCGAGCCGCCCCAACCTGGGCATCGTTCACGTGCAGTCGACGGCGCGGAAGAACATCGGCGCGAGCGACGAGGCCGTGGTGATGTCCTGGCAGCGCAAGGTCCAGGTCTACAAGCGCGACGACGACGCCGAGCTTCACCCGGGAGAGGTGGACCCGGATCCGGTCGCCTGCGACCTCTGGCTCCCGGCCCATGACCCGAGCGTCGACTACAAGTCGATGGCGCACCTCTCGAGCCCGGACAGCTACTTCGAGGACTTCGAGGTCGGCACGCGGATCGAGCACTCACGCGGTCGCACCATGACGAGCGAGCACATCCACCTGACCGCGGTGCTCGACAACACGAGCCAGGTGCACTGCAACCAGTTCATGATCGACCAGAACCCGTCCCAGTACGTCGGCGGGCAGCTGATCATCTTCGGCGGCATCCCGTTCACGCTCTGCCTCGGGCTGTCCTCGCCCGACGTCGGCGACAACTCCCTCGGCGACATCTCCTACCCGACGGGCCGCCACACGGCGCCGCTCTTCGCCGGCGACACGGTCTTCGCTGCGACCGAGATCCGCGGTAAACGCGATCTCGAGGGTCGCCCGGATCTGGGCATCCTCGAAGCCCGGCTGCTGGGCCACAAGTTCGTCCAGGACGCCGACGCGCCCGCGAGCGACGACGCCCCGGCCGGCTGGAAGAAGGTCCCGATCTTCGAGCTCGACCGCGAGATCGCGGTCAAGCGACGCAGCCACTACGCCTAGCGTGGCGGTGCCCAGACGAGTTCCCGGCGCCTCCCGGGCGGATGGGTTGCGCTAGCGTCCGCCCAGCGAAGACCCCCCGCTCCCCGCGCCGCCCCCTCCTGGCCGGCGCCCCGGGACGGCCCCTGACAAGCGACGACCCGCGTCTCCGTCCACCGCGTCGGAGGCGCAGAGGAGGCGACCATGCGAAGTGCCAAGGATTTCTTCCAGCCGATGGCGATCGGCGCGCCGGCCCCGCCGCGCGAGATCCCCTTCACGCCTTCCCGGATGATCCACTTCTTCGACCCTTCGAACCCGAAGATGGCGACGAAGGTCCCGGACATAGCGAAGAAGTGCGACGTCCTGCTGGGCAACCTCGAGGACGCGATCAAGGCCGACAACAAGATCGCGGCGCGCGAGGGGCTCGTGAAGATCGGGCGCGAGACCGACTTCGGCGATTGCCAGCTCTGGACCCGCGTGAACTGTCTCGAGAGCCCCTGGTTCCTCGACGACATCTTCACGCTCGTCACCGAGATCGGAAACGAACTCGACGTGATCATGATCCCGAAGGTCGAAGGCGCCTGGGACATCCACTACGTCGACCGCCTGCTTGCCCAGCTCGAGGCGCGCGCCGGCATCCAGAAGCCGCTGCTCATCCACGCCATCCTCGAGACGGCGCTCGGCGTCGCGAACGTCGAGGAGATCTGCGCGGCGAGCCCGCGCATGCAGGGCCTGTCGCTCGGACCGGCCGACCTGGCCGCGTCGCGTCGCATGAAGACGACGCGCGTGGGTGGCGGTCACCCCGGCTACCTGGTGCGCACCGACCCGGAAGGCGAGGACATCGAAGCGCCGCGCACCACGGCGCAGCAGGACCTCTGGCACTACACGATGGCGCGCATGGTCGACGCCTGTAACGCCAACGGGATCCTCCCTTACTACGGCCCCTTTGGCGACATCAAGGACACGGTGGCCTGCGAAGACCAGTTCCGGAACGCCTTCCTGATGGGTTGCGTCGGCGCCTGGAGCCTGCACCCGGTGCAGATCGACATCGCCAAGAAGGTGTTCAGCCCGCCGGTCGAGGAGGTGCTGTGGGCGAAGCACGTCCTCAAGGAGATGGGAGATGGTACGGGTGCCGTGATGATCGACGGCAAGATGCAGGACGATGCCACGGTGAAGCAGTGTCACGTTATGGTGGCGCTCGCGAAACTTCTCGCGAAGAATGACCCCGAGCTGCGCTCGTCCTACGAGTTCAGCGAGGCGGACGTCGCGGACTAGCCCGACCGCCGCCCGAGGTTCCAGCATCGACGGTCTTCGCCCACACCGCGAAGGCGCAGGAGGGGAGACGATGTCCTTCACCCAACGACTCGGGCGCGGGACCGCGCTCCTCGTGTGCCTGTGGCTACCGGTCTCGGCGTTCGCCGCGGAGCACGCCTTCGAGCGCACCGAAAAGCGGGAAGACTGCGCGAGTCACGAAGCGCTGCGTCAGCCGCTCTTCGGAGACACCCACGTCCACACCGCCTTCTCCTTCGACGCGCGCTCCCAGAGCACGCTCAACACTCCGCGCGACGCCTACCGCTTCGCGAAGGGTGAAGAGATCGGCATCCAGCCCTACGACCCCGCGACCGGCAAGGCGATGCGCTCGATCCAGATCGATCGGCCCCTCGACTGGACCGCCGTCTCGGACCACAGCGAGATGCTGGGCGAGGTGCGGGCCTGCTACGTCGAGGGTTCGCCCGGCTACGACTCGGACGCCTGCTGGTACATGCGCAACCTCGGCCCGATGGCGATGGTGAGCGCGGCGCGCACTCTGCTGGGCCGCGAGCGCTTCAACTTCTGCGGCGACAAGCGCGACGGCGCGTGCGCGGTGAACCACCGCGCTGCGTGGCAGGACATCCAGGACGCCGCCGAAGAAGCCTATGACCGCACCGCCGAGTGCAGCTTCACGGCGTTCGCGGGCTACGAATGGACCGCCTCGGTCGGCAACGGCGAAAATCTCCACCGCAACGTGATCTTCCGGAACCACGTGGTCCCCGACTTCGCCATGTCCTGGGTCGACACCCCTTCGGCCTACGACCTCTGGGTCGGACTCGAGCGCCAGTGCGTGAAGGGGAAGAAGGGCTGCGACGTCCTCACCATCCCGCACAACTCGAACATCAGCGGCGACGGCCTGATGTTCGCGAGTGGCAAGCTCCGCACCGAGAAGGACGGCGGTCTGCGCGTGACCAAGGAAGAGGCCCGACGCCGGCAGCGCTACGAGCCCCTCGTCGAGATCATGCAGCACAAGGGCGACTCCGAGTGCCTGCTCGGCGGCGACACGGTCGACGAAGCGTGCGCCTTCGAGAAACTCGACTACGACTCCTTTGCGGGCGTCTCCCGCCTGGCACAGCTCGGCATCACCTCGAACGTGACGCCGAAGCCGAAGCGCTCGGCGATGGTGCGCGAAGCCCTCAAGAAGGGCCTGCTCCAGGAAGCGACGATCGGCGTCAACTCGCTGAAGTACGGAATCATCGCGAGCACCGACACCCACCTCGCGGCCCCCGGTCTGGCCATGGAGTACGACTCGAAGGGCCATGGGGGTGCGGGCAACAACGCGGTCTTCGGCCTGCCCATCGGTCTGCCCGACAACCTCGAGTTCAACCCGGGCGGCCTGGCCGTGGTCTGGGCCGAGGAGAACAGCCGCGACTCGGTGTTCGCCGCACTCACCCGCAAGGAGGCCTACGGCACCAGTGGTACGCGTCCGGTCGTCCGATTCTTCGGCGGCTGGGGCTACGAAGGCGGCCTCTGCGGAAGCGACGGTTTCGCGGAGGCGGGCTACGACGGTGGCGTCCCGATGGGCGGCGATCTCCCGAAGCGCCCCGCCGACGCGGGGGCGCCCCGCTTCGCGGTGTCGGCCCTGCAGGATCCGGGCACCGATGCCCACCCGGGCATGCCGCTGCAGCGCATCCAGATCGTGAAGGGCTGGGTCGAGGGCGGCGCGTCCCGCGAGAAGGTCTACGACGTGGCCGGCGGCGACAACGGCGCCTCCGTCGACACGGCGACCTGCCGTCCCTCGGGCGCGGGTGAAGCGAGCCTCTGCAGCGTCTGGGAAGATCCGGACTTCGATCCGAACGAGCGTGCCTTCTACTACGCGCGCGTGCTCGAGAATCCGACCTGTCGCTGGAGCCAGCAGCTGTGCGTGAGCGCCGGTGTCGTGTGCAGCGACTCGAGCACGATCACGCGCGGCTTCGAGGGCTGCTGCGCCGAGGACCATCGCCCGGTGATCCAGGAGCGCGCCTGGACCTCGCCGATCTGGTACTCGCCGGGGCGCTAGTCCGCGTCAGCGATCGACGTGACCGAGGTCGCGGCCGGGAGCGACCCGGTCGCGCACGAGGCGTTTGAGTTCCTTGCTCTCGGGGAAGCGGCTTTCCGACGCGCGGGAGAAGAGCGCGTCACCGTCGAGGCGCACGTCGAAGACCCCGCCCTCTTCGTTTGGCGTCAGACGCACCCCACCGAGATCGCTCTCGAAGGTCTGCAGGAGTTCCTGGGCCATCCACGCGGCGCGGAGCAGCCAACGACAGCGGGTGCAGTACTCGATCTCGACGACGGGTCGCGCGGTCACGGCGCCTCCTCGCCAGCCGCCGGAGGGGTCGCAGCCTCCCCGATGGCGGCAGCCAGCTGCCGGACCGACAGGGGCGCCGACCCCTCGGCCTTGTTGTTGATGGTGATGAAACTCGGGCGCCCCGACGCGGTCGCCGACGCCACCAACCCCGCCAGCGCTCCGCGCGAGGACACGTCGGGATCGACGATGCGATCGAAGGGCGCGTAGCGCTCCTTCGCCTGCTCGTAGCGACGCCGCCCTCCCAGGTTCCAGCGCGCCACCAGCGCCGGCGCCCGCGGAAAGCGCGCGGCCTGTTCGGCGAGTCCGGGCATGCTGGGGTGGACGGTCAGACAAGGAGCAGCACCCGCCGCGTCGAGGGCCTCCGCATACGCGTCGGAGAGCCACGGCTCGTGGCGGATCTCGACCGCGTAGAGCACGCCCTTCGGCAGGGCCTCGAGGAAACGGTGCAGGCGCACTGCCAGCGCACCGATCGGCTCGGCCTCGCTCGTGCGCTGGGGCGTGAACTGGAAGACGAGCACACCGGCGCGCCGTCCCAGCCCAGCGGCGAAAGGCGCCACGACCTGGTCGCTCGCGTAGGCGGGGTCGAGGTAGTGGGGGTTCGGCTCGCCCGCGCGCGCGCCGAACCGCGGGTGCGACGGAAAGCGTTCGAGCGTGCACACGTCCTGGCCCTTCGCGAGAAAGCGAAAGCCCTCGGGCACCACCTCGGCGTACGCGCGATACGCCTCCTCCGCGAGGGGGGCGTAGTAGCTGCGATCGATTCCGACCGCCCGCAGCAGTGGATGCTGGGCGTAGGCGGCCAGGCCATGCCGCGCGAGCAGGTTCGTCGTGGCCTCGCGGTCGTAGACGATTCCGCTCCAGCCCGGGAAGGACCAGGACGAGGTGCCCAGATACACGCCGCCCGGCAGACGCTCGGCCAGCTGTCGCGTCGCGTCGTCGACGGTCGCCGGTCCCACCCGACGCCAGCGCTCGTGCTCGGGAAAGAACGAGAGCTGGGCTTCGCGCGAGGACGCCATAATGGACCCACTCTAGCGGTGGGCATCGGTTGCTTGCGCCGGGACGGCGAGCTCCCGGATCAGGCCGCGCGGGCGCGGCGGGCCGCCAGCTTCTCCGGCGTGACGCGCGCGCCGGTCTCGTAGTGCTCGGCCAGGGCCAGCGCCGTATCGAGGAGGTTCTTCGCCAGCGTGCGTCGCAGGAAGAGCGCATCCAGAAGCGCGCCCAGCGGCCCGAGGCCGAGGGCGTACCGCAGGGTCAGGACGATGTCGCAGGCGTCCGCGCCCTGGGCTTCGAGCCAGTACCGGAACTGGGCCTCGCGCAGCGGAGGCATCGGGCCCTTCTCGCCACGATGCAGGCGCATCCAGAAGCCCTGCCCCTCGGTCCACTCGGTGACGGTCTCGTTCATCGCCCCGGTCGTCTCGTGAACGACCACGCGACTCGCCCCGACGCCCTCGCGCTGCTCCGTCGTGACCTCCAGGGAAGTGAGGCCGGGCACGTACTCGAGGGCGCGCGTGAAGTCGCACAGCTTCTCCCAGCACGTCGCTTGCGGCAGCGCGATGCGCGCCCGCGCGGTGACTTCACGCATCAATCGACTCCCTCCGGCAGGAACAGCCCCGCGATCGTGCGCAGGTCGGCACGACGCTCGGCTTCCGGTCGATTCGCGATGAGATAGCCGAAGACGCTGGTCAGGCACATCAAGGGCGCGCGTTCGGGTTCGATCCCGGCACGCAGCTCGCCCCGCGCCGCGCCCGCCGCGAAGCGCTCCTCCAACAGGCGCACCAGCGGAAACGGCTGTTCGGCCAACGGCAGCTTCGCAGGGCGCCGGGCGTAGACGAAGGCGACGTCGCGCGCGACGCCGGGCCCCTCGATGCTGTCGTAGGCATCGCAGACGGCGTCGGGCAGGGCCTCGAGCAGCGCGCGCAGATCGGCCGCCGGGCGCAGCTGCTCGACGATCTCGTTCTCCTTGTGCCACTGGAGCTCGAGCAGGACGTGGTCCTTCGTCGGGAAGTGGAAGTAGAAGCTCGGGCGCGAGACCCCCACCGCCCGCGCGATTTCGGCGATGCTGGCCCGCTCGAAACCCACCTTCGCGAACTCGGCCAGCGCCGCTTCGAAGAGCTGGGCGCGCGTGCGCAAACGCTGCTGCTCGCGCGGTCCCGGACGCTCGAAGGGAGACGCCACTACGCGGCCCGGCGCACCGGCAAGGAAGCCAGGCCGTTCACGAGCGGCGATCCCAGCGGCTGCGGTGTCTCCGCCAGCTCGAAGCGGGGCCAGCGGGCGAAGAGCTCCTCGAAGAGCACGCGCGCCTCGAGCCGCGCCAGCGCCGCCCCCAGACAGACGTGCTCGCCGAAGCCGAAGGACAGATGCCGGCGCGCGTCGGACCGGGTGATGTCGAAGCGCTCCGCGTCCGGACCGAAGACCTCCTCGTCGCGGTTCGCTGAGCCGTAGAAGAACACGAGGGCATCGCCGGCGCGGACGGTGCGACCGCGCACCTCGACGTCGGCGGTCGCGCGGCGAGTGACGTGGCGAATCGGTGTCACGAAGCGGAGCATCTCCTCGATCGCGTTCGGCAGCAAGCCCGGCGTCGCGAGCAGGCGCTCGTGCTGTTCAGGGTGGTGCAGCAGCGCGAGCGATCCACCGGCGATCAGGTTGCGGGTGGTCTCGTTCCCGGCGACGAGCAGCGTGAGCCCGAACATCCCGATCTCGAGATCGGAGAGCGGTTGCCCGTCGACTTCCGCGGCAACCAGTCGCGAGATCAGGTCGCCGCGGGGCCGCCTGCGCCGCTCCTCGGCGATCGCCAGCACGTACTGGATCAACTCGGTCGACGCGGCGCGGGTCTCGTCGCCGAACTCTCCGGCGCCCGCCGCGATCATCGCGTCGGACCAACGGCGAAACCGCGGGCCGTGCTCGGGCGGCACGCCCAGCAGCTCGGCGATCACGATCATCGGGAGCGGCACCGCGACGCGCTCGACGAGATCGATGCGGTCGCCCTCCCCCACGGTGTCCAGGGTGTGCCGGGCGATCTCCCGGATGCGCGGTTCCAGCGCGGCTACCTGGCGCGGCGTGAACGCCCCGATCACGGCCTTCCGGAGCTGGTTGTGGCGCGGCGGATCCATCCGCAGGAGCGTGGCGCGAGCCAGCTGGTCCGCACGCGAGGCGTCGGGACGTGGGCGCCCTTCCGCGATGCGCACCAGCTCCGCGAGCTGCGAGCCCTGTTCCGACGAGAACAGGCGGGGTCGCTGGGACATCGACTGGATGTCGGCGTGCTTCGTAACCGCCCAGTAGCCGAAGCGTTCGCTCCAATGGAGCGGGTCTTCGGCGCGGAGGCGTCGGAAGACGGCGTCGGCCTCGCCTCCCTCGTAGAAGGACGCGGCGTGGGGGGAGAAGTCGGCAAGGTCGGGGTTGGGCACGGCGGGTCGCTCCAGCGGGTGCGGAACGAGACCTTGCCAGTTTCACTGACAGTCGTCAACGAATTGATTCGATCGTCGATGAAGGACGCCGGGCGTCAGCGAGGCCTCTCGGCCCCGCGACGCCCTCCCCGACCTAGGACGTGGCCTCCGCCGCCGAGCCCGTCAGCGACCGGCTGCGCCAGAGACCCACGCCCTGGAGGATCGCGAAGAGCAGCACGACGTCGGCGATGCCGAGCGCGAGCCAATCGCCCCCGCGCGAGAGCGCGTCCGACGCCACGATCGGCACCGTGGCCAACACCCAGGCGACGTCGCCCGCGACGACTCCCCAGCCGAGCGCCGCCGGCACGACATCTCGCCGGGAGAGCCAGAACACGAACCCGGCGAAGCCGAGCAGCCCCACACCCAGGCCCATGAGTTCGGAACCGGGGATGCCGCCGAGGAACTCTCCGAGCGCATCGGCGAAGAGCAGGCTCGCGGCCCCGGAGCAGGTCGAGAAGGCGGCGTTCGCCAGCAGGGCTCCCTTGAGCAGACGTTGATCGGACATGGAGTGTCTCCTTATGGTGTCGGGCGCGATCCGGGTGATGCCCGGGTGGAGCCGGTTCGGTGCAGACGAACGCGGGGTGGCTACTCCGCCAGCGCGTGGAGCGCGGCTTCACTCGCGTCGTCGGCCGGGACGAAGGCTTCGATGCGGAGATCTTCGAGGGTGATGTCTCCCGGGCTGCCGACGGTCGTAACCGTGCTGAACAGACGCAGCTCGAGGTCGTCACGCTTCAAGTGGAGCGGGAGGACGGGCCCTTCGGGCACCGTCGGTCGCGCCGGCGGCAGGTCCGGATACCCCCGCGCCGCTTCGAGGAGCGCGGCGAGTTCGTCGGACTCCGAGGCCAGCGCCGCTTCTCTCGAGAGCCGCAGCAGCGTATAGGCCGCGACGTCGTCCCAGTTGACGAGCCAGGGACGCAGCCCACCCGGATGCAAGGTGAGATGCACGAGGTTCAGGGGCTGGGCGGTCCAGACCGGGTCGGTCCCGACGAAGCGGGCAAAGGTGCGCCCGAGCGCAGCGTTCGCGTGCACGACGTTCCAGCCCCGATCGATCAGCAGTGCCGGGTAGGGGTCGTAGCGATCGATCATGCCGAAGAGCACGCGGCGTAGCGTGGCCATCTCCGGCGCGTCGAGGGAGGTCTCCGTGTAGATCGAAGCGAAGCCCGCCCCGGTCAGCCAGAGGTTGCGTTCGCGCAACGGGAGGTCGAGGGCTTCCGCCAGGCGCAGCACCATCTCGCGACTGGGCTCGGCGCGCCCGGTCTCGAGGAAGCTCAGGTGGCGCGCCGACACGTCGGCGTCGAGTGCGAGGGTCAGCTGGGAGACGCCGCGCGCCTTCCGGGCGTCGCGCAGCAGCGCCCCGAACCCGGATTCCGTCGTGCGTCGACCCGCCATGCCGACAGCATGCGGGATCGAGGGAAGCCCCGCGATTACCTGGCGGGTAAGGGACCCGGTGCGCGTGTGGGACGCAGCGGCCGCGACCCGACAGTCACGGCGCCTCGCTCGGTTCCGCGACCAACCGGCGAAGCTCGTCGTGAATCGGTCCCGGGTTCACCCAGACCTGACGCAGGGTGATGCGCCCGTTGCGATCGATCACGAAGGCGGGCGAGGGAGCGCGTCCGTACTGGCGCCAGGCGTCATCGGTCATGCGATCCAGCAGTACGGGCATCGCGAGGTCGAGCTCGGATTGCGCCCGCTCGGCGGCGTCCCGGCGCTCCTGCCAGGAAACGGCCTTCGTCATGCGGACACCGGACCATCCATTCACCCAGGGGTCCCAGACCTCGGGCGTCCACGGGCTCGCCGCATCGATCGGGTGCGCCTCCTGGGTGTAGACCACGAGGAACTGGACCCGGTCGCTCCAGCCCTCGGCCATGCGGTTCATCCAGTGCCGTCGCTGTCGAAACAGCGGGCAGGAGTAGCTTCCGAGCTGGAGTACGACCGGACGCTCCCCGATCCACTCCGAGAGCCGACGCTCTGCTCCGTCGAGGTCCCGGACCGCCACATCGGGCGCGAAGCTGCCCTCGGCCGGAGCTTCCTCCGCGAAGTGCAGCAGATGCCGCGTGGGTTGCGTGGGCAGACACGCGTTCGCGCCCAGGCACAAGCACACCACCAGAACCCGCCACCCGGCGCGACGCCGCGAGACCGGAGGGTGTCGTCGGCGCGGTGCGATTCGAAGAATCGCTGCGCCGACACCAAGGACGGCCGGCGCAGCCGGTCGTCTAGTGAACGCAATCAAGAGGCTACGCCGACAGCTCCAACATCTTCTCGATCGGCTGCAGCGCCCGGACCCGGATCTCCTCGGGCACCTCGACCCGCGGCTCCAGATCACGCAGGCAGAGGTAGAGCTTCTGGAGCGTGTTGAGGCGCATGAAGGGGCACTGGTTGCAGGCGCAGCTCTCGTCCATGCCCGGTGCCTGAATCAGCTGCTTCTCTGGCGCGCGCTGCTGGATCTGGTGGAAGACGCCGTCTTCGGTGGCGATGATCAGCGTGTCCGCATCTCCGTTGACTGCGCGATCGATGATGCCCGTCGTCGACGCGATGAAGTCGGCCTGGTCGAGCACCGCCTGATCGCATTCGGGGTGGGCCAGCACCTCCGCGTCCGGGTGTTTCACGCGCAGCTTCGCCAGCCCCTTCGCGCTGAACTGCTCGTGCACGATGCACGCGCCCTGCCAGACGATCATGTCGTCGCGCCCCGACTGGCCGGCCACCCAGCGCGCCAGGTGCCGATCGGGCGCGAAGATCAGCGGCTCATCATCGAAGTGCGCGGCCATCTTTACCGCGTTGGACGAGGTGCAGATGAGGTCGCTCATCGCCTTCACCTCGGCGCTGCAGTTGATGTAGGTGAGCACCTTCGCCTCGGGGTGCTCGTCCTTGAACGCCTGGAAGGCGTCGGGCGGGCAGCCATCGGCGAGCGAACAACCGGCTTCGAGATCGGGCACGACCACGATCCGATCCGGGTTCAGGATCTTCGCGGTCTCGGCCATGAAGTGGACGCCGCAGAAGGCGATGACGTCTCGGTCGACCTTCGTAGCGGCCTGGGCCAACGCCAGGGAGTCACCGACGAAGTCGGCGAGATCCTGGACCTCGGATTCCTGGTAGTAGTGGGCCAGGATCACGGCGTTGCGCTCTTCTTTGAGCGCCAGGATCCCGGCTTCCAGGTCTTCGGGGAAATCCTGTGCGGGGGGAGTGAGTTGGGCCATGTCGAAAGTTAGCCCGCCCGGGGTGGGGCGACAGGCAGCATGCCGCGTCGCGCGCGAGCCGGACCGAACGAGCGGGGCTCGGGGCCGGGCGGGCTTCGTAGACGTACGTGGGTCTTCGGGAATTCACCCGAACCCGAGGAATCTCGGGGGGTTCCGGGGCGAACCGCAGACGCGGGTAAGCTGGCGCCAAACGAGGCACTTTCGTTAATCTTCTCGCGTACTTGCGCGCCATTCTGGCCGCGCCCGAAACGCGAGTCCACGCCCCATGAGCGCCCCCACTCCCGAACGCGACCGCCCCTGGGTGTTCCGGACCTACTCCGGTCACTCTTCGGCGAAGGCGAGCAACGCCCTCTATCGCAGCAATCTCTCCAAGGGACAAACGGGTCTCTCGGTCGCATTCGACCTGCCGACCCAGACCGGTTTCGATTCGGATCACGCGTTGGCGCGCGGCGAAGTCGGCAAGGTGGGCGTGCCGATCTCCCACATCGACGACATGGCGACGCTCTTCGATCAGATCCCGCTCGATCGCATGAACACGTCGATGACGATCAATGCGACCGCGGCCTGGCTGCTCTCGCTCTACGTCGCGAACGCGGAGCGCAACGGAGTCGATGCGGCGGCGCTCCAGGGCACCACCCAGAACGACATCATCAAGGAGTACCTCTCGCGCGGCACGTACGTGTTCCCGCCCGAGCCGTCCATGCGCTTGATCGCCGACATGGTCTCCTACACGGTCGACAAGATTCCGAAGTGGAATCCGATCAACATCTGCTCCTACCACTTGCAGGAAGCCGGAGCGACACCCACCCAGGAGATCGCTTACGCCATGGCGAACGCGATCGCCGTGCTCGACGGCGTCCGCGACAGTGGCGACGTCTCGCCCGAGGTCATTCCCAACGTCGTCGGCCGCATCTCCTTCTTCCTGAACGCGGGCATCCGCTTCGTGGAAGAGATCTGCAAGTGCCGGGCGATGGCCGAGATCTGGGACGAGATCACGGGTGAGCGCTACGGCGTCGAGAATCCGAAGCTGCGCCGCTTCCGCTACGGGGTTCAGGTGAACAGCCTGGGCCTCACCGAAGCCCAGCCCGAGAACAACGTCATCCGCATCGTGCTCGAAGCGCTGGGGGTCACCTTCTCGAAGAAGGCCCGCTGCCGGGCCCTGCAGCTGCCCGCGTGGAACGAGGCCCTCGGTCTGCCGCGCCCCTGGGACCAGCAGTGGTCCCTGCGGATCCAGCAGATCCTCGCCTACGAGACCGACCTGCTCGAGTACCCGGACCTCTTCGACGGGTCCCACGTGGTCGAGGCGAAGGTCGAAGAGCTCAAGGCGAGCGCGAAGGAAGAGCTCGAACGCGTGCTCAAGATGGGCGGGGCCGTCGCCGCGGTCGAGAGCGCCTACATGAAGCAGCAGCTCGTCGCATCGAACACGAGACGCCTGCGCGCGATCGAGAACGGCGAGCAGACCGTGGTCGGCGTGAACGCCTACACCGAGGCCGAGCCCTCCCCGCTCACCGACGAGGACGAGCAGAGCATCCTGGTGGTCGACGATTCGGCCGAGCGCGATCAGATCGAGGCGCTGCGCGCCTTTCGCGCGAAGCGCAACGACGCCGAAGTGCAGGCCGCGCTCCGCGAGCTCGACGACGCCCTGGCATCCGGACGCAACGTCATGCCCGTCTCGATCCGAGCCGCCCAGGCCGGCGTCACCACCGGCGAGTGGTCCGACACGCTGCGGCAGCGCTTCGGCGAGTACCGGGCGCCGACCGGCGTGGTCGAGGGGCGCGCCGCCGAAGCGAGCGACGGCACCGCCGCCGTGCGCGAACGGGTCCAGGCCATCGAAGCCCAGCTCGGACGCCCGCTCAAGCTCCTGGTGGGCAAGCCCGGCCTCGACGGCCACAGCAATGGCGCCGAGCAGATCGCCGTGAAGGCACGCGACGTCGGCATGGAGGTCGTCTACGAGGGCATCCGGCTGACACCCGAAGAGATCGCCGCGTCGGCCCGCGACGAAGGCGTCCACGTGATCGGCCTCTCGATCCTGTCGGGCTCCCACGGCGTGCTGGTGATCGACGTCCTCGAGGAACTACGGAAGGTCGGCTGCGGCGACGTGCCCGTCGTGGTGGGCGGCATCATCCCGGACGACGACGCACAGAAGCTACGAGCCGCCGGCGTCGCGCGCGTATACACCCCGAAGGATTTCGACCTGACGCGAATCATGGACGAGATCGTCGACGTCGTGGCGGACTCCCGCGCTGCCGCCTGAGCTCGTCCAACGCCTGCGCGCAGGGGACCGCGGCGCCGTCGCGGAGGCGCTGAACCTCGCCGACGATCGGCGTCCCGCGAAGCGCGCCGAAGCGCTCGCCCTGCTCGACGCCCTCGACCAGGACGCACCGTTCCCGGGAGCGGCGCGGGTGGGCGTGACCGGTGCGCCCGGCGCTGGGAAGTCCACGCTGCTCGACGCGCTGGTGCGCGGCTTGCGCCGACGCGACGCGACCGTCGCCGTCGTCGCCGTCGA
The DNA here is from genome assembly GCA_039030075.1 of Myxococcota bacterium. Taxonomy (NCBI): domain Bacteria; kingdom Pseudomonadati; phylum Myxococcota; species Myxococcota bacterium. Next base: position 207,128 of record JBCCEW010000002.1, on the reverse strand, counting down.
CCCCTCGAGCCAGCGCACCGGCGGCGCGCTCCTCGGCGACCGGATCCGCATGCGCTCGGGGGCGGGGGACCCGGGCGTGTTCATCCGTTCGATGGCCGCGCGCGACCGGCTCGGCGGTCTCGCCGAGAGCACCTGGGCCGCGGTCTCGATCCTCGCCGCCAGCTTCGACCACGTCTTCGTCGAGACCGTCGGCGTGGGTCAATCCGAAGGCGAGATCGCGGCACTCGCCGACTCCCTGCTCTTCGTGGCCAACCCGGGCGGCGGTGACACCCTCCAGTTCATGAAGGCCGGCATCCTCGAGTTGCCGGACCTCTTCGCCGTGAACAAGGCCGACGTCGGACCGCTCGCCGAGCGCACGGCGCGCGAGCTCGAAGGCGGTCTGCGGCTCACCGAGCGCGACCCCAAGGACTGGGCGCCGCCCGTCGAACTGGTGTCCGCCCGCGACGGGACGGGCATCGATGCCCTGCTCGACCTGCTCGACACCCACAGGGAACACGCCCTGGCCGCCGGACAGCTCGCGGCGCGCCGCGAGAGTGGACGCCGGCGGTTCGTGGTCGAGAGTCTGCGGCGTCGCTTCGGCAGCTTCGGCCTCGAGCGCGTCGGCGGCGTCGCCGGGGTCGAAGACCAGCTGAACCAGTCGACGGACGAGAGCGCCTTCGCCGCCTTGGCGCGACTCACACGCACGCTCGAGGAACGACTCGGCGGCGCGTGAGGTCCCGGTGAGCGGTCCGCTCGAGGAACTCTTCGAAGAGCTGCGCTCCCAGTGCTCGTCGGGCAGCTGGTCACGTGGCGTGGAGCTCGCCCGCGCAGAGGCGGTGAGCGGCGAACGCGAGACTGACGACGAGATCGTCGTGCGCGTGGCGGTCCCGAACGCGGTGGTGTCCCCGACGGTCGTGCTCTACCCGGACGACGCCGACTGGGACTGTGACTGCGCGAGCCGTGAACCCGCTTGCGAACACGCGGCGGCCGCCGTCATCGCGGTGCGCCGCGCGCGCAATGCCGGCCAGTCGCTGCCCGCCGGGCGCCAGGCCGAGGCGGGAAGACTCGCCGTACGACTGACGCGCGAGAATGGCGCGCTCTCCTTCGAGCGGGTCGTCGTTGCCGAGACGGGCGAGAGCCCGCTGCGCAGCACGATCGCGGCCGTGCGTTCGGGTCGCGTGGACGGTCCCGACTTCCTGGCGACCGGCGAAGACGTCGCGCTCGAGAGCGCGCTCGGCACCCAGCGTCGCGGCGTGCTCCCGCGCGGCGTGTGGAGCGCCGTGCTCGCAGCGCTGGCGCGCATCGCCGACGTCCAGCTCGACGGAACGCCGATCACGGCCAGTAGCGAGCAGGTCGGGTTCCAGGGGCGGCTCGAGGACGGTCCCGCCGGCTTCCGTCTGCGCGTGCGTCCCGACCCGCGCATCCTGGAACGCTTCGAGGGCGACCTCGTGCTCCTCGACGACCAGACCCTGTGTCGCGCCGGCGCCTCGAACCTGTCGGGGCGCGAGCTCGAGGAGCTGCGTCGCGGCCGCGACTACGCCGCCGACGAAGCCGCTGCGCTCGTGACGGAGGTGCTGCCTTCGCTGCGCGAGCGGATCCCCGTCGAGATCGCAACGAACCGGCTCCCGAAGACCCACCGCGAACCGCCGCGCCTCTCCTTCGAGATCGCGCGCGACGGCGACACGCTGCGCGTGTTGCCGCTGCTCGTGTACGGCGACCCGCCGACCGCGCGCGTCGACGCGGGTCAGCTCGTCGCGCTCGGGGGCCCCGTGCCGCTGCGGGACGAAGCGGCCGAGCGGGCGCTGTTGCGTCAGCTGCAGAGCGAGCTCGAGCTCGCACCCGGCCGCCGTCTCGAGAGCACGGGCGGCGATGCCCTCGCGCTCGCCGACCGCCTGCGCCGCTGGCCGGACCTCGCCGACGATTCCACCCTGCGCGGCTTCGCACGACGCGGGTCCCTCGAACCCCGCCCGACGTTGGACGGGGATCGCTTCGACCTCTCCTTCGCCGGAGGGGATGGGGAGGGCACGGCCTCGGCAGGCGCCGTGCTGAGCGCATGGCGCGAAGGCGAGAGCTGGGTCCCGCTCGACGGCGGCGGCTTCGCCGAGATCCCGAGCGACTGGCTGCGTGCCCACGGTGCTCGGGTGGCCGACCTGCTCGCCGCACGCGGCGAGCGCGACGCGCTCCCGCCCACGGCCTGGCCGGAGCTCATCGCCTTCGCAGCAGACCACGACCTGACGCCGGCCCCAGACGTGCTCGCTCTCTGCGAACGGCTCGAGGGCGAGGACGACGCATCGCCCGCCCTCCCCGACGGGCTCCGAGCGACGCTGCGCCACTACCAGGAGGACGGCGTCGCCTGGCTGGGGCGCCTGCGCGACGCGGGCCTGCCGGCCCTGCTGGCGGATGACATGGGGCTCGGCAAGACCCTCCAGACCCTGTGCGCCGTGCGCGGACGCACGCTGGTCGTCGCCCCCACGAGCGTGCTGCCCAACTGGGCGGCGGAGGCGGAGCGCTTTCGGCCCGACCTCTCCGTGTGTCGCTACCACGGTGCCAGCCGAAGCCTCGATCCCGATGCCGACCTCACCGTCACGAGCTACGCGCTCCTGCGCCTCGACGCGAAGAAGCTGGGCGAGATCGACTGGGACTGCGTGGTGCTCGACGAATCCCAGGCCATCAAGAATCCGGACAGCCAGGTGGCGCGGGCGGCCCACGCCCTGCCCGGTCGGTTTCGGATCGCACTGTCGGGTACGCCGGTGGAGAATCGCCTGGCGGAGCTGTGGAGCCAGTTCCAGTTCCTCGCGCGCGGCTGGCTCGGCGACCGCAAGCGCTTCGACGAGATCTACGCCAAACCGATTGCGGCGGGCGACGCCGAAGCGGCGGAGCGGCTGCGACGCCGCATCCGGCCCTTCGTGCTGCGCCGACTCAAGCGCGACGTCGCCCCCGAGCTGCCGCCGCGCACCGAGATCGTGTTGCACGTCGAGCTCTCCGAACCCGAGCGGACGCTCTACGACACGATCCGCGCCGCCACCCGCGACGACGTGGCGAAGCGCTTCGCGGCGGGGGCGAACCCGCTACAGGCCCTCGAAGCGCTGCTGCGCCTGCGACAAGCGGCGTGTCACGGTGGCCTCGTTCCGGGCAGCGAGGTGACGACGTCGGCAAAGCTCGAGGTGCTCCGCGAGCGTCTCGAGTCGTCGGTGGCCGAGGGGCACAAGGCCCTCGTCTTCTCTCAGTGGACGTCGCTCCTCGATCGCGTCGAGCCCGTCCTGCGAGACGCCGAGTTGCCCTTCGCCCGACTCGACGGCAGCACCGCCGACCGCGGGGCGGTGGTCGACGCGTTTCAGGCCGAGGACGGCCCGCCCGTCTTGCTCGTGTCGCTGCGCGCGGGCGGCAGCGGGCTCAACCTCACCGCGGCGGACACGGTGTACATCCTCGATCCGTGGTGGAATCCGGCCGTCGAGGCCCAGGCCGCCGACCGCGCGCACCGCATCGGGCAGACCCGGCCCGTGGTCGTCGCGCGGCTGGTCGCGACGGACACGGTGGAAGAGCGCGTCCTTGCGTTGCAGGAGCGCAAGCGCGCTCTCGGCGAGGCGGCACTCGGCGAGGGCACGGTGGCCCCGCTCAACCGCGAGGAGATCCTGGACCTTTTGCGTTCGTAGGCAGATCGCCCGGGTCGAGCTCGGGCCCGGTGCGCTCTCCGATGTACCAGTAGAGCCAGGCTTCCTCGGGGCCCGCCGGGCCCTCGACGGCTTCCCAACTCCGTCGAAAGGTCTCGCCCTCGTAGCGGTCGGCCGCGTCGAGGAGCGACTCGGCTTCCCCCTCGACGATCGCGAAGAGCTCCCCCTCGACGCGATCCCCCTCGGCCTCGGGCGGAACGAGACCGGGGAAGGCACCGAGGTCCAGCAGGCGACCGGCGACACTGCCCGCGCCGAGGAAGCGGACGCGCCCCTCGAGGAGACCGTGCATCGGTGCGCCGCGACGCAGCGTGCCATAGACGAAGATCTTCATCGCGGAACGGATTCTCGCCTATGCTGCCCGGCGATGGGAAAAGTCTTGAAGAGCGTGGGCATCGCACTGCTCTTGTCGCTGGTGAGCGGCCTGCTGATCGGGACCTGGCTGCGCATGCGACTCGATCGACCCACCGTAATCCTCGGCGCGACACCGGCGCGGCTAGCGCCCGATGCCCTCCCACTCGACGTCGGGCTGCCCGGCCCGCTTGTTCGCGACGCGCGCCATCACGAACAAGAGATCGGATAGCCGGTTCAGGAAGGCGAGCCCGGTCGCGGAGACGTCTTCGTGGCGGGCGAGTTCGACGCAACGTCGCTCGGCCCGGCGGCAGATCGTGCGCGCCACGTGAAGCGCCGCCGCCGCCGCAGTTCCCCCCGGCAACACGAAGCGCTGCAGGGGTTCGAGCTCCTCTTCGAGCGCGTCGATCTGGGTTTCGAGGGCCGCGACGTCGGCATCGGTCGGCTCGGGCACGCCGCTCTTCGCGCGATGGGCCGGGTCCGGCGTCGCGAGTGCCCCACCCAACGCGAACAGGAGCGACTGGATCTCCTGCAAGGCGGGTGCGAGATCGCCGCTGTCCGTGGCGGCGGCCGCAACGCCCACGCTGGCGTTCAGTTCATCGACAGCGCCGTAGGCTTCGACGCGCAGCGCGTCCTTCGGTACCCGGCCTCCGCCGAAGAGATCCGTCTCGCCGGCATCGCCCCGGCGCGTGTAGACCTTCATGCGTCTCGATCCTCGTCCTTCGGAGCTTCGTCGGCATCCTCGCCGCGCAGCGCGGCGTCGAGCCGGCGCTCCTGCTCGGCGTCGAGCGGAGCGGGCGGCGGCGCACCGTCCCCGCCTCCGCCGCCACCTCCGCGCCGGGTCGCCATCACCAGGAACCAGGCCAACAAGCCACCGCCGCCGAAGAAGGCGAACGCCGGCAAGAGGTACGCGGTGATCCCGATGCCGTCGGTGCGGGGCGTCGAGCGGATGTCGTCGCCGTAGCGCTCGTAGAGCTCGGCCTCGATGTCCTGGCGACTGCGACCCGCCGCGGCCTGCACGATGATCCACATCCGCAGGCTCTCGGCTTGCGGGCTCGGGCACTCGGTGAGCGTGCGCCCCGGACAGAACGGGCTCAGCAGCTCACCGGCCATCGCATACGCCCAGGGCGGCGGACCTTCGGGGTCGTCGGCCGCTTCCTGAGCCGCGGTTCCGTCGGCGGCGAGCGCCAGCAGCATGGCCACCATCACGCCCGCGGCGCGCGGCGCATGGGCTCGGCGCATGCGCGGTGCCGCGACTCTCCCTTGGTGCATCACTGGTCGGCGCCCTCCGCGGCGGCAGCGTACCCCAACACGCGCTCCGCGAGATCGCGGAACGCGCGCCCGACCGGCGTCCCGGTTCCGGCCCCGACGGCATAGAGGTCGCCCCGATCCGCCGCGCGCGCCAGAGCGGCGTCGAACGGAATCTGGGCGAGCAGGGGAATGCCCATCTTGTGCGCGAGCGTCGCAGCGGGGGCTTCCTGAAACAGCGCCGATTCGTGACCGCAGGCATCGCAGACGACGCTCGCGAAGTTCTCGACGAGTCCCAGCACCGGGATCCGCGCCTCGTGGGCGCGTCGCAACGAGCGCTCCACCGCCAGCAGCGACACCTCGCTGGGGATCGTCACGGCGACGGCGACCACCGTGTCCGGCAACCAGCGCCGCAGGGCGGGCAGGCGGTCGGAACCCGGCGCCAGATCGACGACGAGGGTGTCGAGCTCGCCCCAGGCCGTGCGACCGATCAGATCGGCGAGTGCCGACTGCTCCATCGCACTGCGCAGCATGGCGCCCTCCCCCGCCGCGCCGTCCCAGTCGAGCGCCTGATTGCCTTGCAGGAAGAAGTCCATGCTCTGCACGCGGATCCCACCCGGCCCGACGGCGGGACGCAGTTGGCCGTCGCCCCCGACCCGAATCGGTTGGCCGCGGAGCCCGAGCATCTTCGCGGCCGAGGGTCCGTGCAGGTCGGCGTCGAGCAACCCCACGCTGCGGCCGTCGTGGCCGAGGCACGCGGCCAGCTGGGTGGCGACGGCGCTCTTGCCGACGCCCCCCTTGCCGCTCATCACGGCGACGATGCGCCCGACCTCTGCCAGGCTCGCCAGGGTGCGCTCCCGAACGCGCTCCGCGTCCTCGAGCGAATCGAGCAACTCGGGCGCGTCGGGACTCGTCACTTCTCGTCGAGGGGCCAGCCCAGCTGCTCGAACCCGCCCGCGTCGCGTCGTGGTTGCACCCCATGACGCGGCGGTTCGGCCACCACGCGGGAGCCCGGCGCGATGGACTCGGTGATCCAGACGTTGCCGCCGATCACGCTCTCACGGCCGATCACCGTCGAACCGCCGAGGATGGTGGCGCCGGCGTAGATCGTGACCCCGTCTTCGATGGTGGGGTGGCGCTTTTGACCGCGCAGCGACTCACCCTGGCGCGGCGACAGCGCGCCGAGGGTCACGCCCTGGTAGATCCGGACGTCGTCGCCGATCTCGGTCGTCTCGCCAACCACCACGCCGGTGCCGTGGTCGATGAAGAAGCGGCGCCCGATCCGGGCACCGGGGTGGATGTCGATGCCGGTTCGGTCGTGGGCGTGCTCGGCCATCATCCGCGGCAGGATCGGCACGCGCAGCGCCGCCAGCGCATGGGCGATGCGATGGATCGCGATCGCCCGTACGGCGGGATAGGCCGCGACGATCTCACCGAACCCGCGGGCCGCCGGATCGCCCCGGTAGGCGGCCTCGACGTCCTCGGCCAGCCGGCTGCGAATGATCGGGAGCCGGGGCAGGAAGTCCTCGACCACGGCCATCGGCTCGAGGCCGTCCGGGAGCTGGACCGCGCACAGGAGTTCGTGCAGGCGCATGGCCAGCTGGGGCACTTCCGAGCGCAGGGTCGAACGCTCGTGCTGCATCAGCACCAGGCGCTTCGTGCGCTCGACCCAGTCGGCCACCTCGGTGCGCTCGGGCAGGCCTTCGCTGGCGGCCTTGGCGAGGGCGCTCTCGGAACTCGCCACCAGGGCACTCACGGTGCGTTCGACGACGTGGGGATCGAGCATCGGATCACGAGACCCGAGGAGGACGGACTTCCCGGAGGACATGGAGCGGGCTCCTTGGGGCGCGCTGCCAGTGTAGCGTGCTCCCCGCTTGAGGCCCCCGGGGGCCAGTAGTACGATGCGGGTCGAGCGAGCGTGGACCCCATCCTCCCCTCGGCCTGGCGTTCGCTCTCTGCGGCCCGCGTCGTGCCTTCGGAGCGCGCGGGCCCGTGCAAGCATGCGACCGGCCTCGCCCGCGCGGGAGCCGTGAATGATGGGGTCCGCTGACGTGGCCAGAAACGGGTCGGGCAAAGAGGTCTACAGCCACTCGCGGCTGTCCTCCTTCGAGAACTGCCCCCAGAAGTTCCAGTACCGCTACCTCTGGAAGATCCCGGCCGAGAGCGAGTCGATCGAGGGCTTCGTCGGCAAGCGCGTTCACGAGGTGCTCGAGCGCCTGTACAAGACCGCGGCCACCGGTCGCGTTCCGACGCTGCCGAAGGTGCTGTGGCGCTACCGCAAACTCTTCGAGGAAGCCTACGACCCGACCCGCGTGCGGATCGTGCGCGCCGGAACCCCGCTGCTTCACTACATCGAGCTGGGCGAGCACTGCCTCTCGAACTACTACCACGACCACTACCCCTTCGACGGTGACGAGACGCTCGCGGTCGAGGAGCACGTCCGGTTCGACCTCGACGGCACCGGTCAGTACCGCCTGCAGGGGTTCATCGACCGCATCGCGCGCACCAGCGACGGCACCATCGAGATCCAGGACTACAAGACGTCGGCCCGGGTCCCGAGCCAGTCGCAGATCGACTCCGACCGCCAGCTCGCGCTCTATCAGCTGGGCATCGGCGCTCGCTTCGGCGAGGGTCGGCCCGTACGTCTCGTCTGGCACTACCTGCGCCAGGGCAAGACGCGGGTCTCGACACGCACGCCGGCCCAGCTCGACCAGCTGCGCGACGACACGCGCGGGCTGATCGACCGGATCCGCAGCGCGCCCGCGTTCCCGGCGAAGACCAGCGCCCTGTGCCGCTGGTGCGAATACCGGCTCGGTTGCCCGGCCAGCCCCGAGCGCGACGAAGAGCGTCCCGTCTACGCGCCGCGTCCTGCCGCCACGCGACCGCCGCGGCGCAAGCGCGATGACGGCCCCGCGCCGGCCGTCGCGGATCCGGGCCAGCTCAGCTTCGGTTTCTCGCCGGGCGTCGGCTCTTGAAGCGGGCTCCCGAGCCGCCCGAAGGCGCGGCGGTCACGACCCTCCGACACGCGGTCCCGTTCTTCGAGACCGATGCGATGGGCATCGTCCACCACTCGAACCATGTCCGGTACTTCGAGCTGGGCCGGATCGCCTGGCTGCGCGAACACGACCAGCCCTACGAGCGCTACGTCGAAGCGGGCTATCACTTCGCCACGATCCGGGTGGAAGTCGACTACCACATGCCCGCGCGTTTCGCGGACGAAGTCGAGATTCGGGTATGGGCCGATACGGTCCGCTTCGCGTCGCTGCGGATGGCCTACAACCTGTGCGTCGAGGGAGCCCCGATCGCCACCGGGTTCACCGAGCACGCGGCCGTCGACACCGATGGGAAGGTCCGCCGGCTGCCCTCCGAGCGGCGCGACGCCCTGGCTGCGCTGGTCGGAGACAGCGAACCGCGCACGCGCGTGCGCTGAAACGCTTTGCGCGGGGGTCTAGGACAGACCCAGTCGGCCGCGCACCCAGCCGCCGAGCTTCCCGGTTACGAACTCCTCACACCAGGCGGCGGCGCGCTGGATCACGGCGAGGGCGTCCCCCTGGCCGGGCCAGTGATCGCGCACCACGTCCGGGTGCACGTGGTTGATCAAGCGGGAAAGCGCCGCGGTCACGACCACGAAATCGTCGATCAGTCCGATCGGCCCGAGCAAGAGCGCCGGGAGGACGTCGATGGGCGAGAGCACGTAGCCGATGCCCACGAGGGCAACGAGCTTCGAGGTGCGCGGGACGCGGCGGTCGCGCAAGAGACGCGAGAGCAACACGGTGAAATCGGGCAGGAGCAGCAGCATGTCGCGGAGGTCCGTCGACGATCCGGGCACCACCTCGCGCACGCGACTCCGGAAGCGTTCGTACACTCGCTGCTCGCGCGGGTTCAATTCGATGGTGATGGGTTCATCGGCCATGGTTTCCCCCGGCGCCCAGGACGTTCGGCGCGGACGGCAGCGCCACGCCGTCGATCAAGAACTCGGTGTGGCGATCGCCGCCGTCGTAGCGTTCGGTCGCGAAGAAGGGCTCCTCGGCATCGAGCGCGCGCGGCAACAGGACGGACACGTCGTGGACGAGCGGCAGCTCTGCGAGGCGCTCGAGCGGTTGCCAACGCAACGCGCGGCCCTCGGGCGAATGCACGCGCGCGTCGACGGCGCTTCCCACGAACACGAACAGCACATGGGCGTGACCAACCATCCCGGTCTCGTGGACCACGCCGCGCAGCGAGAGCGCATCGACGTCGAGTCCGGCTTCTTCGCGCAGCTCACGTCGCGCGGCGGCTCGGATGTCCTCGCCCGCCTCGACGTGACCGCCGATCCCGTTCCACTGGCCGCGAAAGCGGTCGCCCTCTTCGGGGTGTTGCACGAGGAGCACGCTGGAGTCGTGCATCACGAAGGAGACGGTGACCAGGCGGGCTTCGTGTCTTTGGCGTGCCACGCTAGAAAGGTAGCGAAGCGCCCACCCGATCCGATGAAGATCGATCCGGTGGAGATGGGGTCCGGATCGATCAGGTGAAGATGCCGGTGCGCTCGGCGACGCCGTGATCGAGCAGCGACTTGATCTCGCGCTTCACGACGTCGACCCGGGTCTGGATCTGGGCGTCGTCCTCGTCGGCTTCTCCTTCGAAGCGCAGCGGCTTCCCGAAGTGGATGCGGTACTTCACCGGAAGCGGGAGCATCCCGAGCGGTCCGAGCCACGGGAACCCGAGGGTGATGGGCAGCGCCGGCATCCCGATCATCCGGCCCAGCCCTTTCAGGTTCGCGAAGCCCGGCTGCTGCTCCTCGGAACCCACGATGCCGACGGGCACGATCGGGGTGTCGGTCTCGAGGGCGAGTCGCATGAACCCGAGGCCGAAGCGCTGGAGTTCGTAGCGATCGCGGTAGAGCTTGTTCATGCCCCGGACGCCCTCCGGGAAGGCGATCACGCACTCCTCGTTCTCGAGCATCAGCGTGCAGTTGCGGGGCGTCCCGGCCATGGCTCCACCGCGCGCCGCGATCACGTTCACCATCGGCACCGTGGACACGAAGTACTCGGCCATGCCGCGCGCGAGGCGCGGCGGGTTGGCCTCCAGGAGCAGGGCCGTCGACAGCATGGTTGCGTCGAAAGGCAGCTGTCCCGCGTGGTTGGCGATGACGAGGACCCGCCCTTCGGGCATGTGCTCGATGCCGTGGGTCTCCACCCGGAAGTAGTACTTGTAGAGCAGCGCTCCCGGGAAGGTGCTGCTGCGCATGGTTTCGAGAGACATCCCGAAACGGTCGAACCCGTACTCGTTCAGCTCGTTCGGAACCCGCGCCAGCTGGGCGTCGATCTCGGAGCGGAGATCGCTGTCGCCGCTCGGCACCAACTCGCCCGCCAGCTCCTGCAGCGTGTCGACCCAGCCTTCTCCCGCCATCCCTAGTGCACCACGCTCGAGAAGATCTCTTCGAGCCCGAAGAGAGGCCGGAAGTTCGTAGCCTCGACGAAACGGTCGCCCGCGATCGTGACGGGGTACTTCAAATAGTCGATCACGCCCGGCGGATACGGGTTGAAGCCCCAGCGAAAGCCGCGATCGAAGTAGCCACGCAGGATCGGCTCGGGCACGGGCAGCGCGCTGCCCCCCGTCTCGCGAATCGCCGTGTGGAGCGGCACCTGGCCGGGACCGGTCACGTTGAACACTCCCTGCAGGCCGTGTTCGAGGGCGAGGGCCACCGCCTCGGAGACGTCCTGCTCGTGGATGAACTGCATCATCGGGTCGAAGCCCATCACGGTGGGTACGCGGCCCTGACGCAGGTACTGGCCGACGATCGAGTGGACGTAGGTCCCGAGCACGTTCACCGGACGGATCACACAGGTATGGAGGTGCGGATAGCGCCACAGGTAGGCCGAGGCGAGCGCATCGACCTCGACGAGGTCGCGGATCTCCGGGTAGGAGCGACTCGCCGACAGCGGCGCGTCTTCGTCGAGGTAGTAGGGATTCTCGGGGAACGCTCCGTAGACGTAGGAACTGGAGAGCACCACGACCTTCTGCACGCCGTGGTGGATGCAGTGATCGAGCAGCTGCTTCGTGCCGCGCACGTTCGTGTCGTAGCGCTCGCGGTCACTGCCCCGGAAGTGTCGGATGAAGCCCAGATGCACCAGCGCGTTGGGCATCTCCGTGCGGATCACGTCCTCGAACTTCTTCTTCCGGATATCGACGAGGTGAACCTGGACACCCCGAGGGGCGCCTTCCCAACCCACTCGGTCGACGCCGCAGACCTCGTAGTTCTCTCGGAGCCGGCGGGCCAGGAGCCGTCCCTGGCCTCCCGAAATCCCCGTGATCAATACCTTTTCCATCGACGCCTCGGGGGGTTACCGCTCTACCGTATCAGAACCGGGGCCCCGCGCCGAGCACTCTGGACGGCCGTGCTAACGTGCCGGCTCGCTAGAGCCCCTGAGGGAACGTGGTCGAACCGTCATCGCGCTACGAAGACATCAAGATTCCGCTCTCCGAGTCGGTGCACGGCATGGAAGAAGTGTCGGCGGTGCTCGGCGTGCCCCGCTGGTGGCCCACCGGGTCCCGCGTGAGCGTGGTGATGGCACACGGCGCCGGGGCCGACATGAACGATCCGGCGATCGTGGGCGTGCACCGCGAGCTGACGGAGCGCCGCTACCTCTCGCTGCGGTTCAACTTCCCCTTCGCGGAGGCGGGGAAGCGGAAGGTCGACGAGATGCCGGTGCTGCGCCGGGCGCTGCGCGCGGCGATCAGCGCGCTGGGGCGCGACCCGACGGCGGCCCCCGCCCATCTCTTCTTGGGGGGCGTGGGGATGGGCAGCCAGGTGGCGGCCGACCTCGCGAGTTCCCGCGTGCGGGTCGATGGCCTGTTCCTGGCGGGCTACCCGCTGCATCCGGCGAGCAACCCGGAAGAGCTGCAGCCCGAGCAGCTGTTCCGGATCGTATCCCCGGCCCTCTTCCTCCAGGGCGACCGCGACAAGTTCTGCGATGTCGACGCGCTGCGCCGCACCCTGACGCGCGTGGGCGCCCCGACGATCCTGAAGGTGATCCAAGAGGCCGACCACAAGTTCAAGGTCCTGAAGAAGTCAGGACGTACCCCGGAAGAGGTCTACGAGCAGATGAGCAATGCGCTGGACGAGTGGATCCAGGCGCTGCTCGGCGGCACTGCGTGAGCGGGGAGTCGGACCTCTACTTCGAACAGATCCCCGTCGGGCGGATGGCCAATCTCGCCTACCTGATCGGAAGTCGCACCACCCGCGAAGCCGTGATCGTCGACCCGGCGTGGAGCGTGGACGCCCTGCTCGACCAGGCCGAAGCCGACGGCATGAACGTTACCGGCGCCCTGGTCACCCACTACCACCAGGATCACGTGGGCGGCTCGATCTTCGGGATGGACATCGAAGGCGTCGACCGCCTGCTCGAGCGCCATCCGGTTCCGCTCTACGTGAACGAGCACGAGGCCGACGGCACCAAGCAGGTGACCGGGGCGTCCGAGTCGGACCTCTCCCGGGTGGCCGCCGGCGACACGATCGAGTTGGGCCCGGTCCGCGTCCGCATGCTCCACACCCCGGGGCACACCCCGGGATCCCAGTGCTTCCTCGTGGAGGAGGACGGGCAGCCCAGCCGACTGGTGTCCGGGGACACCCTGTTCCTGGGCGCCTGTGGCCGGGTGGACCTGCCGGGCAGCGACCCGGAGGCCATGTACCGGAGCCTGAACGAGACCCTGGGCCGCCTGCCGGACGAGACCCTGGTCTACCCGGGCCACCTCTACTCGACCGAGGCCTACGACACCCTGGGCAACGAGAAGCGCAGCAATCCGTTCCTGCGTGTGACCAGCCTGGAGCAGTTCCTCCAGTTCATGGGCGTGGCCTGAGCGCTCGCCGGGCCCCCCAAAGTTCGTTTGGAATCGCGTCCCTACCCGACTCGCCGAGGCGCCGGGTGGGCGCTCCGGGCTGACGCGGAGTCCGCGTAAGCCACTGGTTCGGTACGGTTTTTCCGCCGTCGGCGGCTTGCGGGGCCCGTCGCGGTCGACTAGGGTTCGCCCGCCTTGAATGGCCCCCGGCGCCTGCGCGCCGGGTTTTTCGTTTCCCCCTTCCCCCCCCTTACCTGGAGGCCATCCCCCATGAAGATCATGGTGTGCCTGAAGCAGGTGCCCCATCAGGATGCCCGTTTGGACATCAATGGCGGCGGCACCTGGATCGTGGAAGACAACATCAAGTTCGAGATCAACAGCTACGACACCTACGCCCTCGAAGAGGCGCTCCGCATCAAGGACGATGGAGAAGCGGATGTCGTGGTGGTCTCGATCGGACCCGACCGGGTCACCCAGGCGCTGCGCACCGCGCTGGGCATGGGCGCCGACCGCGCCATCCACGTGAACGATCCCGACACCGAGGGCTCCGACGCCCTGGGCATCGCGAAGGTCCTCGCCGCGATCGCCAAGGAAGAGAACCCGGACCTGATCTTCATGGGTCTGATGTCGGACGACGGCAACTTCGCGTCGGTACCGCCGATGCTCGCCGAGCTCGTCGGTGTGCCGCACACGACGGCCGCCGTCGCCATCTCCCGCGCCAACGGCACGCTCACCATCGATCGCGAGATCGAGGGCGGCGCCTCCGAGGTGCAGGAGCTCCAGACGCCCTGCCTCGTGGCCGTGCAGACCGGTCTCAACCAGGTCCGCTACGCGTCGCTCAAGGGCATCATGGCCGCCAAGAAGAAGCCCCTCGATACCAAGACCGCGGCCGACCTCGGCCTCGGCGGTCAGGTGGGCGAGAGCGCGGCGAAGGTGAAGATCGAATCGATCGCTCCGCCCCAGAAGGGTGATACCGCGGAGATCCTGTCCGGCTCGACGGACGAGGTCGTCGGTGGACTCGTGGGCAAGATCAAGGAGCTGGGGGTTCTCTAGCCCCCCGAAGGAGTCAACCGTGGGTAGCATTCTCATCGTTACGGAAATCCAGAACGGTCAGATCCGCGAGGCGAGCTATGAGCTCGCCGCCTTCGCCCAGAAGGTCGCGGGTGCCAGTGGCCGCGACGTCCAGAGCCTGGTCGTGGGCGACGGCGTGAGCGGCGAGGCCGAAGCCTTCGCGAAGAAGGGCGGCGGCACGGTCCACACCGTCGACAACGCCCTGCTCGCGAACTACAACGCCGAAGCTGCGGCGGGGGCGATCAAGGCCGCCATCGCGGCGACGGGCGCGGACCTGGTGCTGATCTCGAACACGCCCAGTGGCTGGGACGTCGCCCCGCGCGTCGCCGCGGCCCTCGACGCCGGCTTCGTCAGCGACTGCTTCGACGTCGACGTCGCCGACGGCAACCTCGTGTTCAAGCGCCGCGTCTTCAACGGCAAGCTCGACGCCACCATGACGACGAGCTCCGAGAAGGTCGTGGCCACCGTGCAGCCTGGCGCCACCGCGCCCTACGACGGCAGCACCGACGGGTCGGTCCAGGCCCTCGACGCCACGATCGAGGCGAACCACAGCAAGTTCGTCGAGATCAAGGTGTCCGAGGCGAAGGGCGTCGACCTCTCGAAGGCCGAGGTGATCGTCTCGGGTGGCCGCGGCGTCGGCGACCCGGAGAAGTTCGGGGAAGTCATCCAGCCGCTCGCCGATGCGCTCGGCGGTGCGATGGGTGCGAGCCGCCCGGTGGTCGACGCGGGCTGGCTCCCGCACGAGTACCAGGTGGGTTCCTCGGGCCAGGTCGTGACGCCGAAGCTCTACATCGCCGCCGGTATCTCCGGTGCCATCCAGCACCTCGTCGGAATGAAGGGCTCGAACTACATCATCGCGATCAACAAGGATCCCGATGCGCCGATCTTCGAGGTCGCGAACCTCGGCGTGGTGGCCGACCTCTTCGAGATCGTGCCCGCCCTGACCGACGCGGTGAAGGCCGCCAAGGGCTAGCCCCGGTCAGCCGGTGCCGCGTCGCGAGACGCGGGCACCGAAACGACGCAGAAACGACGGCCCCCGTTCACGCGGGGGCCGTTTTTTTGAGCGATTGCATTGACTTGGACGAGATGCGGCAGTAACTAGGAATGGCAGGCCGCATCCGACCCCCCGTCGTAGGCGACGCGTTGGCAAGGCCTCTTGCAGTTCTTCTCAGTGGTGTCCTCGGGCGATCCGCCCGGGACGTGCTCCCCGTTGCCGTCGATCCTTCCGCCGCGCGAACCGCAGACGACGGGGCGACCTCACCGCGAGGCCGAGGGTGAGCGCGAGCGCCGCCCGGGCCGGGTCCAGGGGCCAGGACTCGCATCCGCGCCGGTTCGGGACGGGAACCGGATCCACAGCACCGCTGCAGGCCGGGGGGGCCATGCACGCGCCGCGTCGCATCGCATTCATCAATGAAAAGGGTGGGAGCGCCAAGACCACCCTGGTCGCGAACCTGGGCGCCTACCTCGCGCTCCATCGTGGCCACCGGGTGCTGGGGATCGACATGGACCCCCAGGGCCAGCTCGCGAAGGTCTTCGGCGTCGACCATCGCGCGCCGGCGCGATCGGCGATCGACCTGCTGCTGGACGAGATGCTCGGCGACAGCCTCGACGCCCGCGCGACGGACAGCGCCGTGCTGCCGGTGGTCCACACGCGCATCCCGGGGCTCGACCTGGTCGTTGCGAACAAGTCGCTCGGCCTGTTCCCCGGCTTCCAGGACGCGAGCGACCCCGACCCGACCGGCCGCCTCGCCGCGACCCTCGACGCCGCCCAGGAGCTCGACCGTTACGACTTCGTGTTCTTCGACGCGCCGCCGTCCTTCGGGCCGCTGACGCTGAACGTGTTGCGGGCGGCACAGGAGGTCGTGGTCCCCGTGCCGCTCACCTACCTGGCCCTCGACGGCTGCGCCGAGCTGATGCGCACGCTGGCCACCGTGCGCGATCGCTACGACCACCCGGACCTCACCGTGACGATGGTGGTGCCGACCTTCGCCCGCCGCACGAAGCTGGCCCAGGAGATCCACGACCAGCTGAAGGCCCGCTTCCCGAAGGAAGTCGCCCACAGCGTGCTCGGCTACCACGTGCGCATCGACGAGGCCCAGGCCCGGGGCATGAGCGTGTTCGAATTTGCCCCGCGCGACCGCGGCGCGAAGACCCTGGCGCAACTCGCCGAAGAACTCGAGCTGCGCGCTCCGGTGGACGAGCATGTCTGAGTCGAGCGAATCCCAAGCGGGCGCCTGGCTCCCGGAGTCCAGCGCGGAAGAGGCACCGGCGCTGCTGCCCGAGCGCGATCCCTTCCTCGAGTCGGGCGCACCTGACCCGGTCGAGGCGCGCCTCGACTGGCTCGAGCACGAACGCGGTCGCTCCCGGCGCCCCGCCCGGACCCGCACCCGCGCCACCACGCCTCGCCCGCGACCGCGCCGCGCGCCCGCCGCCGAGGGCGTCCCCACGCTCGCCGAGATCGAGCTGCCCGAGGACCTCCAGCTCCTGGACCGGGTGCTCCCCGAGCGGGCCCGACGCGCACTCGCCGCACTCGGTCACCTCGTCGAGGGCGAGGGACGCTACGACCGCTTCGGGTTCTCGCCGGAGGCCGCGCGTCGCACGCTGCCCTGGTTCTACGCCCTCTACCGTGCCTACTTCCGGGTCACCAGCTCCGGACACGAGCACCTGCCCGAACGGGGAGCGTGCGTGCTGGCCTCGAACCACGCGGGGCTCTTGCCCTTCGACGCGGCGATGACGGTGGTGGACTGTCTGCTCCACACGGATCCGCCGCGCCTGCCTCGCGCGATCGTCGACCGCTGGGCCGGCGAGCTGCCCGGCGTGAACGTGTTCTACGCGCGGGTGGGCCAGGTGATCGGGACGCGTGAGAACTTCTCGGACCTCCTGGGTCACGACCAGCTGGTGCTCGTCTACCCGGAAGGAGTCGCCGGCATCCGCAAGACGATCACCCAGCGCTACCGGCTGCAGCCCTTCCGCGTCGGCTTCGTCGAGCGCGCGCTCCGCGCCGGGGCGCCGATCGTGCCGATGGCGGTGATCGGCTCCGACGACCAGACACCCGTCCTCTATGACTGGGAGGGCCTCGCGAAGCGTCTGGGGATTCCTGTCGCGCCGATCACTCCGACCTTCCCCTGGCTCGGGCCGCTCGGGCTCCTGCCCTATCCGGTGCGCTACCGCATCGTCTACGGCGAACCGCTCGACTTCCACGAACGCTTCGGTCCGGAAGGCGCCGACGATGCGCGCCTCGTGAAGCATCTCTCGAAGCAGGTGCGCACGCGCATCCAGCGGCTGATCGATCGGAACCGCCCGTGAAGCGTGTCCTGGTCACCCACGCCGACGAGCCGATCGGTCGTCGGGTGGTGAAGTGCCTGTTCCACGACCCCGAGGTCGAGGCGCTGTTCCTGGTAGGGAGCGGCCCCACGCCCCGTTCCTTCGACCGCTACCTGGCCCAGGACGGGCCGGCGGTCCGCTACGCCCGGGTCGCCCTCTCCCGCCATCGGCCGGCCAGCGATCTGTTCCACTCGGCGGCGTTCCGCGAGTTCGAGATCGACAGCGTGGTCCACCTGCCCCAGCACGGCGCGACCTCGGTGCCCAGTGCGCCCGCCCTCGGCGGCCTCGACGCGCGGACGGCCGAGGTGCGGCTGGTGCTCCAGCACTGCCTCGAGACCCCGACGATTCGCCACCTGGTCGCGCTGGGCAGCGCGTTCGTCTACAAGCTGCAGCCCGGGAACGCGAACCGCCTCACCGAGGACAGCGAGCTCGACTTCGACCCGAAGATCGACCCGGAGCAGAAGGCGTGGGTCGACGCCGACATGATCATCCACGGCGAGGTCCACAACGACCGGCTGCGCGTGGTGCTCTTGCGAGCGCCGACAGTGGTTGCGGCGGGCGGCGATGCCTACCTGAACCCGGCGCTCCAGGGCCGCTCGCGGCGGGCACGCCCGCTCGGCTTCGACCCGATGTGCGCGGTCATCTCGGACAAGGACACGGCCCGCGCACTCCAGGCCGCCGTCCACAGTGACCGCCCGGGCATCTACAACGTCGCGGGTCGCGAGGCCGTGCCCTTCTCCCAACTCGCCCGCTGGACCGGGCGCGCCGCCTGGGCGGTGCCGAGCCCGATCCTGGGCTGGACGCGGATCGCGCTGCCTTGGAGCGGCGGTCGCTCGGCGCCGGCGCCGCTGTCGCGCAGCCTCCGCTACGGCTTCACCCTCGACACCCAGCGGGCCGAGCGGGAACTCGGCTTCGCACCCGGCGATCGGATCGGGTTGGCCCGCGCCGGCGACGGCAGCTTGCGGCTGGAAACGGCGTCCTCGGCCTGAGATTCGGGCTCCAGCAGGGGCCCCGGGTTGCCGCTAGACTGCTCGCCCACCGAAGGGAGCCTCATGGCGGTCGATACCTCTCAGTTCCGCAACGGCCTCAAAGTCGAGATCGACGGTGAGCCGTTCGTGATGACCTACTTCCAGCACGTGAAGCCTGGCAAGGGCGGCGCCTTCGTGCGGACGAAGATCAAGAACCTGCGGACGGGTCGGGTCCTCGAGAAGACCTTCCGCTCGGGCGAGAAGCTCGACGAGGCCGACGTCGAGGACAAGAAGATGCAGTACCTCTACCAGGACGGGGAGTCGCTGATCTTCATGGACCAGGAAACCTACGACCAGATTCCTTTTACGCTCGAGCAGATCGGCGACGCCCGGAAGTATCTCAAAGAGAACCTCGACGTCGACGTCGTGTTCTGGCGGAACAAACCGATCAACATCGAGCTGCCCGCCTTCATCCAGGCGGTGATCACCCAGTGTGACCCCGGCCTCAAGGGCGACACGGCCTCGGGTGCCACGAAACCCGCCACCCTCGAGACCGGAGCGGTCGTGCAGGTGCCCCTCTTCATCAAGGAAGGGGAAACCATCCGCGTCGACACCCGCTCCGGCGAGTACGTCGAGCGGGTTGGCTAGCGCTCCCGCGGAAGCCCCGGCTCCCGGTCGCTCGCCCCGGCGGGCCCTGGTCTTCTCTGGCGGCGGCGCCCGCGGCGCCTACGAAGCCGGAGTCGTCCGCTACCTGGTGGAAGAGCTGCCGAAGCGCATCGGCAAGCCGGTCACCTTCGACATCCTGTGCGGCACCTCGGTCGGGGCCATCCACGCGTGCTACATGGCCGCGACCTCCCAGCAGGGCCCCGTCCGCGGCGCCCAGCTCGTCGACTTCTGGCGGCGGATGAAGATCGAGGAGGTCCTGCCCTTCAGCCGGCGCGACCTGCTGGGCCTCCCCCGGCGAATGCTGGGGCTGCGACGCATGGCCGACGCCATGCGGGGCGGAAGCCCGCCGGAGCGCATCTACGGCCTCCTGAACACCCAGCCCCTGGAGCGCATGGTGGTGCGCGCGGTGCCGTGGCGACGGATCCGGAGCAACGTCAACCAGGGCCACGTGAGTGCCGTGTGCGTCGCCGCCACCGAGATCGCCACGGGCCGCGTCGTCGCCTTCCTCGAGACCCGCGACCGCGACCTGCCGGGCTGGACGCGCGATCCCTCGGTGGTACCGAAGGTGACCCACCTGCGTCCCACCCATGCACTGGCCAGCGCCGCGATCCCGCTGCTCTTCCCGGCCGTGCGCATCTCCCAGACCTACTTCGCCGACGGGGGCCTGCGCCTCAACACGCCGCTCTCGCCGGCGCTTCGACTCGGCGCCGACAAGGTGCTGGTGGTGGCGCTGCGGCCCCACGCCCAGCACGCCCATGCGCAAACCCTCGCGCGGCACCGGGTCGAGGACTACGCGAACCCCGCCTTCCTGTTCGGGAAGATCCTGAACTCGATGCTGCTCGATCACCTGGACACGGACCTCGCGCGCATGCGCGTGATGAACGACATGATTCGCGACGGCGAGAAGGCCTTCGGTGAGGAGTACACCCACCGGCTGAACGAGGTGTCGACGAGCGAGCGCGGCCAGCGCTTCCGCCTGATCGACGACCTGGTGATCCGGCCCACCGCCGACCTCGGTGCCCTGGCCGCCGACGTGCTGCAGGACATCCCGGAAGCGAAGCTGCGCTCGCCCTTCTTCCGGCTGGCGATGCGCAACCTGGGCGACGACCCGCGCAGCGCCGAGAGCGACCTGTTTTCCTACCTCCTCTTCGACGGCGACTTCCTCGCCCCTCTGACCGAGCTCGGCTTCCGCGACGCCGCCGCCCGCGAAGACGAACTCGCGCGCTTCTTCGAGGACTGAGCGAGCGACGATCGGGTCCGGTCGTCGCCGCTCCGCGACGCCGCTCAATCGCGGGCGAGGATGCGGGTGGCGTCGCCCGAGCGGTCGATGCGCACCGGGAACATCTCGGTGAGCCCGGCGAGCAGCGCGTCGATGTCCTCCGCGCGGAACGAGGCGGTCACCTGCAGGGCGCCGAGGTCGGGATCGGCGAGCACGACGGGGCGGTCGTGGTAGCGACTCGCGTCGGCCACGACATCGGCAAGCGTGGCATTCGTGAAGACCAGCCGACCGCGCCGCCAGGCTCCGACCGACTCGACCCGCACGTGCGCGAGATCGCCCGCGCCGCGCCGATCGGACACGATGACGCGCTGGCCGGGATTCAACCGAACTCCGCGATCCAGCGAGGACTGGCCGTCGCCGACACCGACGATCCCCTCGGCGACCGCCACGACCGTCCGTTCGCCTCGCCGCCGCATCTCGAATGCGGTTCCGAGCGCGCGCGCCTGGGTCGCCCCCGCGGTGACCTCGAAGGGTCGATCGGCATCGTGCGCGACCTCGAAGTAGGCCTCGCCCGAGAGGAGTCGCAGCCTGCGGTGTTGCCGGTCGAATGCGATCTCGAGCTCAGAAGCACCGCCGAGTGTCACGCGCGTGCCGTCCGACAACGCGGTGGTCGTCACCTCCGCATGCGCGGTCGAGAGCGTTCGGGGGGAACCGGACCAGGGCCAGCCCAACCCGCGTTCGGCGGGGGATGCCCACCAGAACACGGCCGCGAACAGCGTGCCGACCAGCGCCAGGGACGGCACCAGCCCGAAGCGGGTCGCGGAGCGCCGACGAGGCCGTGCCGGTGCCACCCGCACCTGCGGAGCGGGCTCGTCGATCCAGGCCGCATCGAGGTCTGCCCGGTCGAGGCTTCCGAGCTCGCGCCAGAGCGCCTCGGCGCGTGCGAGCGCCGCCGCGTGGCGCGGGTCCGAAGCCAGCCAGGCGTCGAACTTCGCCTGCGCTTCGGCGGGCAAGGGCCCGTCCGCCAGAAGCGCACGCCACCCATAGGCGGCGTCCCGGATGTGATCCGGCAATCGCTCCATGTATCGCGTCCCGTTAGCGCTTCGAGAGAGCTGCGTCGATGTCCGCCGTCGCACGCGCGACGTGCTTGGTCACCGCCGTGCGCCCGATGCCGATCCGCTTCGAGACCTCGGAGTAGCTGAGCCCCTCCACGCGATTGAGGAGGAAGACCCGGCGTCGCTGCTCCGGCATCTTGCGAAGGGTCGCAAGCACGACGTCCAACCGTTCCTTCGATTCTAAGACGCGCTCGGGGGTGAGGACGACACCCTCGTTTTGCATCGAGCGAGAATCTCGGGCGTAGCGGTGACGCACCTGCTGGGCCCGCTTGTCGGAAATCGCGATGTTCGAGGCAGTGCGCCACAGAAAAGCGGCAGGATTGTCCACCTCGCGCGTCGGCCGATGCCCGATCAGCTTCGCGAACGCCCGCTGGGCGACGTCCTCGGGCTCGGGAGGACCGGCGCCGAACGCGGCGTAGAGGGACGCGACCAGGCGCTCGAAGTGCTCGACGTAGAGCTGGCCCACCGCCGAAGCCGACCAGACCGAATCACCCACCTGCTTCACGCCCGCCGCGCTCCTGTAGTCGTTCCACCGCGCCATGCTAGTCGACTTTGAAATTCATTTTCAAGTGGAACCGGCACGCCGCTCCCGTTTTTTCGTGATTTTTCAAAGGCTTGCGTCTCCGGGCCCAAGGCCCGATCTGGGGCAGGGGCCGGCGCGCCGCCGCAAAGGTTCGGCCCTGCGCCGGTCCGGCCGGAGTCGGGACGCGACGCGGGCGACCGGGGGTGTCGTTTTCCGACGCCCACGCGTCGTTCCTGACGTGAATCCCGTCCCCCATCCGCGGAGCCGGCGGTCTGGCTGCGATGCGAACCGCCCGCGCACGGCGCTTGGCCGCCTCCTCGTGACCATCTGGCTCCTGTGCGCAAGCGGCGCACTCGCCGCAGACGCACCCCTTGCCGTCGATCTGCCGGCGCAGTCGCTGCAGACCTCCCTGCTCTGGTTGGCGGAGCACTACGGCTTCCCCTTGATCGCACCGGCGGAAGTGGTCGCCGGCCGCACGGCGCCTGCGATCGCCGGAACCTGGACGGCGGAAGAGGCGCTGCGCGAGGTGCTGCGCGGCAGTGGCCTCGAGGGCCATCGGCTGAACTCCGGGGCCGTGCTGATCCGCACCGTGCCTCCGAAACCTCCTCCGGTGGTGGTGGAGCCGGCGGCGCCCGATCCCGAGCCCGACCCGTTCGATGGCGGTGAGATCATCGTGGCCGGGACCAAGGACCGCTCCACCCTCCACGAGGAAGCGGTGTCCGTGGAAGTCTTCTCGGAGCAGCGCATCGATGGCGAGTCCATCTTCGAGCTCGACGAGCTGCTCTTGCGCACACCGAACGTGACGCTCTCCGGGCCGACCAGCAATGTCACGATCCGCGGCATCAGCCGGAACGGGACGACGGGAACCGACAACACGGTCGCGGGAGTCACCTCGAACGTCTATTCGGATGGCGCGCCGGTGTCGACCATCGCCCTCACGGGCGGCTTCGAGTCGCTCTGGGACGTCGGCCAGGTTGAGGTCCTGCGCGGCGCTCAATCGGTCACCCAGGGGCGGAACGCACTCGCCGGCTCGATCTACCTCTCGACGCGGGACCCGACGTATCACTGGGAGGGACGGGCCCGCGCCCGGGCGGGCAACTTCGACACGCGACAGTACGCCATCGCAGTGTCCGGCCCCCTCATCGACGACCAACTCGCGTTCCGCGTGAGCTCGGACCTCCAGGAGAGCGACGGCGTCGTGAGACGCGCGGAAGACGGTTCGGAATTCGACCCGACCGAGAGTCTGCTCGTCCGCGGCAAGCTCCTCGCCGAGCCCGAGGCGATCGAGGGCCTGCGCGTCGAGCTGCTCGTCGAGCACGCCGAGAGCGAGGTGGGCGGAACGTCGTCGTTCGTCAACGCTCCGTTTGGAGCAGACGACCCGGCCTTCGCCAGCTTCGACTTCACCGACCGCAAGACCTTCAACGACCCGCAGCGCAACGACACCGAAGTCATCCGCGTGGTCGGCGACGTCACCCACGAGTTCGACGAGAAGCTGAAGCTGCGTCTCATCGGCACCTACGAGGACGCCGAACGACGCCAGAGGGTCGGCAGCCTGCGCGACCCGGGGAGCTTCGATCGAAACCTCGAGTCGATCGAGAACACCGCCACGTATTCGGGCGAAGCGCGGCTCGAGCTCGAACTCGACTGGCTCCGGCTCGTGGGTGGCGGCTACTACTTCGAGGATCGCCGCGAGCTCGGGGGCACCCAGGTGCTGCTGCTCGCCCCGCTCTCCATGGGAATCCCGATCGATCCGATCGATTCCCGCCTCAGCGCGGATCAAGACGTCGACTCGAAGACGCGCAACTGGGCGCTGTTCGGAAGCGCACGCGCCGACTTCCACGAGCGTTTCAGCGTCGAGATCGCCCTCCGCTACGACAACGAGACGACCCGCACGAAGAGCGCTCCCGTGACGAACCTCTTCGTCGATCCGCCCAGCTGCGTCGCGCTGACCGGCATCACCCCGCCGCCCACCTGCATCGCCCTGGTGCGCGCGTTCTCGTCGGAGCGAGTGGACCCGAACCAATCCGGTGGGTTCGGGGTCTGGCTCCCGCAGGCCGAACTCACTTATCGCTTCACCAGCAACCACTCCGTCTTCGTCACCGCCCAGCGCGGCTATCGCGCCGGCGGAACGTTCCTGCAACGTTCGGGCGAGCGCTTCGTCGTGGGCGAATTCGACCCCGAGTTCCTCGACCAGGTCGAGGTCGGGTTCCGAACCCGCTGGCGCGATCGGACGCTCACTTTCAACGCGAACGCCTTCTACTCGAAGTACGAGGACCAGCAGCTCACGGTCCCAGGACCCAGCATGACGCTCTTCGACAGCCAGGTCGTCAACGCAGGCGAATCGACGATCGCCGGCGTCGAAGCGACGGCCGAATGGAAACCCATCTCGGGTCTGCAGCTCTATGCGAGCTTCGGGTATCTGTTCACCGAGTTCGACGACTTTCCCTTCGCGCTGCCCGGCATGCCCTTCGAGAACCTGGAAGGGAACGAGCTCCCGCGCGCCCCCGAGTACTCGGTCTCGGTCGGCGGCCGCTATCAACACGACACGGGACTCTTCGTCGACGGCGGCGTCACCGTGGTCGACGGCTACGAGACCGACATCGCCAACCTGGGCCAGACCGAGCTGGGCCCCGGCCTCGCAGAGAAGGTGGGCAGTCGCACCATCGTGAACCTGCGGGGCGGCTACGCCCACGAGCATTTCATGCTCTACGGGTTCGTCACCAACGCGCTCGACGAGGACGAGCCCGTGGGCGTCAACCTGGGGAGCGTGAACCGAAACACGGGAACCGTGAGTCTGTTCGGCAACCCCTCCCAATCGCTGACGCCGCCGCGCATGGTCGGGGCGGCACTCGAGGTCTACTTCTAGGAAGCCATGGAAGCGGTGCTGGTCTGTTGGCTGTACGTCTGCAGCGCGCTGGTTCGCGGACCGCGGGAGGTGCGATCGAGCACGAAGGCGCCGGGCCGGCGCATGACGCGGGCGCTCGGTGCCACGGCCGCGCTCGGCGCTCTCTCGTTCCTCTCTCACCACACGGGCTTCGAACGCGGCCTGCCCCTGTGGGCCGCGTCCCTTTCCCTCGCCGCCATCCTGGATCTGTGGATCGCTGCGTTCCGTCGCACCTGGCAGCCGTGGCTGCTGTCGTCGGCCCTCGCTTGCGTCGGCCTCGCGGGTTGCCGCGCCTGGCTCACGTGAGCCCGCTTCTGATCGCGGGAGTCGTGACCCTCGCCGGACTGGCCGGGGTCGGCCTCGGGTTCGCGACGCGCCGGGCGCCGCGGCTCCTCGGCGCCCTGGTCTGGGCCTTCGCCGCGGCACTCCTCGTCACGTCGGGACTCGTCGCCATGCTCTCGCTCTCGTTTCGCGACGAGGTGCGGGTGGCCACGATGACGCTGCCGCTGGTGTGGGTCGTCTTCGAAGTGATCTGCTTCTGGACGGAAACGGGACGGCGTGCCCTGACTTGGCTGGCCGTGTTCGCCAGCGGCGGCGCGCTGGCGACCCTGACCGCGCGGGTCGTTGGGTAGAGGCACGCATTGGAACGCGATCGGCATCGCCGCCTCTACGATCTGCATTCCTGGACGGGCATCACGCTGGGCTGGTTCGTGTACCTGGTGACCTTGACGGGTTGCTTTGCCCTCTTCGAGAAGGAGATCCGCACCTGGGAGGATCCCGCGAGGCGCCTGACGCTTCCGGCGCAAGGGGCCCCCATGCAGTCGGCCCTCGAGCGCTTCGTCGCGGAGGCCTCTGCTGGGATGGAGATCCGCTTCGTCGCGTTCACGCCCGCCACCGGGATCGAGCCCTACCACGCAGCGCGGGTGGGCACCCGCGCCACCGACGGCACGTCGGGCATGGTGCACCGTCGCTGGAACGTCGCGACGGGCGAGCCGCTCCCCGAACACGCCATGGGGCTCTCGGAATGGCTGCTCGAGTTCCACCGCAGCCTGATGTGGCCGGACGCGTGGGGCGGATATCGCGTCGGCCGCACCCTGGTCGGCATCGCGGGGGTGGCGCTGCTGCTCTCCTTGCTCACGGGAGCGCTCATCCACACGAAGTGGGCACGTTCCTTTCACGTGCTGCGCGTAGACCGATCCGACCGCTTGCGTTGGCAAGACCTGCACAAAGTGCTCGGACTCTGGCTGCTGCCCTTCGCATCGGCGATCGCCGCGACGGGAGCCATGCTCGGGATGGTCGTCGTGAGCCCGGCGGCGGTCTTCCTGGCCATCGGCGGAGACCGGTCCGCCATCGACCGCGGCAACCGTCCCCCGCCCGCTCCGCCGACGGCGGAACGGGCCGCCACGGCGATGCTCCCGATCGAACGCTTCCTAGAGATCCGCCACCCGGCGACGGGACACGTCCCTGCCCTCGTGCAGTTCCGCCGTTGGGGCGAACCCGACGCAACGGCCGAGCTGCGTTTCCCCGTGGAAGAGCGGCTCGCGCGGTACGAGATCCGGGTGGTGAATGCGGTCTCGGCGGCGGAGGTGCCGGGCCACGCCGGCAACCGGCCGGTCACGACCGCGCAACGCCTCTACGGAACCGTCGCTCCGCTCCACTTCGGGACCTACGGCACGCTCGCCACGAAGGTCGTCTACGCGCTCCTGGGCACGCTGCTGGCGATCGCCGTGCTCCTCGGAAACGCGATGTGGATCTCGCGTCGCTCCCGGCTCGGCGCGGTCTCGACGGCGAGCCGGCGCTATCGGAGGCTCGACCGGGCGAACGTGGGAATCGCGCTAGGCATCCCGCTCGCCACCTTCGCCTGCTTTCACGCCGACAAGCTGTGGTTCGGTGCCGCCGGGAGTCCCCGCGTCGGCATCGGAGCCGTGTATCTGTCGGTCGCCGCGGCCACGGGCCTCTACGCAGCCGTCCGTTCCGACCGGGACGCGGCCCTCCGTGAACTCCTCCGTCTCCTCGCCGGGCTGTGCGTGGGAGTGCCGCTCGTCGACGCCGCGACCGGGGGTGGCCTGGTGGCGATCGAGGACCTCGGGCGCGGGGTACCTCATGCGTGGGTGAACGCCAGCGCGCTGCTGACCGGACTGGCAATCTGGGCGGCCACCCCCGGGTTGAGCCGGTTCGCCGCGCGCTCGGCGCGCCGCGCGGCGGCGGCACGTGGTGACGCGGACGCCGACGAGGGCACTCGGGCCTGAGTTCGCGGGCCGCGGGGTCCCCCAGGGCGACGCGCCGGAAAAAGAGGCCCGCGGCCGGATTCGCGGTGTCGTTTCGCGGGGTTCGCTCGTCGTCTCCCCGAAAGCCGCGCGATCGGCGCGGCCGGAAACCGAGCATGACCCCGAAGCAGCTTCCTGCGACGGTCTCGCGCCAGGCAAAACCCATCGACCCGCTCCCCTCGCCCGGGGTGGTGCGGGCTCCGGAGAAACGGACATCCCTTCCATGCTTCAGTCGAATCGGATCTTCCTTGCCCTGGCCTTCCTGCTTTCTGGATCTCCCGCGACGGCCGTGATGCCCGAAGTGACGCTGGATTACGAGGGCACCCTCGACACGTGTGTCGGTGTCTGCACGCTGTTCGCGAGCGTCGGCGATCCCTTCACGGCCGAGTTCCGCCAGGTAGCGCCCGGGCCGGGCACGCACACCCTGGGAACCGATATCGGGATCCCCAACGTGCCGCAGAGCCAGGACCCGCAGTCCGACGTCCAGAACACGGCCTGCCTGCGCGACTTCGGCGTCGGGACGGTCGTGTTGGGGACCGCTTCGATCGGACTCCACGTCAACGGAGCCCCCGAGAGCCCCGGCGCGACGAGCCTGGACCTCGATGCTTCGAACAATGTGACCGGGGGGTTCCTGAACGTCCAGACGCTGGACGGGCTGCCGGAGCTGCTCGGCCAGCCCCGACTCATCACCGACATCGACGTCGATGCGGGAACCTTCGTCACGATGTTCGACACCGGCGTCGGCCTGGTGACGATCGCCTCGGGCACCGGCGCGTTCTTGCCGGAGCCCAGCTCGGCGTGGATGCTCTGTGTCGGCGGCGGCGCGATCATCGGTCTGAAGCGACGCAAGCGCACCTGATCGATCCCTGAGGGCCCTGGCGACGGGAGCCCGAAGCGCTTCACGAGGGTCCAGATGGAACCGTGGGACGGCCGCGCCATGAACGCGACGCGCGGGAACCGGGGGCGCGGACGCCCCCTGCGAGGGTGGGCGCGCGCCGGGCGATGGGCGTTCGTGGCCTGCCTGTTCGGCTTCCTGGCGTGCGCGTCGCCCGGACCGCCCGAGCGACCGGCGGGCCGCGAGGCGCGGGGCGACTTCGCGTACCTCGAGAAGCGCCTCGACTACGCGGGGGAGCGCGCGCTCTCCGAGCTCGAAGGCGTGTCGCTCGCCCTCTTCGATCGCGATCGCGTGCTCTTCGCCGCCGGCTACGGCGAGGCCGACGCGGCGAACGGGCGTCCCGCGACGGCGGACACGCTCTACCGCGTGGGATCGATCTCGAAGCTCTTCACCGCTATCGCGGTCCTGCAGCTCGTCGAGGCA
The DNA here is from genome assembly GCA_039030075.1 of Myxococcota bacterium. Classification (NCBI taxonomy): domain Bacteria; kingdom Pseudomonadati; phylum Myxococcota; species Myxococcota bacterium. Next base: position 178,709 of record JBCCEW010000002.1, on the reverse strand, counting down.
GGCCAACTCGAGCTGGATGCGCCCCTCACGCGCTACCTGCCCGCGTTCCGCCTGGGTCCTCCCCCGCCCTTCCTGCCCGGATCCGCCGCGTGGTCGCTCGACGACATCACGCTGCGCAGCATGCTGACGCATCACTCGGGGATTCCGAGCGACATCCTGAAAGGCTTCTTCAGCGACGACCCGCCTCGCCAGGCGGACTACGTCGAACTGATCGGGACCTACCACGCCCAGGCGCCCGTGGGCTTCGTGATGGCGTACTCGAACATCGCGTACACGCTGCTCGGGCAGGTCGTCGAAGTCGTGAGCGGGGTCCCGTTCCCCGAGTACGTCCGCACCCAGATCCTCGCGCCCGCGGCGATGGACGCCTCGTCCTTCGAACCCACCCCCGAGATCCTCGATCGCGTCGCGCGTTCGTACCGGGGCGAAGATGAGGTCCCCGCGCGCCGCATCGGCCAGCTCGGTGCCGGCGGGCTCTTCAGTTCGGTTCAGGACCTCGCCCGGTTCGGACAGATGGCGCTGCGAGGGGGAGAAGGCGAGCGGGGACGCGTCCTCGAGAAGACCACCCTCGCGTCGATGTGGGTCCAGCAGAATGCCGAGGTCGCCCTCGATGGCGAAGTCGAGATCGGCCTCACCTGGTGGCGCAACCCGCCCGGCAGGAAGATCCGGAACGGGGGACTCGCAGTCGGGCACAGCGGCGCCATGGTGGCGCACCGGGCGCACCTGCTGCTGCTCCCCGAACGCAACCTCGGGGCGGTCGCGGTCACGAACACCGCCGAGGGTGGCTTCCGCGCCCACCGGCTGATGCAACTCGCGCTCCGGCTCGGCATGGAGGCGAAGTACGGCATCGCGCCGGACGCGCCCGAGCCGCCTGACGTCGCGACGCCCCGCACCGACGCTCCCTCGCTCGACGCGCTCGCGGGCCGCTGGGCGACGAGCGCGGCCGCACTCGCGCTGCGACGTCAGGGAGGCGCCCTGCGATCGCAGAACCTCGCCTGGGCCAGTGCCCTGGAGCTCGTGCCCGCGGCGGAAGGCACCTTCGAACCGCGGATCCGGGTCTTCGGGCTGTTCCCCTACGCGACCGACTTCCTCGCGCGCAACCGGCTGCGCTTCGAGCGGGTCGGCGACCTCGATGCCGTGTTCCTCGAAGCCAAGAACAGCCCGAGCACCCTGTTCGGTTGGCGGGCGAACCCATCGCCTGCGACGGAGGCCTGGCGCGCGCGCGTCGGTGGCTATCGGCTGACGAACGGCGAAGGGGACTTTCGGTTCTTCGAGCGCGCCGAGCTCTCGATCCAGGGCGATCGCCTGGTCGTCTCGCTGTTCGCGGTGGGCGAGCCGATGCCCCTCTCCCAGTATTTCGAGCCGCTGTCGGACACCGAGGCGGTGTCGTGGTCGCTGGGACGCAGCGGGGGAGCGCGCATCCGGGTGACGCGGGATCGACAGGGCGAGGTGATCGAGGCGCTGGGCTATCGGCTGCGACGCGAGTGAACCCCGCTTCGGGCGGACCCCCGCGGCGCGTCGGGCGGGTTTCCGGAGCGAAACTCAGCGCAGCCCGAGTGAACGCGGTCCCAGCCTCGGCGTAGCGTCGGGCCGAGCCGCGCGCCCACGCGTCCCGGTGCGCAGCGAGCCATTTCGCGGAGGAAAGCCCGCCCGACGCGCGCGCCACCTCCCCACCATGCGGTAGAGTTCCGGCGTGCGGGGGGACCAGCTCGCTCGACAGTGGCAGCTGATTCAGCGCCTCGCGAAGAGTCGTGTCGGCGCCTCCCTCGACGACCTCGCCGACGAGCTCGAAGTCGTCCGACGCACGGTCTACCGCGACCTCGATGCGCTCATGCTGGCTGGCTTCCCGGTGGTCAGCGAGAAGCGGGACGGTCGGGTCTACTACCGCTTCCTCGAGACCTTCCGGCTCGGCGACGTCCCGTTCACGCCCGACGAGATCCTCGCCCTCGCATTCGGGGAAGACCTCCTGCGCGTGCTCGAGGGGACGGTCTTCCACGACTCGATCCGCTCGGCGCTCTCGAAGATCCGCGCGGGGCTCGGCCCGGAGCTCACCGAATACCTGTCGCGGCTGGGCGAGTCGTTCCGCGTGCTGCCGGGCCCGCACAAGAGCTATGCGCACCTGCGCGAGACGATCCGCACCCTGAGCGACGCGGTGCTGTCCCAGAAGAGCGTGAAGATGCGCTACCGCACGGGCCGCACGGGCGCGGTCTCGTCACGCAAACTCGATCCCTATCGGGTCTGGTACCGCAGCGGGGGCCTCTACGTGGTCGGCCACGACCACAAATCCGATGAGCTGCGCACCTTCGCCGTCGACCGGATTCGCGCGATCCAGGCCACCGAGGATGCCTTCGCCGTCCCGGACGACTTCGACTTCGAGACGACCATGGCCAACGCCTTCGGGGTGATCGCCGAACCGGCCACGACGGTGCGCATCCTCTTCGATCGCCGCTGGGCGAGCTATGTCGAAGAGCGCACCTGGCACCCGAGCCAGGAACTCGTCTCCCGCCCCGGCGGACGCATCGAGCTGGTGATGGAGGTCGGCGGCACGGCCGACCTGCGCACCTGGATCCTCTCCTTCGGTGCCGGCGCCGAGGTGCTCGAACCCGAAGCCCTGCGCAACTCCGTCGCCGAGGAGCTCGCCGGCGCCCTGGTGCGCTATCAGGATTCGCCGAAGCGCAAGCGCGCGCCGCGTTCGCGGGGCCCGCGGTCCGGCGCCCGCGCCTAGCCCGGCGTCACTCCGCGCTAGAGCGCGTCTCGGATGCGCTTGAAGCCCTCCCGCAGATCCGACACCAGCTTCTTCGCGTCGGCCTCGAGCTCCTTCAACGGCTCGCGCGCGGAATCGGCCGCCCGCCGCGAACGCATCTCCAGGGCTTCGAGCCCCCGCTCGAGCGCCGTCCAGCGCGCACGCACCTCGGCCTTGCCCAAATGGATCTGCACCCGGAGCTCGTCGCGCAGCCGCTCGAGGTCGCGCACTTCGCCCGTGATCCAGGAAGAGAAGGCCGACTCACCGGCGCCGTCCGCGGGCGCGTCGGTGTGCTTCGGGTCGAGGTAGGCGGCGTCGAGCAGATCGCTCTGGGTCAGGATGCCGCGCAGGGTGCCGTCGGAGTCGACGATGGGGAGACCGCTGATCTGGCGCTTGCGGAAGATGCGCGCGGCCTCCTCGAGGGTGGTCGTGGGCCCCGCCGCCACGACATCCTTCGTCATCACGTCGCGCACGGCGATGCAGCGCAGGAACGCGCGGCGCCGCTCGGGCGTGAAGTCGAAGGCCTGGGTGAGCGACGCACCCAGGAGGTCGCTGCGAGAGACGATGCCCACCAGCTTCTCGTTCTCGACGACGGGCATGTGGCGGATGCGACCGAGGCTCATCACGTCGTCGGAGAGATCGAGGGTCTCCTCGGGCGCGAGGGTCACGACGTCGTGCTTCATGATCTCGCTGACGAGACGTTCGCGCGTTTCCATGGGGAATCCTCCAGTGGGTTTCCTCCTCTTCTTGTGCACGACCGATGCCAACGCGCCTGCGCGCGAGCGCGCCCCCCGTGACGTCGCCAGGGGCGCCCTGCCCCACGACCGGGGCAAGCGTCCCCGCGCGCCCCCGGGCGCAGCCCGGACTACCCTGCGGCGGCCAGTCTGACGGAAGCAGGCCGGGCGGAAGCAGCCATGGGTGCCGGACCGCGCGGCCTGTCCAGCGAAGGAGGTGCGCGATGCGAGGCCACGATTTCGGAGGAGTGTGGATCGGTTTGATCCTCGGCGGCTGCACCGTGCTGCCCGGGATGGCGCTGGCCGAGGAGTCGGCGAGCGTGCGACTCGACCGGGCGTGGCAGTCGTTCCACGCGGGACTCGCCGAAGCCCGCGACCGGCTCGAGAACCGGGAGGACTTCCCGCCCGAGCCCAGCGATCGGAACCTGGCCGAGGGCTACCGCTATCTGCTGGGACACGTGGTGCGCATGGCCGAGGCGGAACTGCGCCTCGACCCGCGCTTCCCCGAGTTCCACCGCTCGGTCGACATGCTGCGCAAGCACACCGGCGAGAACCCGGACGCGATGTATCTGAAGGCCCCGATCGACGGGACCGGGAGCTATCGCATCCGCGGCCGGGTCGCCGACACCCGGGAGTGGCGCAGCTCGGAACGCCACGCGAGCGGACCGAAGGCCCCGCGGCTCGTCACTTTCCAGACCATCACCGACATCCCGGGCAACACGGGGGAGCTCGCCGAGATGGGCCAGTGCGCGAGCCAGACCCTCGGCTTCGTCAACAGCTTCGAGATCGAGCCCGACGCCTCCGGCGAGTTCGAGATCCGCATCGGACCGAAACGCCCGAAGGGCTACGACGGACTCTTCCTCCCGTCGCGTAAGCAGCTCGCTTGCGCGGCCAACCAGACGAGCGCCGTGCGCGACGCGAAGTACGTCGCCGTGCGCGAGATCTTCTCGGATTGGGAGCACGAACGACCCCTCGAGCTCGAGATCGAACGGCTCGACTCCGTCGGGGCGAGCCGACCGCCGATCACCCCCGAACAGATGGCCGAAATCCTCGAGCGCCTCGCGGTGCATGTGCCGAACCACATCCGGTTCTGGAGTCTGCTCCAGGAGTTCCCGCTCGAGGTGCGCCGCGACGCGAACGGCGACGGCGTGCGCAACCTCCCGGTCAACGGCATGAACGAAGCTCGTCCGCCCTTCACTGCCGGCGGTGCCGCCGGCTCGAAGCAACTCTACGCGAGCGGCGTCTTCGAGCTCGCGCCCGACCAGGCGCTGGTGATCCGGGTCGAAACTCCGAAGGAGCCCCACTACATCGGGTTCCAGCTGAACAACTTCTGGATGGAAGGCCCCGATCAGCAGAACTACACGAGCAGTCGGACCGGTCAGCAGCTGCCGCCGGCGTCGGACGGTGCGCGCTACTACGTCGTGTCCCACCGCGACCCGGGCGTTCCGGGGTGGGTCGCGACCACCGGGCTCCCGAAGGGCTTCCACACCCTGCGGCTGGTCTATCGCGACGATCCGGATCCGGCGGACCTGCCGACGATCACCACCCACCTTGGGCCGGTGGATCGGGTGAGTGACCAGCTGCCCGACGACACGCCGGTGGTCACGGTGGAGGCGCGCCGCGCCGAGGTGGCCGTGCGCCAGGCCCACATCAAGCAACGCTGGCGCGCCTACTAGGGCTGGCCGGTCTCGCTCGCATCGAAGGGCGCGTCGAACCCGAAGCGCTCGCCGAACCAGCTCCAGACGCGGCGATCCGCGTCGCGCGACGGCAGCCACGCGGCGGCTTGCTGGGCGACGTCGCGGGCGGCGTCAGCCTGGCCGGCGCGAAGCAGAGCGTGCACGCGGAGATAGACGAGGGCCGGGTTTCGCGGTTGCTGACGTTGTGCGCGCGAGAGCGCGAGCGCCGCGCCCAGGTAGTCGCGCGCCGCGTAGGCCCGCGCGGTGTCGTGGAGCGCCTGGCGTCGCGGGTCTGCCCGACGCCCGCGTGCCGCACGCCGCGCGTAGGTCGCGACTTCCTGGACGGTCGTACCGAGGATCCAGTAGACCGGCACTTCCACGTCGGTCGTCGCGAGCAGGCCCTCCAGACGCTGCAGGCGCGCGGGGGTGTCGAGGGTGGGCAGACGCCCGCCGGCGCGTTCGTTGAACTGGTCCTGGACGGCGAAGTAGCCGAGGGTTCGCTCGCGTAGCGCCGCAGGCCACACCGCTTCGATGAAGGGACTCTGGGCGAAGCGCTCGCGCGCTCCGCTCGCCTCGATCCAGGCGTCGAAGAGCGGGTCGACCGGCCAGGGCGCCGCTTCGTCCGAGAGCCGCTTCGGGTGGTCGTCGGTGAGGGGCGGTGTGTCGCGCGTCCAGTCGAGGAGCTGATCCGCATCGGCAAGGAACAGGGCGCCCATTTGCTCCGGGCGCTCGATGCCGTGATGCCGCAGCTCGGGACCGACCACCGGGTCTTGCCATTGGCGCGCGAAGGCGGCTTCCGTAGCCGGCGGGAGACCATCGTGCGAACCGATGAGCATCCAGCTGAATCCATGGCCGCCCCACAGACTGCAGTCGGGGAAGGCCTCGCAGTAGGCGCGCACGATCGCCTTCGCGTCCTCGGCGCCCAAGCTGTGGACGGGGAGCCAGTAGGTGTTGATGCCTCCGGGTCGCAGGCGACTGCGCACCAGGGCGAAGTACTCCCGGGTGTAGAGGTTGACGACGCCGGCCATCTTCGGCGGCGGCGGCTCGCCGGTGATCAGGTCGAAGCGGCGGTCCGTCGTCTCGAGGAAGTAGCGACCGTCCTCGATGTGCACTTCGACGCGAGGATCCCGCAGCGGGTGTTTCGCGGGATCGGGAAAGCGCAGATCCGAGAGCTCCAGGATGTCCTCGGAAATGTCGACGACGTCGATCCGCTCGAGGGCGCGCGTATCGATCAGCGACTCGGCGGTCGAGCCGACGCCGTAGCTGATCAAGAGGGCGTCGCGCATGTCGGGGTGAAGCGCGACCGGCCACCAGGTGAACAGCTTCATGTAGCGCTGCCCACCCCAGTTGGTCCCCGACATCGAATAGTTGTTCGTGACCAGGGTGTCGGCGTAGGGCTCCCCTTCCAGGAAGTGACGCAGCCAGACCGCGGTCTCGGTGCGCCCCTCGCGCACGGCGACCACTTCGTAGGCGTCGCCCGCTGCGACGCGCGCGACCGAGCGCTGCAAGTGGTGGTCGCGGAGAACGCCGTGGGGAAAGACGAGCGCGGCGCCGAGCCAAACGACGGCGCCGACGGCGGCCAGGCGCGACAGGCGCGGCGCCTCCGTCGCACCGAACACACAGGCGAGCGCCACCCCGCCGTAGGCCAACGCCAGCACGAACAGCGCGGGCTCGATGCCGAGGCCGGGCAGCAGCACGAAACCGCCCAGAAGCGAACCGAGGCCGGCGCCGGCGGTGTTCCAGAAGGTCAGCCACCCGGCCGCGCGCGGCGCTGACGGCGACACCACCCGCAGCTTCGCGCCGAGCATCGCGAAGAGCGCTCCCGACGCGGCCGCCACCGGAAAGCTCAGCGCTGCGGTGAGCCAGAGAACCGCCAACCAACCGTGGACGATGCCCTCGGCGAAGGGCGCACTCACCAGGGGAAAGATCAGATAACCGAGGCCGACCCAGGCGCCCGCGCCCCACGCCAACAGGGACACGTGGCGGTGGGCGTCGGGACGACGCCCCAGCCAGGCGCCGGCCAGCAGCCCGCCACTGGCGATGCCCGCGAGCACCGACGCCAGCATCGCGGCGAACGCGAGGGACGTGCCTGCGACGAACAGGGTGAGGAAGCGAAACCACACGACTTCCAGCGCCAGCAGCACCAGACCCGCGCCAAAGGCGGCCAGACACAGGGGCCAGACGCGGGCCCCGGTCGCCGTTGGTTGGGACGCCGTCTCGGCAGGCACGGCGGCACCCGGCTGGCGAGCGACCCAGGCTGCGCCGACCGCGGCCAGGAGATTCGCGCTCGCCGCGACCACGGCGCTGAACCGCACCCCGAGCCAGGCGACCAGGAAGAGCTCGGCGGCCAAGGCACCGCAGACCGCGCCCCAGGTGTTCCAGCCATAGAGTCGGCCCAGCACGGCGCCGAAGTTCGCGTCGCGGGCCTCGAGGACCCCCACCAGCAAAGGCAGGGTGGCGCCCATCGCCGTGGCGGGAACCAGCAGGAGAACGAACCCGAACCCGAGGCGGCTGAGGTTCTGGGCCCAGGGCGCCGCCTCGAGTGCTCCCAAGACTGGCGCCAACGCCTTGCCCACCGTCGGCAGTCCGAGCACGAGCGCGAATCCGGTCAGGGCGATCACGCCCTCGAGGACCGCATAGGCGACCACGGGCTGGCGCAGGCGCGTGGCGAATCGCCCGGCCAGGAGGTTCCCGAGCGCGAGCCCGCACATGAAGCTCGACAGCACCAGACTCGACGCCCAGACGCTGCTCCCGAAGGCCAGCGACGCCTGGTGAAACCACAGCGTCTCGAAGAGGAGAGCAGCGGCACCCGAGAGGAAGAAAACGAGGTAGAGAATCGGGGCCATCGGGTGGTTGGCGAGGCTAGCACGCGGCCTGCAGGCTCGATCGACGAGAAGCGCCGCTCGGCCCCCAACGGCGCCCGGGCGATCCAGCCGCGTGTCGACTTCGCGCGGGCGGTGCCGAGGCCCTCCGCAGTCTGGAATGCTGGACACGAGGCGATCCGCCTGAGATCGTCACCCCGGGACGCAGCAACCCCGACGCGAGCCTTGCGAGGAGCCAACACCGTGCGAACCAACCGTGACGCGAGCGCCGCTCCTCCGCGCGCGTACCGGTGGCGACGCGGGCCGTGTGCCCTGCTGGCACTCCTCGTCCTCGTCGCGCTGACGGCAGGGGGCTGTCGCTTCGTGCGACTCGGCTCGGACCTCGAAGCCCTGTCGCGCTTCGGCGTATTGTCGGGAACCGCGACGGTGCCCGATTGGCAGGGCGACCCGATCCTCGTCGCCGTCGCCACCCGCGGCCGGGATTGGAACGCGCCACTCGTCGTGGTGGCCCACGTCACCCTCTCCGAGCCGGGCTACTTCGAATTCACCCTGCCGCCGGGCGAGTACTACCTGGGCGCCGTCGAGGATCGCGACGCTGGGCTCGACGTCGATCCCGACGAGCGCTTCGTGCTGCACGCTTCGCCCTATCGCCTCGATGCCGAGGACTGGATTCCGGGGATCGAACTCACCCTCGAGGAGCCCTCGTCGGCGAATCCCCAACACATCCAGCTCCGCGAAGGGCGCTCCTTCGTCGCCGGTGAACTCAGCTCGCTCGACCACCCGCGCTTCGCGCGCGCCGAAGCGACCATCGGGCTCTGGCGACCGCTGCACGCCCTGCAACGCCACGCGGTCGGGCTCTTCGTGCTCGAACCGATCGACCCGGCGCGCACCCCGGTCGTCTTCGTGCACGGCATGGGCGGCACCGCGCGCGACCTCGCGGGCTTGATCGAGCAGCTCGACCGGGAGCGCTTCCAACCCTGGGTCTTCCAGTACCCGAGCGCCCTCCCTCTCGATGCGATTGCCCAGGGGCTGACCCGGGCGCTCCACGAGGTCCACGGACGGGTCGGCTTCTCGCGGGTGTGTCTGGTGGCCCACTCGATGGGTGGCCTGGTGTCGCGGAAGGCGATCGATTCGCTGGTCGGGCGGGGGGTTCCCGTGCGCGGTTTCGTGAGCATCGCGTCGCCCTTCGGCGGTGTCGCGAGCGCGGCGATGGGCGTCGAGGTGGCGCCCGCGGTCGTGCCCTCGTGGCGCGATGTCGATCCCGGCAGCGCCTTCCTGGAAGGGCTCTATGCCCGTCCGCTCCCCGACGCGATTCCCTACTTCCTCTTGTTCGCGTTCCAGCCGCGGGAGAGCAGCGACGGCGTGGTCGAGATCGCCAGCCAGCTCCGCCTCGAGGCCCAGCTCGAAGCCGAACGCGTCCGGGGCTTTCCCGCGACCCACATCAGTGTCCTCGCGGACGCCCGGGTGGCGCGCCCGGTCTTCGAGCTGTTGGGGCGCTGCCACGGCGCGCCGGACGGCGAGCGCGTGGCCGAGGCCGACAGCGCACGCCGCTAGCCCTCACGAAACGCGCGGGCGGGCTCAGAACCCGACGCCGACCGCGCCACCGAATACGAACGAGTTCTCCCCGCTGGTGAAGTCGTAGTGGAGCTGGGGAGACACCGTGAAGTGTCCGACCTCGAGTTCGTAGAGCACCCCGACGCGGTAGGCGATCTCGAGGTCGTCCGAACCACCCGCCGGACCGTCCACGATCTCGATGCCGGGCCCCGTCTGGACGATGAGACCCCGCCAGAGATGCAGGTCGGCGACCGCCAGGACCGTCACCGCATCGATCTCCTCGAAGGCGTACTCGGCCACCACCCCCAGCCCGAGCAACGCATTCAGCCGGTATTCGTAGTCGACGCCCAGGGTGAGGGCCGTCTCCTCGGCGTCGTCCGAGCCCGCGACCAGCAGGGACAGGTGATGGGGATGCTCGTGCCAGAGCGGTTCGTCGGCGCGGGCCGCGCCCCCGAGACACGACGCCCCGAGCCAGGCGACGAACCCGGCAGCACAGGTCCCTAGAGCCCCGATCCGCGGGCGGTTCCGGTACACAGCACCCCCTTTCGTTTCTGGGCCCGCATTTGCGGGCCCGGATCCGGCTTCCTCGATGCGGCCGGCTCCGGCCGGGTCACGCCCCCGGTCGCGGAGCGCACCCCTGGGCCGCCCGGTGCACGTCCGCGCCGGGGCCAGCCGGCCCGGTGCGGGTAACGGGAACCGCCCGGCGACGACCCACTCCCAGACGACGGAGACACGACGGGGACGCCCTCGACTCGGGCGGAAATCCCTGGAGAATCAGGGGATTCGATTGACCCCGGGCGATCCAGGGAGCTACAACGTGGGGGCGCCACCGCGCTCCTGTTCCGACCTCGTCCGAGTCCTGTCCCCCTGCTGCGCTGGAGGTCGCATGCCCTCTCCGGATCCCTTTCGTTCGTCTCGCTTCGGCCTCGTCCTGGGCGCCATTGCCCTGGCGATCTGCGCGTCCACGGCGCGCCCGGCCGACGCGAGCTGCAACTTCGTCCCCGGGACCGAGAACACCTTCCGGGCGAGCCTGAGTAGCCTCGACCGACCCTTCGCCGCCCCCGGCGACCCGGTCACCCTGAGCCTGGACCTGACCGGCTGCGAGTCGTCGGCCGGCGCCGGCCTGATCGACCTCGGCACGAACGTGGGCCCCGACGACGACTACCAGGTCGTCTTGATCTTCACGCCGCCGAACGGGCCGGCGAATGCGCTGGTGCTCCAGGACGGGCCCGTCGCGTGCGCCGGCTTCGCGGGCAGCGCCCAGGCCAACGCCTGCCAGGCCGAGCTGCCGGTGCTCGGCGCCGGCGATCCGACCGCCACCCGCCAGGCCATCTGCCAGGCGGCAGACCTCGTGATCCCGGATTCGGGAACCCTGATCTTCCCCTTCCCGGATACCAACGCCCTGGCCGGCCCGAGCGCACCTGCGGGCTCGACCCTGGCCGGCACCGTCAAGATCGCGATCCAGCCGCGCGACCCGGCGGGCGACCTGCCGTGTGAGCTCGCGAGCAATCGCTGCGCCGACACCGTGGTGGGCAGCGACCTCGTCGCCTGCGTCGACGAGCTCTACGACGTCAACGACACCTGCGAGACCGACCCGGCGCAGATCCAGGGCACGTTCCCGTCCTTCACGGCGCTGCCCGTCTACAACAACTACGAGGCGATGTGTACGCCCGAGCCGGGCTCGCCCTGCGACGGGATCCGCCCCGACGCGCGCTTCACGATCGACACAGCGGGCAACCTGCTGGTGCCCGTGAACTGGGCCGGCGTGCTGGTGCGCCTCGACGACGGCACGCCGGTGCCGCGACTGGTGAACCTGTCGAGCGAGATCTCCGCCTTCACCGGAAGTGCGGACGCGATTCGCGTTCCCGGCCAGAGCTTCAGCTCGGCGCTCTCGCCTCAAGGCCATTTCCTGCCGCCGATCCTGTCGCCCTTCGCCGAAGAGGGCGGGGGTTCGGTCGTGCTCTACGGCTCGGTCGACGCGCCGTTCTCGATCACCCGCATCAACCGCCGCGGAGAGACGTTCGCCGCGTGTGCCGCCGGCAGCCCCTTCGCCGGCGAGCCCTGCAACCTGGACGAAGAGTGCGGTGAGGGCTTCAGCTGCGACCCGAGCGTGTGCCACCAGGCGCCGAACCTCGGCGAGCGGCCCGTCCCGCTCTCCCAGCTGCCGGCCCCGCTGGCCGACGTAGCCTGCAACGCAGACAGCGACTGCCCGAGCGGGAGCGAGTGCGGCCCGTCGCTCTTCGACTTCTCGACGCGCTTCGCGGGCGAGGGCTGCGGCCCCACCCTCGACGACACCTACGTCGCGACGGCCGGCAATCTCGTGCCCCTCGAGTCGCTGTTCATCCAGCAGAGCGACGACATCCTCGCCCTGCCGCGGGTCGAGGCCTTCGAAGCGGCCGAGGGCTCACCCACCGACGCCGACTTCAACGCCGACGGGGACGTCACCGACATCGCGATGACCATGGTCAACCGCGAGACCGGCACCGAGCAGCAGATCGGCATCCAGGCGACGGCGGTCGGTGTGGCGGCCACCCAGGTGATCCAGCCGCCCTACCGCTTCACGGCGGTGGGCGTCGAAGACGACATCCTCGCCTTCCTGCAGTCCGAGCCGACCGACTTCGGCAACGACCTCAACAGCAACAACCGGGTCGAAGACAACTTCCTGCGGGTCTACCAGCGCTCCGCCGACGACGCGACCCCGAACGCGCCGCTGAACCCGCTCACCACGGCCGACGCCGGCCCGGTGATCGACGGCCTCTCCCTCGCGATCTCGGACGGCCAGGTCTTCTACCGGGTCTCCGAAGCCGACGAAGGCGAGCGGGTCTCGACGCCGTCCAGCAGCGACGCGGACGGAAACGTTCCCGTCGAGTTCTCGAGCTTCTCGTTCACCGAGTTCAGCCGGGAGCGCGCGGCGATGAGCAGCGACGGCCGCTTCGTGGCCTACGACACCACGGCCGTCGACATCGTCACCGTGCCCGCCGACACGAACGACGAGCGCGACGTCTACCTGATCGACCGCGACCCCGACGAGGACGGGCTCTACGACGAGCCCGGCGAGATCCTGACCGAGCTGATCAGCGTCGCGACGAATGGCGACCTCGGCGACGAAGGGTCGGGTGAGCGCTTCACGCCGGGAGCGGACGTCTCCGACGACGGCCGCTTCGTGGTCTTCCCCAGCCGCGCGAGCAACTTCGGCGCGCCCGGCAGTTTCGTCACCCACGTCTATTTGCGCGATCGTCAGAACGGCACCACGACCTGGATCTCGCGGCCGCCTTGCGCCGCTGGCAGCAGCTCCGACGCCGAGTACCCGGTGATCAGCAACGACGGCTCGACGGCCGCCTGGGAGGTCTCTCCCCAGGAAGGCGAGCCGCCGGCCTCCATCTGCACCTACGACGTCGCGACCGACACCGTCGAACTCGTACTGCCCGGCTCGGAGGGCGACCCGGGCTTCTTCGGCGACGACATCTTCAACGAGCGCCCGTCGCTCTCCGAAGACGGTCGCTATCTCGCCTTCGCCACGAACCGGAACATCGACGAGAACGACGTCGACGGGGACGGCTACGGCGGCGGCACCGACGTCTACATCCTGGATCGCGAGACGGGCCAGGCCGAATGGGCCAGCCCCGGCGCCGCGACGGGCTTTTCCTCGGACCCCTCCATCTCGGCCGACGGGAAGCGCGTGGCGTTCACCACGACCGCGAACCTCCTGCCCGAGGACACGGGCGGTTCGAGCGACGTGTACGTCTACCACGCCGACGCCGAGCGGTTGCAGTTCGTGCCGGCGGCGGCCGTCGCCCTCACGAACACCTACGGCGCCTCGGTGCCGGCCGTCCTCAGCGTCGGCGAGCCGCCGCGGATCTCGCCCGACGGCCGCTACGTCGCGATGGTCTCGGAACTGGTCTTCGACCCCATCGAGGGCACGGTCCTGATCGAGCCCCAGAGCCTGCAAGTCGATCTCACCACGGGCATCACCCACTTCACCGCGATCGATCAGGACGGCGTGCTCCAGTCGGTCGAGCCCAACGAGATCGATGCTCCGGGGATCTCCACCCGGGGCCTCCACGCAGGCCTGGCCACGATCGCCCCGCTCGTCGCTTTCGACGGCAACGAGCGCATCGACACGTACATCCACGGCATTCGCACGCGGCTGCCGGGCATCGGCGGTCTGACCGGCGACCTGCTCCAGGACGGCGATCTCGACGACATCCTGCTCCACGTCTTCGACGCCCGGAGCCCGGGCGCGCCCACTCAGCTCGGCCCCGCGAGCCAGGCCAGCGTTGCGGCCGGAAACGCGGCCTTCCTCTGCGATGAGGACGCCGACCGCATCGCGCCCGTCGACGGCAACGGCGACACCGACACCGACGACGTGAACGTCTGCTTCTACACCAACCGCGGCAGCGTCCAGAACCTCGGTGAGGACGCGAGCGAGGTGAAGCTCTCCGAGACCCACCTGGCCGCCCGCGTCGACGACGGCGTTGCCGGCGGAGACGTGGTCTCGGTCTGGGACGTGACGGCCGGCGGCTGGACCCCGGTGACGGACGGTGCCGGCGCGGCGCAGACCTCGGACGAGATCTGCGGCGTGTCTGGACCGATCGTGTCCTTCACCACCCTCGAGAGCGAGCAGGGCGTGGATGCGAACGGCGACGGCGACATGGCCGACCGCTACGCCCAGGCCTACGACGCGAGCACGGGCACCCTGCTCGAGCCGGGCATCGGCGCTCAGTTCTGCGAGATCGGCCCGTTCTCGGGCGTCTGCGTCGGCGCGCCCGGCGCGGCCTGCACCGTCGACGACGACTGCGGCGCCGGCGAATTCTGCGACGCCGGCGCGTGTCGGGCGTTCGGCGAGACCTGCGCCGCTGCCGCCGACTGCCAGACCGGCGAGACCTGCCGCGAAGGCGCGCTGATCGGGATCGCCACCCGCGAGATCAGTCTCTGCGCCGAGACCCTCTTCTGCGAAGAGGCCCAGAACCTGGGCTGTGGCTGCGATCTCGACGGCGACGGCGATTGCTGCGACTTCGAAGAGGGTCTGCTGCTCTCGGGCTGCAGCGAGCGCGACTTCTGTCTCGACTCGGGCATCGTGAACACCTGCGGCTGCGACTTGAACGGCGACGGCGACTGCTGCGACGACGTCCTCTCGGCCTACGACACGGCGAACGACCGGCTCGTGAGCTGCGAGCTCGCAATCACGCCGTGCGTCGAAGAGGCCTGTGACCCGCGCGAGACCTTCCGCGTCGACGAGGCGCAGATCCGCGCCCTCACCCAGGAGTGCTCGCAGGGCGTCGAACCCACGATCGCCGACGGCAGCTGCGGATTCTTCGACGGCGTGCCGCTCCCCGGTGGCGACCTCAACGCGAACGGGGTCAGTGGCGAGCTCCTGGTGGCGCTCTGCTTCGGCCGCTCGGGCGAAGTCGAGATCGGCGGCACCGTCGAGACGGGCGACAGCCAGGGAGACCCGCTGGCCGGCAGCGGCGGCGACACCGCGTTCCTCGGCGAAGGCCTCTGCTTCCAGCAGACGGCCACGGTCTGCGGCAGCCCCGCTGGCGCCATGTCGAGCCAGGACTGCGGCGGCGACGAGATCTGCGACATCGCGCCCGGTGCCGACATGGGCGTGTGCGCGCGTCAGCTCGGCTCCTGCGTGACCGACGCCGACTGCCCGGGTTGCGGCGGCGAGACCCCGTGCATCGACGCGACGATCACCTGTCGGGACGACCGGATCCTCGTCGCGAGCGGCGACATCGACGGCGACGGCGTGAGCGACGCCTTCGACAACTGCGTCTTCGAGCCGAACGTGCAGCAGACCGACGTCGACCAGGACGACCTGGGCGACGCCTGCGACTTCTCGACCTGCGGCAACGGCGTTCTCGAGGCCAACGAGGCCTGCGACGACGGCAACCTAGACGACGGCGACAGCTGCCCGTCGGACTGCCGGGCCGCCGCCCCGCCGATGGTCTGCGATGTCGACGGCAACGAGTTCATCGACTCGATGGACATCCAGCTGATCACCCAGGCCTTCGGCCAGACGTCCACGGGCCCAGGCGATCCGCGCGACGCCAACGGCGACGGCTCGATCAACGTCTTCGACGCCCGGATCTGCACGCTCTCGTGCGACCGCCCGAACTGTCAGAACAAGTCGGGCTGCGGCCTGCTGGGCATCGAGCTGCTGCTGGTGGCCATCCCCTACTTCCGACGCCGAGCGCGCCAGGCGCGCGCCGGAGCCCTCCGATGAGACGGGAGCGAATGATGAAACGCGGAATCCTTGCAGCGCTGACCCTGGCCCTCTCCCTGACGGGCGCCTCGGCGGGCGCGGCGACGCTCGCCTTCGCCACACCGGCGACCGACCCGGCGATCAGCGATCTCTTCACGGTGGACATCGTCGCGGCCGGCCTCGGCAACGGTGTCGCCCCTTCCGTGGGCGCCTACGACTTCGACATCGCCTTCGATGCGGGTCTGATCCAGTTCATCGACGCGGTACCCGGCGGTGAGCTCGGTGACCCGAACGGCATGCCTCCGACCACGTTCTTCTCCCAGAACGCGGCGGGCGGCGTGCTGGACATCTTCGAGGTCTCGTTCCTGGCGCCCGCGGCCCTGGACGCAGCCCAGGGCGACACCGTCGTCCTCGCGACCCTCACCTTCCAGGCGATCGCGGCGGGCACCACGGCGCTCAGCTTCGATCAGGCCCTGCTCTCCGATGCCCTGGGCAACGACCTGATGCCGACGGTGATGGGCGCATCGCTCACGATCCCGGCGATTCCCGAGCCCTCGGCGGCGCTGATCTTCGGAACCGCGCTGTGGATCGCGGCGCGCTACGGGCGCCGGTCCCGCTGACCTCCAGTCGAGCGAGGCGCTCGTGAGGCCGGGGCTCGCGCGTTGCTTCGCCTGGACCCTCGCATCGGCCTCCTGGGCCTACGGGGCCGCGCGCGGCGGCTTCGGAGCCGCTGCGGTGCTGCGGCGGTCGCTGTCGAGCGTCGGCGAGGTCGACCGGCACTTCCTGCCGAGCCGGCGCACCGCTCTCGCCTTTCGCCTGCTCGTCCTGCTGCGGTTCCTGCGCGGACGCAACGATGTCCATCGCCCCTGGGCACGCGGCTACCTCGCGCGCGCGCGACGCGAGCTCCCGCGTGCACCCGCCCGCGCCACCCCCGTCCCCGAACTCGACCTCGCGGCCGCCGCGACCCTGGGCCCGAGCCTGCGCCAGCATCCCCGCCCGTGGGTGATCCGAGGCGGCGCCCCTCTCGCGCGCGATTGGAGTCTGGCGGCCCTCCGCGAAGCCTTCCCGCGGACCCCCGTCTGGGTTCGGGATCGGGATCACTTCGCGTGGGAGGCGCTGGGACGACTCGGGGCCGGCGATGCGCGCTACGTCGCAAACAGCGAGCAGCTGCTGCTGCGACATCCCGAGCTCGTCCGCCAGCTCGACGTCGATCGCTACCGGGCGTGGACCGGCGGACGCCCCTACGCGCTCCAGCTCTTCCTCGGCGCGCGCTCGGGTTCGGGCCTCAGCTTCCACTGCGCGAACAACCTGAACCTGTTCACGATGCTGCACGGGCGCAAGCGCTGGACCTTCGTCGACCCGGCCTACAGCTACGCGATGTATCCGTGGGTCACGCGCGACGCCGCCTATGTCGCCTCGATCCTCGACCATCCCGACATTCCAAGCAGCCACACCGACCTCTTCGCCAGCTGTCCGCGGGAAGAGGTCGTGCTCGAGCCCGGCGACGTGCTGGTGAGTCCGCCCTGGTGGTGGCACCGCGTCGAGAACCTCGACCCGGATACCGTGGGTGCCGCGAGTCGCTGGACTCTGTCCTGGCTGCCGGACACGAACCGCCTGTTTTCGTTCGCCCAACTCTTCTCGCCCGCCCTCTTGCGTGCCACCGTCGACACCGTGGCGGAGCTGCTCGAGAACGGCGGATCCCTCGAGGCGCGCTACGCGCGGGGAGCCGACGAGCGCGCGCCGACGGCCATCGAGCGCGTGGCCCACACCGAGGAGCAGCTGCTGCCCGGCCAGCTCGGGCGCGCTTGCTGGAGCCGGAGCTAGTCCCTCGCCCGTCGCCGCAGGGCGACGGCGGCGACGCCCACGATCGCGACGCAGAGTGCGGGAAACCAATCCCCGAAGCGGGCGTAGCCCGTCAGGTCGTCGCGCGGGACGACGGCGGCGAGCAGGGTGCCGGCTTCGCCGTGAGGGGTGGCGGCGGTGACGCGGCCGAAGGGGTCGATCACGGCAGAGGGACCTTCGGTCGAGGCGCGTACCTGCCAGCGACGCAGCTCGATCGAGCGGAAGGCGACGTGTTCGAGCATCCGCCGCGCGAAGTCCTCTTCGGCCACCCAGCTGTCGTTCGACGGGTTCGCGAGGAGCTGGGCACCGGCGCGTACGCGTTCCGCCGCGACCTCCGAGAGCAGCGCCTCGTTGCAGATGAGCACCCCGATCCGGCCGGCGCGGGTTTGGAGGGGCGCCGTGCGCGTGCCGTGGACGAACGCGCGGGCCTGACCGAAGTCGCGGCGCATCGGGTCGGGGGCGCGCCCGGGCACGTACTCAGAAAAGGGGACGAGATGCTCCTTGTCGTAGCGCCCGCGGATCGTGCCGCGCGGATCGAGCACGAACACCCGATTGCGCAGGGTGGCGCCCTCCCCCTCGACCTCCTTCGCCGGGCCCCCGGCCACGAGTTCGGCGTCGAGCACGGCCAGGGTGCGCGCGATCGTGCGGCGATAGGCGGGCTCGTCCTCGAGGAAGAAGGTGAACGAACCCTCGGGCCAGAAGATCACGGGCGGCCGGGTCTCGCGCGCGACTTCGACGCTCTGGCGTAGATGCCGTTCGAGGTTGCGGCCGTAGTACTCGCGCTTCCAGCGCACCCCGAGTTCGAGGTTCGGCTGCACGGCGGCCACGCGCACGGCGCCGGGCGGCTCGGGGTCGAAGGGGGGCACCACGCTCCAGCCGTAGGCGAGCGAGGCGACGATCGGCACCGCTACCAGCGCGAACCGCGCCCCGGCGTCGCGCGCCTGCCAGCCCCCATGTTCGGGCGCGTACGCGCCCCCGTGCTCCCGCGCCTCGAGCGCGTCCGCGATCACCGCGTTGACGAGCGCGACCAGGAAACTCGGACCGTAGAGGCCCGTCCACGCCGCGATCTGCACGAGCGGCAACGCCGCTAGCTGGGACGCGCCGAGCTGCCCCCACGGATTCCCGATGAAGAAGATCGTCTCGGTGAAGAGGCGACCGCGCAGCCACTCGACCGCGATCCAGGCGCAGGCCACGACGATCGGGTGCCATGCGCGCCCGCGCCCGGCGGCTAGGCCCCGGTCGAGTGCGACGAAGAGCATGTAGTAGGGCGACGCCATCACGGCGAAGAGACCCACGGCGAAGGCCCAGCCCACCCAGACCGGCTGCTCGAAATACTCGGAAATCGAGGGCGGGAACGGCTCGGCGATGGCGTAGCCCGACAGCACGCCCCAGAGCGCAGCCAACCCCAGGGCCGTGGGGAGCGTCACCCGGCGCACCGCCCACAAGAGCGGCACCAGGGCGACCCAGGCCAGGGCGCTCCACAGCCCGCCTCGAAACGCTCCGAGGAAGAGCACCGAAGAGAACAGCGTGGCCCCGAGCGGCGCAAGGGTGGCAGGGATCAGGGCGACACTCCGTCGGCGAGACGGGCGAGATCGCTCTCGAGTCCCATCTCCTGGAAGAGCGCACGCGCCTCGCGGGCGCAGTCATCGGCCGAATGATCGGAGAAGACCGACGCTCCCGACGCGCCGGTGCGCACCGCCACCTCGGCGAAGAGACGTCCGAGCTCGGGACGCGCCCCCATCGCTTCGGCAGCCTCGCGCGAGCGGGCCCACCACTTCGCGGCGTTGCGCGGACTGCGCTGCAACCAGGCGAGTCGCCCGGCCAGGCGGTAGACCTCGGGCCGCCGCGACGCGATGCCCCGCGACGTCGCGATCGCGGCGCGCGCGCTGCTCTTCGCGCGGCGCAGGGCCTGCGCGGCCTCGCGAGAATCGCCGGCGTCCCGCGCGCGCTCGGCGCGGGTCACGTCGAAGAGCAGCGCGGACCGCGCGTGGGTGATGCCGTGGAAGGCCGCGATCCGGCCCCCCGCCTTGCGGAGTTCGCGACAGCGCTGGAGGGTGCGCTCGGCATCGGGCCAACGCTCCTGCAGGATCTCGATCTTCGCGCGTTCGCCCAAGGCATAGAGGTTCAACGGGATGTCGCCGTGCTCCTCGTAGTAGCTCTCCACCGCGCGTGCAGCGACGTCCAGTTCGCGCCGCTCGAGGGGCAAGAAGGTGCGTTGCGCACGAACCGCCGACCAGGCGAGATCGTGCTGGAAGTTGTCGGCGACCTCGGCCAGATCGTTCAGTCGGGCTTCGGCGGCCGCGAACTCCCCACAGCGCAGCCGCCGGTCGGTGTCGATGTCGAGGTAGGTCGACACCTCCCAGAGCCGTCCTTCGGCCAGCCCACGATTCAAGAGTTCGTTCGGGATGCGGTGCTCTTCCGACCAATCGCCGGACCAGAAATAGTGAAGGAATCGCAGCAAGCGGTAGTAGAGCTCGCGCTCGTCGATGGCACCGCGTTCGGCGAGGTCGTCGGCCACCTGCAGGATGCGTTCGCCCACCCCGAAGAGCCCGGCGCCGTAGGAGAAGATGGAGATCGCCCCGGCGTAGAGCGCCGCGGCGTCGGGCACCGAGCCCGGATCCAGCGATCCCAGCCGACGCAGCATCGACAGGCTGTCGACCACGAAGCGGTTCGGGTCCGAGGTCGATTGGGCCACCGCCCGTCGGAACATCGTCTCGAAGACGGCCCGCTCGGTGTCGTCGGCCTGGACCCGACCCCGCAGCGTCCCGGACAGGTACAGACGCGACATCACGACCGGCAGGTCGGTGAGCACCCGCCAGATCTGTCGCGGTCCCGAGTTCGCGACGGGGATCCGACGCAGGGCGAGCGCCGCGTCGAAGTGGTCGACCGACTCGCCCAGCTGGCCACGGTTCAAGAGCGCGACGGCGAGGTGACCTTCGAGGGTGGCGCGCTTCTCGCGGTCGCCGGCTTCACCGTGCAGCTGGAAGTAGAGCGCGGACGCCTCGCGGAAGAACTGGAGCGCCTCGTTCGAAGCCGCCGAGCGCGCCGCCTCTTCGCCCGCAGCGAACAGGTGGGGCTCGGCCTCGGTGGGGTCGGCCCCGCGACCGAAGTGGAAGGCCAGCATCGCGTGGTAGCCCGGGAGTGCAGGGGACAGCGTGCCCTCGATCGCGTGCCCGACCTCGCTGTGAAGTTCGCGACGGCGCTCTTCGAGCAGCGTGTCGTAGGCGACTTCCTGGATGAGTGGGTGCTGGAAGGCGAGTTCCAGACCGGGCAACGCGTCGGCGTGCTGCAAGAGCTCGGCGTCGACGAGCTCGGCGCAGAGCGCGCTCGAGTCCTCCTTCCCCAGCACTTCCTCTACCACGCGGAGGTAGAAGTTCACGCCCATGATCGAGGCGACCTGCAGGAACTCGCGCTTCGCGCGCGCGAGGCGATCGATCCGGGCGAGCACCACCTCCTGGATCGTCCCCGGGATCTCGGCTTCGTGAATGCGATCGGTGGTCAGCAGCTGATCGCCCTCGAGCACCAGGGCGCCCTCGTCGAGCAGCGCGCGAATCGCCTCTTCGAGGAAGAACGGGTTGCCCGCCGCGCGCTCGATCAGGTCGTTGCGCAGCTTGTGAGGCACGTCGGCGCCACGGAACAGATTGCGGACCAGCTCGCGCGAACCCTCGCGGTCGAGGGGCTGCAGCCGCAGATGGGGTGCGTCGGGCAGCAGGCCGCGCAGGTGTTCGCCGACCCGACCCGACGTCTCGCCGTAGCCCGGTCGGTGCAGCAGCACGAAGAGCAGCGGTTCCTCTCTTGCCAGTCGCAGCAGCGGCTCCAGCAGATCGATGGACGACAGATCGGCCCAGTGGAGATCTTCGAACACCAGCAGCGACGGTCGTTCGGCCGCCAGCGCCCGTAGCCAGCGGGTCGTGTGGCTCAGGATCACCTTGCTCATCGCCTCGCCGGAACCCGCGTCCTCGGCGGCCAGGCCGAGCATGCGCCGGAACGACGGAGCGAGCTCGCTGGCCTCCTCCTCGCCGACCAGCGCCACGAGCTGCCGCTCGAGGGTGGACGCGGTCACTGCCTCGTCCTCGTCGGGAGAGAGTCCTAGCCACTGCAACACCAGATCGGCGAAGGGGTGGAAGCGGAGCCCCGAGCCGTTGGAGAGCGAGCGGGCCCACAGCCAACGCACCCCATCGGGCGCGGCCGTGCGGATCTCTTCGAGCAAACGCGATTTTCCGAGCCCAGCCTCGCCGACCACTTCGAGGACGTTGCCCTGCCCGGCCGCGAGCGCGGTCAGGGCGTCGCCTGCGACGGCCAGCTCGCGATCGCGGCCCACCAGCTCGGAGGCGATCCGCCGCCCGACCGCGCGCCTGCGATAGCGCTGCACCTCGCGGGTCGTCACCTCGAAGGCCGGCGCCGGCGCGCCGCCCCGCGAGCGCTCGACCGCCGCACGCGGCTCACACGCGAAGTGGTCGCGCGCCGCGCGGTGAGCCTCCTCGCCGATCAGGATCTCCCAGGATCCGGCGGCGTCGGTGAGCTCGTTGGCGAGGGAGACGGTGTCGCCCATCAACGCGAACTCACGGATCAGGGGCCCGCTGATGTCGGCGCTGATCCCGAGGCCCGTTTCGATTCCCACGTGGATCGAGAGCGGCGGATCGATGCCGCGCTCCTCGTTGAAGCGTTCGGCCACGTGGCGCATCTCGATGGCCGCATTGATCGCTGCGCGCGGCGCATCTTCGATGGCGCGCGGAACTCCGAAGAGCGCCAGCACGCAGTCGCCGAGGTGCTTCTCGACGGTGCCACCCCAACGCGTGGCGACGCTCCCCAGGCGCGTCAAACAGTCGGTCACGATGTCGTAGGCGACGGCGGGATCTTCGCGTTCCGACATAGCGGTGAAGCCCGAGAGGTCGGCGAAGAGCAGTGTCGCGCGACGCCGCTCGGCCTCTTCGCTGCGGTCGGACGAGGCTTCCGAACGAACCGCGTCGGCAGCGAGCGCCTCCGCCAACGCCGGGCCCCGTGTCAGCGTCGCGGGGTTTCCCGACGCGCGCTCGAGCACGCGCGTGCGGTCTTCCGGCCCGAGACGCGCTCCGGTGTCGACCGCCTCGAGCAGCGCTTCCGCGACGTCGCCGGGCAAGGCCTCGAGCGACAGGGTGTCGCCGGGCCACGCCGGCGGCGGTGGGTTCCGGCTGATCGCCAGCACTCCGACGCCCGCCTGCGCGAGTTCGCGGACGAGATCCCGGCTCGCCGGGTCGCTGCGGTCGAGGTCGTCGAAGACGAAACGCGCCCCGCTCGCGTCGATCGCGGCGTGCAGACGGCTGGCGTCGAGGGGCACCGCCTCGGGCCAGGGGCCGAAGCGCGCCAGCACCGAGAAGCTCGCGAGGGAGCCGCCGCCCTGGGGCGTGGCGTAGTGCACGCCGCTGTCGTCGCAGGCCTGGAGGACGAGGCGGGTCTTCCCGATCCCCGCGTCGCCCCAGAGCCACAGCGCGGCCGGCGCGTCGCCCGACTGCCAGGCCGCGATGCGTGCGCGCTCGGCGCTCCGGCCGAAGAAGGGATGCGAAGCGCTGTCGCGGGGGAGCGCGAGTGCGGCGGCTGCGTCGATGCGCGCACGAAGCAGGGAGAAGGCGGGAACCGGTTGCGACTTTCCCTTGAGCGCGAGCGGCTCGATGGGCTCGAACGCGAAACCATCCTGGGCGGCGTCGCGCGTCTCGGCGCCCACGTAGATGCCGCCGCGCCCGGCCTTCGACTCGAGTCGCGCGGCCACGTTCACGGCATCGCCCATCACGGCGAACTCGCGCACCACGGAGGCGCCGACCCCGCCGATCGTCACGAAACCGGTGTTGATGCCGATCTGGACGTCGATCGGGTCGCCGTCCGGGAGCCCGGCGCGGTAGGCGTGGGCCACCTCGCGCATCTCGAGGGCAGCGGCACAGGCCGCGCTCTCTGCCCCCTCGGCGGCATCGAGCCCGCCGAAGAGCACCATCAGCGAATCGCCGAGGTACTTGTCGACGGCCCCCCGATGGCGGCGGGCCACCGAGTCGAACTCGCGGAGACAGCCGGCGATCGCGGCGTAGGCCGCCTCGGTGCCACGCGCCGTCGCGATCTCGCTGAACCCCAGGATGTCCACGAACATCACCGAGGCCCGCTTGCGGGTGACACTCTGCTCCGGCTCGGCCAAGGCGCGCTGCTCCGATGGGGGACTCGGAGCGGAATTCTAGCCGGGTTGAACCCAGAACCGGAGCGGCCCGCAGGCCGCTCCGGCGGGGATTCGTCTGGGGCTCAGGCGCGCGCGGCGCCCTTCACGCCCGGGGCGCTGTCGACCATCATGCCGGCGCCGCGCCACTTGTCCTCGGTGCGCTCGGTGATGAGCCCGAGGTTGCGCAGGTTCGGGATCACCGTGTGCATGTAGGGCTCGCTGTTGATCGTGGCCCAGTTCTCCAGGCCGAGCATGGCACGGGTGATCTGCTCGGGGTCGAGGTCGTACTTCGGTCCGAGCTGGTGGAGCATGTCGAGCTGCTGGTTCGCGTTCAGGGCCTCGAGGATCGAGTAGGCCCAGTCCTCCATCTCACCGCGCTCGTCGGTGCTCGCATCGCGAACGACCCGTCGCATCATCAGGACGCCGAAGGCCGCGTGGCGCGACTCGTCCTGCTCGACCCGGCGCAGCATGTCCGAGAACAGCGGGTTGCGCGACTGGCTGCGCATCATGTCCATGATGCCGACGGCCATGCCCTCGAAGAGGGTCTGCATGCCGAGGGTCTTCTTCTGGGCGGTCTCGGCTTCGAGGAGCATGTCGAGCAGGACCTTCAGGGTGCCACCGATCGGGTAGATCGTGCCCATCTTGCGCTGCAGGAACTTCGACATCGCCTCGATGTGGCGCGCCTCGTCGATCACCTGGCTGGCCGCGTACCACTTCTCGTCCATCTTGTCGCAGACGTTGGTGAGCTGACCGCAGAGCTGGAGCGCGGCCTGCTCGCCGTGGAGCAGCTGCGAGAGCAGGTAGTTCACCTCGTCGAAGGCGGCGGCTTTCTGGGTCGCCTCGTCCTTGCCCATCAGCTGGGTCGCCTGGGCGAGCAACGAGTTCTCGGGATTGATGACGAACTCGTCCTTCGAGACGGGCAGGGACCAGTCGAGGTCGGTCTCTGCGTTCCACTGGTTCACCTTCCCCTTTTCGTAGAGGCGGCGCAGCTCCTCGACCTCGCTGCCGTAGTTCCACGTCCAGTGGAGCTCCATCGGCACGTCGACGTCGATGTCGTCGCGCAGGCGCTCGACGGCGGCCTCGTCGACGAAGTCGATCACTTCGAACTCACCGAAACGCTTGCGGTGTTCTTGGATGAGCTTGTCCATGGGGTTCTCCTTGGGCGCTGCGCCGACTCAGCCGGCGGGTTGGGCGTTGACCTGGGTGAACAGTCCGTGACGCAGGAGGCCGATCACTTCGCGCTTGCGACGTGCGACCTCCTCTGCCGTGAAAATCGGGCGACCGAGAATCCCTTCGCCGATCTCGCCAGAGGCGAAGTGGTAGACGACGGCGCCGATCAGGGTCTGCAGCGTGTGGGGCGCCGAGACCTGACGCACGTCTCCCGCGGCGATGCCCTTGCGGACGAGCTTCTCGGCGTCCATCAGGATCGAGGCCAGCAGCGACTCGGCCTGCTTCCCCTCCGGCGTCTCGCGCTCCTCTTCCTCGAAGAGCGAGCGGAGCAGCAGGCGTGACACCGTGGGGTGTTCGGCCAGGCTGTCGATCAGCTCGGAGAGCCAGCGCTCGATCTGCTCCCGGGGCGACAGGGTCTGCGCCAGCACGTGATCGAAGCCGTCCCGAATCTGGGAGAGCACGCGGATCAGCACCTCGGCGTAGAGCTGGTCCTTGTTCTTGAAGTGGTGGAAGAGCGACGACTTCGAGAGCCCCGAGACCTCGGCCACCTCGCGCAGGCCCACTGCGGCGAAGCCACGGCGCGCGAAGAGCGATTCGGCGACGTCGAGGATCTTCTCGCGGGAGCTGAGCGGTTCGGCCATGGGTTCCTCGGGCGGGTCGGGTGGACCGGAGGGCCGGACGGGACCTGACCGATCGGTCGGTCGACTCCTGAAGCCTACCCGACCGACCGGTCGGGCGTCAAGCCGTGGATCGACCCGACGCCGCGCGCCCTTGAGCCCGCTAGGACTCCTGGCAGATCTCGGCGAGCAGGTCGCCGAGCGGGCACTCGGCGTTGCGGAAGCGCACGCCCATGCCCAGCGCCGCGGTGGAGAAGTCGGGACCCACGTTGTTCGAGACCACCTTGCAGCGCGTCTCGAAGCGCTCGCCGGTGTCCTCGACGACCGCGAGCAGCTCGAACTCGATGCCGCTCTCGAGGGCGAACGGGGTGGCGATGAAGAGCCCGACGGGCCGCACGTTGAACATCGCCGCGTCGGCCAGAGCGTCCCGGCACTCGAACTCGACCCGGATCCGCGAGCGGCCCTCGGACCCGGGAGCCGAACGCCCCGGAAAGGTCTTCTCGAGCTTTCCGCGCAGGTCGCTCCAGCGCTGGTATTCCAGCGGCGTGACGCCGTCGTCGCCCTTGCGGCGGCGGTTCAGGACGGCGTACTCGCGGAGGAGGTCTTGCGGGGAAGCCACACATCTCTATCGAACGGACGGGTGTGCCGCCTGAGACGCAGGGGGGCGCCCTCCAGGCTCCGCAGGCGCGGCGTGACCGGATCCGTCACAGGGCCTGCCGAGGTTCGAGGAAACCCGGAGGTCCCCGTGACCGAAGCCTCTCCTTTCCTCCTCCCCGACCTGCTGCGCGCCGCCGGCGGCGACCCCCTGGTATGGGCGCTGGCCGGCCTGGCCGGAGCCCTGCTCTTCGCGCTGGGCGCGGGCGTGGGCGCCCTGCTCGCCGCCGGCCGCGCGCGCCGCTCGAGCGAGCACTTCGCCGCCGTCGCTGCCGAAGCCCTCGACCGCAACAACGCCGGCTTCCTCGCCCTGGCCGCCGAGCGCTTCCAGCGCCTCGAAGACGCCGCCGAATCGGACTGGGACGCGCGGCGCAAGAGCGTCGAAACGACGGTGGCGCCGCTGCGCGAAGCCCTCGAGCGCTACCGGGCCGAGGCCCAGGCGAGCGAAACACGTCGCGCGGAGCAGAGTGGCGAGCTCGGCGAGCAGCTGCGCGGACTGGCCACGGAAACGACGCGGCTGGCGACGGCCCTGCGCGGCCCCGCCGCGCGCGGCCGTTGGGGCGAGCTCACCCTGCGGCGCACCGCCGAGCTGGCCGGCCTGCGCGAACACTGCGACTTCGCGGAGCAGGTGACGGTCGGTCGCGCCGGTGCCGTCCAACGGCCCGACATGCTGGTGCGCCTGCCCGGCGGTCGTGAACTCGCCGTCGACGCGAAGGCGCCGCTCGACGCCTACTGGACCGCCGCCGAAGCAGCATCGGAAGAAGAGCGCAAGACGGCGCTGGCCGACCACGCGCGCCAGGTGCGCCGACACGTCGATGCGTTGGCCGGGCGCGACTACGCCGCGCGCCTGGACGACACCCTCGCTTTCGTCGTGCTCTTCCTGCCCGACGAGGGCTTCCTCGGCGCCGCCGTCTCCCACGACGCGGGGCTCGTCGAGCATGCGCTCGGCAAGGGCGTGGTGCTCGCCACGCCTGCCACCCTCTTCGCCCTGCTCGGCGCCGTCGCCCGCGGCTGGCGCGAGGTACGCCTCGGCGAGGACACCCGCGAGGCGCTGGCCCAGGCGCGCGAGCTCGAGGAGCGGCTGGGGGTCTTCGTCGACCACTTCTCGAAGGTCGGCGCGAGCCTGGGGAAGTCGGTCGAAGCCTTCAACAAGGCCGTGGGCTCCTTCGAAGCGCGCGTCCTCCCTCAGACGAGGCGTCTGCGCGAGCTGGGCAGCAAGGCACCCCACCCCGCCCCCACACCCGAGCGCGTCGCCCTGGCCGTGCGCGCACCAGCGGGGGGAGCCGCCGAACCGACCTGATCCCGCGGACGGGACCCCGAGATTCTCCGACACGCGAGCTGCACGGCGCCCACTTCCAGAGCGAGGCCCACGCTCCGCCCTCCGCGTGGGTGCCGCTCGAGGAGCCGCGTGCGCTGGATCGTCCTGTTCGCTGGCATCGCGATTGGATTCGCGTCTTCCCAAGCCACCGCTGCTTCGGTCACGATTCGCTCGGACCAGCCCTCGTACACGGTCGGTGAGACGATCACGATCCGCGTCGGGATCGCGATCGACGAGGGCGAGGGCTCGCCGCTCCTCGCCCGATTGACGGTCGCGTTCGGTCCCGGCCTGGGGAACCCGCGCGTCGAGGAAGGCGTCGCCCCGCTCACGGCGTTCGGAGGTGCGGCCCCGTGGACGGTGGGCACCGACGAGAGCCTGTGCGACCGCCCGGGCCTCTGCCGAATCGTGAACCAGGTGGTTCCCGACCCGATCCCCCCGCATGCACCCGTGAGCCCCGGCTATGCAGCGACCGCCGTCCTTCGCTTCGAAGCGGTCGCGATCACCTTGACCGAGGTGGGTTTCGTGGAGGAGGACTTCTTCGGAGCGCCGACACCCTCCCTTCGCTTGCAGGTCGTCCCCGAGCCCGGCAGCGCCGGCCTGATCGCGCTCGGCCTCGCGGCCTTGGCCCACCCGACGACCAGGCGCCGTGGTCGCTGCGTCCCGAAGCACCGCGATGCGCCCGCCTTGTCCGAGCCCTCGCGAGCCATCGCCGCGGGCCCTGCCGACCGGTCCTGGCACGGGGGCCGGGTTTCGGTGCCACGGACCCGACCGCGACCGCCACTTCCCGTTCAGGACTCCGGCTCCGTGGCCCCGACGGAACCGGGGCAAGTCGCCCCTCGTCGGCGACCTCGGAGGAAGTGTCATGCGTTGGAGCGCGCCCCGAGGACTCCGCCTGCTTTGCGCGATCGCGAGCCTGGCCGCCGCGCTCCCCAGCGGCGCCGCTTCGATCTCGATCTCCGCCGATCGGTCGAACACCTTCCCGGGCGAGACCATCCAAATCACGATCGCGCTCCAGGCGGGCGGCGAGTCGGCCCCCAGCGCCCTACTCACCCTGGGCTACGACACGGACATCTTCGGCAACGCGCGGCTCGTCCAGGGCGCCGGTCCACTCACTTCGTTCGGGAGTGTGCTCTGGATCCAGGCTGCGCTCGAGGGTGCCTGCGACCAACCCGGGCAGTGCCGGGTGCTTGACCGGATCGCTCCGAGCCCGATCGGGGTCGAGGTGGATCCCTACGCGTCCGAGGTCGTATTCGCCTTCGATGCCCTGCGCCCCGGTTTGCCCGAGTTCAACTTCACCGTCGACAACTTCTTCGGAGCCAGCGCGCCGAGCATCTCGGTCTTCGTAGGCCCCGAGCCGGGGAGCGTCGGGCTCGTCGGGCTCGGACTCGCCGCCCTCGGTGTCCGCGGGCGTCGCACCGCGACGAGACCTCGCACCCACTGAACCCGCCGCACGCCTCTTCGGGATCCGAAGGAGATCACTCATGGCCCGTTCCACGAAGCAGACTGCCCTTGGGCTCGCCTTCCTGGTCGTGCTGTTCGCCCAAGCGGGTCACGCCGCGACGGTGACGATCACGACCGACAAGACCAACTACAACGTCGGGGAGACGATCACCGTCACCGTCGGGCTCACGGTTGACGCGGGCGAGTCGGCACCCGGCGCCATCCTCACGCTGGCGTTCAGCGGCCTCGGCAGTCTGAGTGGCTCGAGCGTCGACCAGGGCGCCGCGCAGCTCACCTCCTTCGGCGGCTCGGCCGGTTGGACCGTGGCGGCGCTGCAGGGCCAGTGCGACAACCCGGGCCAGTGTCGGCTGGTGGATCAGATCGCGCCGAACCCCACCGGCGCGGCAGTCGACCCGGGGTACAGCAGCACCGTCGTCCTCACGTTCCTCAAGGGCTCCCCCGGCTTGATCGAGTTCGGGTTCCTCGACAGCAGCTCGTTCTTCGGCGCCAGCCTGCCCTCGGTGCAGGTGCCCCGGATCCCCGAGCCGGCGACCGCAGGGCTGCTGTGGCTCGGGCTTGGCGCGCTCGCAGGGCGCGCGCGCAGCCGGCGCTAGCTCCCGGGGGGGGACCCGTCGCACCAACTTCACACGAACGCGTCGCGCGTTCGTGCCAGAATGGGCCCTGGCAAGAGGAGGCCCCTGATGATTCATCCCTCACGAATTGCGGCCCTGGTGTTCGGGCTCGGTCTGCTGTCCGTCGCGAGCGTGGCGCAGGCCGCGTCGGTGACGATCAGCTCGGACAAACCCTCGTACATCATCGGCGAGACGATCACGCTGACCATCGACATCACGATCGATGCGGGAGAATCGGCGCCCGGCGCGATCCTGACACTGTTCTACGACAACGGCCTCGGCGGCGCGAGCGTCGACCAGGGGGTCGACCCGATCACCTCGTTCGGCGGCTCGGCGAGCTGGACGGTCGCGGCGCTGCAGGGCCAGTGCGACCAGCCGCAGCTCTGCCGGATCGTCGATCAGATCGCGCCGAACCCGACCGGGGCCGCAGTCGATCCGGGCTACTCCTCGACGGCCGTCCTGACCTTCTTGGCCGAAGGTGTGCAGAACTGGGATTTCAGCTTCGCGCAGAGCACCTTCTTCGGGGCACCGACACCGACCTTCACCGCCTTCATCGTCCCCGAGCCGGCGACGGGCGCGCTCGTTCTCCTCGGCCTGAGCCTCATGGCGCGCAAGCGCCGACGCTGAAGAGGAGAGCATCCCATGCGAAGACCGTTGCTTCTCAGCCTGGTTTCGTTGCTCGCCTGGGGTACGGCCCTGCCTGCGCCAGCAGCGACGATCGACCTCAGCGCGAACACCCTGTTTCCTACCTGGGGCGAGACCGTGTTCATCACGGTCACACTCTCGATCGACGAAGGAGAGACGGCCCCCGGTGCACTGGTGACGCTCGGGTACGCGGGCGCTCCGACCAATGCGACGCTCGTGAACGGAGTGGACCAGCTCACGTCCTTTGGGGGGTCGGCACCCTGGACCACCGCCGCGCTCGAGGGTCAATGCGATCAGCGCAACCTGTGCCGGGTCATCGATCAGATCGCTCCGAATCCAACCGGCGCCGGCGTGCAGCCCTCCTACACGTCTTCGGCGGTCTTCTCGTTCCTGATCGAGGGGATCGACTCGTTCTTCGACATCGCTGTCAACAACTTCTTCGGGGCCGCGAATCCCCCGGCGCTGCACCTGATCACGGTGCCCGAACCCGGCACCCTCGGGTTGATTTCGTTCGCGGCGTTGCTCGCAGGGGCAGGAGCCCGGCTGCGCCGCTCGACGTTTCGCGGGGCGAAGACCGGCTGACCCTCGTCTTGCAATCGCGACTGGAGGCCCCATGCTGCATCGATTGATCCAGGCGATCTCTCTTCTGATGCTCCTGTTCGCACCAGCCATGCCCGCGAGCGCTGCATCGATCCTGCTCAGCGCCGACCAGTCGACGTACACGTTGGGCGAGACGATCTCGGTGCGCGTCGACCTGAGCGTGACGGGCAGTCCCACCGCCTCGGCGGCGATCCTCACCCTCGGCTTCGATGACGCGCTCCTGGGGAACGCGACGATCACGACCGTCCCCGCCAACGTCATGTCCTTCGGATCGGCCTCGTGGATGCCCAGCGGGCTCCAGGGACAATGTGACCAGCCGGGCCGCTGCCGCGTGATGGACCAGCTGGCCGTGAGCCCGACCGGCACCCCGGCGGACCCCTACACCAGCTTCGCCATCATCGAGTTCAGCGCGGACGCCGTGGGTGAAGCCAGCTTCGACTTCCCCGTCGCGGATTTCTTCGGCGCGACGGCACCCCTGCTCAGCGTACAGATCGTCCCCGAACCCACGACCGCACTGCTGCTGGCCTTTGCGCTCACCGGGCTCGCCCTCGGGAGTCGCCGCAGCTGAGCTTCTCCTGGCGCGAGCGCGCCGGCGCGGTCTTCGGGGCCGACCTTCGCTCCCTCGCCCTGCTCCGGATCGGTGTCGCCGTCTCCCTGCTGACCGACCTCGCGGGACGGGCGACGGCTCTACGGGCCCACTACACGGACTTCGGCGTGCTGCCCCGCAGTGCGCCGCTCGCAGACGGCACGCGCGCCGTCTTCGACCTCACCTCTCTCCACGCCGTCGGCGGAGGCTCGGCGTTCGAATCGGTGCTCTTCGTGGTTGCGGCGATCGCAGGCGTCCTCCTGGGGCTGGGGTGTTGGACGCGCACCGCAAGCGTGGTCTCGTGGGTCTTGGTCGGTTCGCTCCAGGCGCGCAACCCGATGCTCAACCACGGCGAAGACATCCTGCTCGTCTGCGTCCTCTTCTTCGGGATGCTGTTGCCCTGGGGCGCGCGGTTCTCGCTCGATACGCGCGGCTCCGAGTCACCCCCCGGACCCGATCGCTTCTGGTCGTTCGCCACCTCCGGCTACGCCCTCCAGATCGCCGCGGTCTATGGCTTCGGCGCGCTGCTCAAGACGGGCCCCGAATGGTTCGACGGCAGCGCCGTCCGCTACGCCTTCGCGTCGGACATGGCGCGGCCCCTCGGAGTCCGGCTCGCCGACTTCCCAGAGTTTCTTCGCGCCGCGACTCATGCGGTCCTCGCCTTCGAGTACGCCGTCCCGGTGTTTCTGCTCGCGCCGATCGTCTGGCCGTGGCTGCGGCTCGGGGCCCTGATCGCGATCGCGGGCTTCCACCTGGGAAGCGCACTCACGCTCTCCCTGGGCGGCTTCCCGCTCGTTGGGATCGTCAGCGTGCTGGGACTGATTCCCTCGGGCTGTTGGCGCGCGACCGACACGGCCGACGTCACCGAGCCCCAGCCGATCGCCGTCGAACGGTCGCTCGGCGGACGCTTGCGCAACGCCGCCGCCCTCGGCGCAACGGCGCTGGTGCTGGTGTGGAACCTGGCGAGCCTGCCAGGCGCGTCCCTGGAGCTGTCGCCATCGATCGTCCGGATCGGCACTTCGCTGCGCCTGGGACAGAGCTGGTGGATGTTCGCGCCGTCGCCGCCCCGCGACCGCGGCTGGCACGTGGTGCCCGGCACCCTCGAAGACGGTCGGGTCGTCGACCTCTTCCGCGACGGCGCGCCAGTCGACTGGGAACGGCCCGACGACCTCGCGGGCCTGTACCCGACCTTCCGCTGGGCCGAGTACCTCCGCCGCATCTCGGCGCCCGAGGGCGCCGTGCATCTCGAGCTCTACGCCGCCTACCTGTGTCGGGCGTGGAACGAGAACCACACCGGCCCGGAGCGCCTGCGATCGCTCGAGATCGCCTACCAGCGCCAACGGATCTTGTTCGGTCCGCTGGAGGCGACGCCGAAGCGCATCGTGCTCCGACGCCACCGCTGTGCGAGGCCTGGCTAGGGCTGCACCACCTCGACCGGCGCCAGGTCTTCCACCTGGGGCACGATCGCTTCGGCCGGACCGACCAGCACGATGGCGATCCGCTCCGGGTGCAGGAGCTGCTTTGCCGCCGCCGCGACATCCTCGGGTGTCACGTCGCGCACGCGCGCGCGGTAGGTGTCGAGGCTGTCCGCGGGCAGGCCGTGCACGTCGAGGTCGACGAGGGCTCCCGTCACCGCGTCGGCGGTCTCCAGGCCCATCGAGAAGCGACCGGTGGCCAGCGTCCGCGCCCAGCCGAGTTCGTCCTCGGCCGGCGGTTCCGTGCGCCCGCGCTCGATCTCGGCGAGCAGAATGTCGAGGGCCTCGCGCACCTTCTCGACGCGCGTGAAGGTCGCCGCCCCGAACGGCCCCGGCGCGCGGCGCAGGGAGAAGCCGGACGACGCACTGTAGGTGAGGCCCGCCTCGTTCTCGGCGCGCAGCGCTGACATCAGGCGCGACGAGAAACCGCCCCCGCCGACCACCGTGTTGAGCAGGGACGCCGGAATGCGGATGTCGTCGGTGCGCGCAATGCCGTCGTGTCCGACGTTGATGCGCGCCTGGGCAAGGTCCGGGCGATCGACCACCACGATGTGGCGCTTCGCGGGTGACGGAGACGGCGGGGGTGCGCCCGGGTCGATGACGGAGCCGCGCTCCCAGGCGCCGAAAGCCTCCTTCACGGCCGCGAAGGCCGCGTCGGGATCGACGTCGCCGGACACGCTGAGGATGGCGCCGTTGGGGACGAAGAGCTTTGCGTGGAAGGCACGCGCACGTTTGGCGTCGAAGCCCTCCACCGATTCCGGGCTCCCGGCGGTGGGCATTCCGAAACGATGGTCTCCGTAGATCGCCTTCGCCAGGTTCCAGCGCGCCAACGTCGCCGGGTCGTCTTTGGCGCGCTCGAAGGCGGCCAGGAGCTGGGAGCGCGCGCGTTCGGCTTCGCGCGCGTCGAAGCGCGGCCGCAACACTGCGTCGGAGAGCAGCTCGACCAGCGTGTCGAAGTCGCGCGACAGGCCCGAGATCGAGGCGCCCATCGTGTCCCAGTCGGCTGCGGCACCGAAACCCGCGCCCAGCGCGTCGGTGACTTCCGCGAACGCGAGGGCATCGCGGTCGCCGGCGCCGCGCTCGAGCAGCTCGGTGGTGAAGGAAGCGAGACCGGCGTCTTCGGGGGACTCACCGGTCGCCCCGCGGCGCACGGTCAGGCCGAGCACCACCCGCGGCAGCCGGTGGTCTTCGTGGATCAGGACGCGCAGCCCGTTCGGCAGCTCACGGACGCTGACCGCGCCCTCGCGCACCACGGGCCGCTCGACCGGCGCGGGCGCCGGCTCTTCCCAGGCCGGCGCGGGGCCGAGGAGCCCGCCGCAGCCGCCGAGGAGCGTGGCACCGACCCCGGTGAGGAGCACCGAGACGATTCGTCGAGAGCGTTCGCGCGCGCGCATCAGGCGCCCTCCCCATTGTCGCGTGCATTCGCGGGTGCAGGCGCTTCGGCCGCTTCCTCGGGCGGTGGCACGATGTGGACGACGTTGCGTTTCGCTTTCACGAGGTAGGTGCGGGCGACCCGCTGCACGTCCTCGGCCGTCACCGACCGGATCCGTTCGA
Source organism: Myxococcota bacterium (assembly GCA_039030075.1). Lineage (NCBI taxonomy): Bacteria > Pseudomonadati > Myxococcota > Myxococcota bacterium. The sequence continues at coordinate 144,267 of JBCCEW010000002.1, read as the reverse complement.
GTCGTTCGTCGAGCGGGCGGATCCGGCCGAAGGTCGCGTAGTCGCGGCCGATCCGGGACGACAGGGCGTGGCTCGTGGCCAGGCCGTTCACCAGTGACACCTCGAGCTGGCGCTTGGCCTTGGCGAGCTCGGCTTCGGTCACCGGCGCGTCGCGCAGCTTGTCGATCTCGGCGAAGAACAGGCGCTCGACTTCGTCGATGTCCTCACCCGGACGCACACCCGCCAGCGCCAGGAACGCACCGGCATCGATCATCTCCCAGTAGCCCCCGGACGCCGACAGGGCGATCTCGGCTTCGTGCACGAGGCTCTTGTAGAGACGGCTCGAGCGGCCGTCGGAGAGGATCTGGGAGAGCACGTCGAGGGCCTCGCCGTCTTCGTGCCCCGTCGGCGGCGCGTGCCAGGCCGCTGCGAGTACCGGGCTGCGCAGGTCGAAGTGCACCGTCGAGCGCCGTTCGCCGGACTGCTCGGGCTCCTCGGTCGGGTTGCGCAGGATCGGGCCCGGGTTGGGCATCTGCCCGAAGGTGCGCTCCAGGTGGGCGAGCGTGGCTTCGGTGTCGAAGTCGCCGGCCACCGCGATCACCAGGTTGTTCGGCGCGTAGAAGCGGTCGAAGAAGTCCTGGCAGACCTCGACGGTCGCCTTCTCGACGTCGCTGCGCCAACCGATCACCGGCCAGCGGTAGGGATGGGCCTGCCAGAGCAGGGCCAGCAGCGCCTCGTAGGCACGCCCCACCGGCTTGTCCTCGGTGCGGTAGCGGCGCTCTTCGAGCACCACCTGACGCTCGCTCTTCAGCATGTCTTCGGTGACACGCAGGTTCGAGAAGCGCTCGTGCTCGAGGTCGATCACCAGCGGCAGGGATTCGCGGGTGACGTCCTCGAAGTAGACCGTGAAATCGCGGCTCGTGAACGCGTTGATCACACCGCCGCGGGCGTTCACCAGCCGGGCGTGTTCTTCGGGGGCGATGTGCTTCGACCCTTTGAACATCATGTGCTCGAAGAGGTGGGCGAGCCCGGTGTACTCGGATTCGTCGCGCGAGCCGACCTGCACCCAGATCTGGAAGGAGACGACGGGCGTGGCGTCGTCTTCGAGTGTCACCGCGACGAGTCCGTTGTCGAAGGTGGTGACCTGCGTGCGCGCGGCCGGATCGTCGATGGCCGCTGCCGCCGTCGCGAACGCGACGACGCAGGACACGATGAGCCCAAAGCCTCGAAAGCGGTGTCTTTGCATGGCGAGGTACAGTATCCAGAGGCCTGAAGAGTGTCGAGGAACCGACCTCGGGCATCCGAGCACGGGCCGATGCGGCGCCCGACCCACCCCGGGCCGCGGCACCCCTCCATGGAACGGCCGGAGGCAGACAGGCTTGAGTCGGGATCGCACGGTCTATTCCACGGGCAGCGGACGGATGTGCCCCCACTGTGGTCGCTCGTCGAAGGGCTGCGTGTGCCGGAAGAACCCGCGCGCACCCCAGGGCGACGGCGTGGTGCGCGTGCGACGCGAGGTGAAGGGGCGCCGAGGGAAACCGGTGACCACCATCTCGGGCGTCCCGCTCCCGTCGGAGGATCTGCGCGATCTCGCCGGCGAGCTGAAGCGCCGCTGCGGCAGTGGCGGCTCGGTGAAGGACGGTGTGATCGAGATCCAGGGCGACCACCGCGACGCCGTGATCCCGGAGCTCGAGGCGAAGGGCTTCACCGTCAAGCGCGCCGGCGGCTGAGGCGGAGCATCCGGAGAGGCCCCGCGGTCCCCGGGACACCGGAACGGCCTTCGGCGGCGCCCCTGGGCCGATGTGCACGCAGGTGCGCAACTCCCGGTGATCGCTGGGGATCTTTCGCGTTTCCCGAGCTTCGGCTAAGCTTCCACCGGTTTCGTCCGAAGGGATTCGGACCCAACCCTTGGGATCCGAGGATCCCCTTCCCGTTCCGCGCACGCCCCGCCGGCGCCGCGCCCGAAGGAGTCCCATGTCGGAAACGGCCAAGCTGCAAGTCGGTGATCAGACTCTGGAACTCCCCATCATCGAGGGCAGCGAGGGCGAACGCGGAATCGACATCGGCAAACTGCGTTCGCAGACCGGCCTGATCACCCTCGATCCCGGCTACGCGAACTCGGGCTCCTGCAAGAGCGCGATCACCTTCATCGACGGTGAGAAAGGCATCTTGCGGTACCGGGGCATCCCGATCGAGCAGCTCGCCGAGAAGAGCACCTTCCTCGAGGTGGCCTACCTGCTGATCTACGGACAGCTCCCGACGGGCACCGAGCTCGAGGAGTTCGTCAACTCGATCACGCTCCATACGATGATCCATGAGGACTTCAAGCGCTTCTTCGGAGCGCTCCCGAAGGACGCGCACCCGATGGCTGCCTGCGCCGCAGCGTGTGGTTCGCTTTCAGCCTTCTACCCCGATTCCCTCGACCCGCGCGATCCGCGCCAGGTCGAGATCTCGGTACATCGGCTCATCGCGAAGATGATCACGATGGCCGCCTACGCCTACAAGCACTCGATCGGTCAGCCGTTCATCTACCCTCGCAACGAGCTGTCCTACTCGGCGAACTTCCTGCACATGATGTTCGCCACGCCGTGCGAGCCCTACGAGGTCGATCCGGTCATCGAGAAGGCCATCGACCTCCTGCTCATCCTGCACGCCGACCACGAGCAGAACTGCTCCACCAGCACGGTGCGGCTGGTGGGTTCGTCGATGGTGAACCTGTTCGCGGCGATCTCTGCCGGCATCAACGCGCTCTGGGGCCCGAGCCACGGTGGCGCAAACCAGGCCGTGATCGAGATGCTGGCCCAGATTCGCGACGAGGGAATCACCGCCCGCGAGTTCGTCGATCGCGCGAAGCGCGGCGACGACACGGCGCGCTTGATGGGCTTCGGGCACCGCGTCTACAAGAACTTCGACCCGCGCATGAAGATCATCAAGAAGGCTTGCTTCGAGGTCCTCGAGAATCTCGGCGTCCGCACGAAGCTGCTCGAGATCGCGGTCGAGCTCGAAGAGATCGCCCTCAAGGACGACTACTTCGTCGAGCGGCGCCTCTACCCGAACGTCGACTTCTACTCGGGCGTCATCTACAACGCGATCGGAACGCCGGCGAACATGTTCACGGCGATCTTCGCGCTGGGACGCCTGCCCGGCTGGATCGCCCAGTGGCTCGAGCTGCACAACGACCCCGACTTCAAGATCGGGCGTCCGCGGCAGATCTACACCGGCGCCAACCAGACCGACTACGTCCCGCTCGACCAGCGCTAGCCCGATCCGGCTGCGACCGACTCCGGTAGGAATCGGACGCTCGCGGTGACGGACGGTTCGCGTCTCCCGCCGTTCCCGGTCTGGGCCGACGGACGCCTGCATCCAGCGGGCAGCTTCGTGGTGTCGGCGGACGACTCGGCGTACCGCTCCGGGCTCGGCTGCTACACGAGTGCGCTCGTGCGGGGCGGCGACGTGCGCCACCTCGACCGACACATCGCGCGTCTGCGCCGGGCGGCGAAGGCGCTCGGCTTCGCGGTGCCCTCCGACACCGCCGTGCGCGAGGCGTTTCGCGGGCTCGCCCGGGCGGCGTTCGATGGCAGGGACGGCGCCATCCGCATGCAGCTCTCGCGCGACGCGAGCGGCACCCGCCTGGTGGGGATCCCGCGTGCGCTCGGGAACGATCCCGTGCGGTGGCGGGCCATCACCTCGCCCATCGCCCACCCCGGGCCCTCCCGCTTCCCCGGACAGAAGCTCACGAATCGGGTGGAGATCGAAGGTGCCGCCGAAGCCGCGCAAGCCGAGGGCGTCGAGGAGGCGCTGCTCTTCGACCGACAGGGACGTCTCGTCGAGGGCACGCGCAGCAACCTCGTTCTCGAGGACGGGCAAGGGCACTGGCTCACGCCGCCCGCCGAGCGCGGCGGCGTCGCCGGCCTCGCGCTCGAGATCCTGCGAGAGCGGTCCGCGATCCACGAACGGGACCTCGGCCCGCGTGATCTCGCTTCGGCGCGAGGCGTGTGTGTCACCAACGCGGTGCGCGGCGCCCGCGCGCTCGGCGCGCTCGACGGGACGCCGCTCCCGGCCGGTGGCGACGCCCTCGCGGCACGTCTGGCCGACTTGCTCGACCGGGTCTGAAGCACTCCGGCCACCAGCCGCTACCGTGGTCACGGCCGCGCTCCGATCGACCCGCGTCCGGATCGAACCAGGAACGGCGCGCGAGGGGGGGGGACCATGGCCGCTGCATCCGACACCGTGCTGATCACCGGCGGCACCGGTCTGGTCGGAGGTGCCCTCTCTCGGGCACTGCTCGACGCGGGTCACGGCGCGCGCATCGTCTCGCGCCGCGCATCGCCGCGGGGACTCCCTGCCGGCGCCGAGAGCTGCGTGTGGGATGGGACGAAGGTCGCGCCGGAAGACCTGGCGGGCTTGCGCGCCGTCGTGCACCTCGCCGGCGAACCCGTGTTCGGTGGGCTTCCCACCGCCACCCACAAGGCGCGCGTGCGTGAGAGCCGGGTGGCCTCGACCCGCGCGCTCGTCGAATCCCTCGGCGCGTGCTCCGACGCGGAGCGCCCGCGCACCTTCGTGTGTGCGTCGGCCGTCGGCTACTACGGGGACCGCGGCGACACGCTCCTCGCCGAAGACGCCGACGCCGGCGAAGGACTGCTCGCCGAGGTCTGCGTCGACTGGGAACGGGAAGCCCTGGCCGCCGAAGCGTTGGGCGTCCGCACCGTGCGCGTGCGGATCGGCATCGTGCTCGCGAAGGACGGCGGAGCGCTGCCCCAGCTGGTGCTGCCCTTCCGCTTCGGGCTCGGCGGGCGCCTCGGCGACGGGCGTCAGTGGTTTCCGTGGATCCACCTCGACGACCTCACTGCCCTGCTCTTCGCCGCGATCACCGACGAGGGCTGGCAAGGCGCCGTGAATGGGGTCGCCCCCCAGCCGGTGACCAACTCCGAGCTCACGCGCACCCTCGGCCGGGTGCTGGGGCGCCCCACCCTGCTCCCGGTCCCGGGCTTCGCCGTACGCGCGGCGCTCGGCGAACTCGCCGGAGAGCTGCTCGGCAGCCGACGCGTGGTCCCGCGCGTTGCCGAGGAGCGTGGCTTCGCGTTCCGGTATCCCGAGCTGGAGCCCGCGCTCGCCGACCTGCTCTAGGTTGCGAACCCCTGGACCCGGGTTCGGGCTCAGTCCAGTCCGGTACCGCGACGCGCTTCGCCGCGGTGCGGGCACAGCCCCTGGGTCATGCCGCGAAGGAACGTCAGGTACTCGGCCACGAGCGGGCGATCGCCGCGCTCCTCGATCTCGTCGAGCGCCTTTCGCAGCGGGAGCGAGCTGCGATAGAGCTTCTTGTACACCCACTTCACGTCGTCGATCTGATCGCTGGGCATCCCAGAGCGGCGCATCCCGATCAGGTTGATGCTGCCCGCCACGTTGCCGCCGGTGAGCATGAAGAAGGGCGGCAGATCCTTGTTCAGGCCGACGCTGCCGGTCAGGAAGGAGCCGCGCCCGAGCTGGCAGCGCTGATGCACGGCCACGTTGCCGCCGGCGAAGACGTTGTCGCCCACCCGCACCCAGCCGCCGAGCAGGGTGCCATTCGCGATCACGCAGTCATTGCCGATCTCGGAATCGTGACCGGCGTGGGTGTTCGCCATCCAGTAGTTGCGATCGCCGATCCGCGTCGGCGCGTCACCGGTGGCGCGCGAGATCGTGACCGATTCACGGAAGCGGTTCTGGTCGCCGATCACCAGGCCGGCGCCCTCCCGGTCAGGCGGAAAGGACAGATCCTGGGGAGCGAAGCCCAGGGTGGTGAAGGGGTAGACGAGGTTGTGCGCGCCCAGCACCAGCGGGCCCTCGAGGTAGACGTGGCCGATGAGGCGCGTCTCTTCCCCGATCTGGACCCGCCCGCGGATCACGCAGTGGGGCCCGATCTGGACGTCCGCCGCCAGTTCGACGTCCCCATCGAGGATCGCGGTCGGGTGGATCTCCGGCATGGGCGCCGGAGAGTACCGCGCGTTCGCTGCGGGTCTAGCGCGGGGCCGCCGGCGCTTGCCTGGGCCGAGCGCCTTCGCGCCGCGCTAGTGGGACGTGGGAGGCGTCGCGAAGAGCGCGGGCAGCACGAGCTTCAGCGAGACCTCGGTCGTATCGGGCCCGATCTCGAACTGGCCCAGGCCCACCGTGGGCTCGCTCGTCGAGGGGTAGTGCTCCCGGTACTCGTCGAGCAGCCGGGCCACGATCCCGGCCGCCTGGTCGGCGTCGACATCGGTCAGGAGGATCACGACGCGCTCGCGCGTCATGCGGAACAGCGCATCGTCGACGCGCAGCGCGCTCTCGACGTAGTCGACGATCTCCGGGAAGGCGAGATCGCCCTCGAACCCGGAAAGGCCCACCAGGACGGAGCGCAGCCCGTGCTCCTGGGCCAGCATCTCGGCGCGCGCCAAGAGCTCGCGGAGCCGTCGGGGATCTTGGGAGGTCGATCGTTCCACCTGGGGTTCCATGCCTCGCTTATCGACCCCATGGGCGTGCCACTGAAGGCGGCGCTCAGCCCCGGGTGCCCCGGTCGAAGGCGTAGGCGGCAAGCGCGATGGCCAATGCCGTCAATCCGCAGAGCAAAACCAAGGAACGTCCGACCGGCAACTCGTGTACACCGAGGAGCGCGTAGCGGAGCAGATCGACGCCGTAGGTCAGCGGGTTCACGACGCTGAGCCAGCGGGTCGGCGCCGGCAGCGTCGAGACCGGGTAGAAGATCCCCGAGAACAGGTAGAGCGGGACCGTCACGAGGGCGGCGATCAGACGGAACGATTCGAGGCGCCGCAGCGGCACCGCGAGGGTCACGCCGAGTGCCACGAAGATCGCGGTGATCGCCACGACGGCGACGATCCCCGCCACCGGATCATGGATGCGCACCGGCGTGAAGAGCGCGAGCAAGAGGCCGAGCCCCGCCACCAGCACCAGGGACAGGAGGGTGCGCGAAATCAGCTTCGCCAGTACGAGATGGATGCGCGCCACGGGTGCGACGAGCAGCGCGCGCAGAAACCCGCTGGTCTTGTCTTCGATCAGCGAGAAGCCGCCGCCCACCGCGCCCGACCCGACCAGCAGCGCGAGCAGGCCCGTGGCCAGATGCCCGACGTAGCTGGTCCCGCTGGGTAGATCGACGACGTCGTTGAGCCCGAAGCCGATGAACCCCACGAAGGCGAGGGGAAACACGATCTGCCCGACCCAGTACGCGCGATCGCGCGCATAGCGCCGCAGCTCGCGGCCGGTGAGCGCCCAGAGATCACCCAGCCCGGCGTTCATGCGGCCCCCGCATCGGATGCGGCCGCGTCTGCTTCGGATTCGACCGACTCGAACGTATGACCGGTGTGGTGGAGGAACACGTGCTCGAGACTCGGTCGCTGCATCTCGACCGCCAGCACGTCGGCCGCCGGGAAGGGATCGAGCAGACGCGCGAGTTGCTGGGGGGCGTCGCGCACGGTGACGTGGAAGGTCGTCCCGGCGTCGGACGTGCTCGCGTCGACGCGCTGAACGCCCGCGACCGATGACAGCGCAGCCTCCGCCGACGCCGGCGCGTCGCGCAGGACCACCGTCACGACGTCTCCGCCGAGATCGGCCTTGAGGCGCTCGGGCGGCCCGGTGACACGCACCTCGCCGGCGTCGAGGATCGCGATCTCGTCGCACAGCGCATCGGCCTCTTCCATCGAGTGGGTGGTCAGGAAGAGCGTGGTCTCGCCGCTGTCCCGGAGCTTGCGCAGCTCGTCCCAGATCCGGGCGCGGGCCGCGGGGTCGAGGCCCGTGGTCGGCTCATCGAGAAAGAGCACCCCGGGGCGGTTGAGCAAGCCGCGCGCGATCTCGACGCGGCGACGCAGGCCGCCGGAGAGCTTGCGCACCGCGCGATCGGCGTGCTCGACCAGGTCGAGCCGTTCGATCCAGTCGTCCACGACCGCGGCGGGCGACTCCAAGCGAAACAGGCGCGCGTGCAAGCGCAGCTGCTCCCGAGCCGAGAGCTCGGGATCGAGAGCGGGCTCCTGGAACACCACGCCGAGCCGAGCCCGGACCGCGGCGCGCTCGCGCTCGACGTCGTGGCCGAGCAGCGTGGCCGTGCCGCCGCTCGGCGAAAGGAGCGTGGTGAGGACGCCGACGGTGGTCGACTTCCCAGCCCCGTTCGGACCCAGCAAGCCGAAGCAGCTGCCGGCCGGGACCGAGAGATTGATCCCCGCCAGCGCGCGGTGGTCGCCGTAGCGCTTCTCGAGGCCGCGAACCTCGATGGCCGTGTTTGTTTCGGGGGGAGCCATTGCCTAGGGTGATTCGGGTGAGCGAGGCCGGCATGCTAGACGAGGGAACGACCCGAGGCGACGCGCTCGCGCGGGTCGAGGGCCGCGGCACCGCCGCTCCGCGTCCGTCGGGCCTGACCGCCGGTTTCCTGGCGCTCGTGCTGCTCACCTACGGCTTGATCGTGCTCGGCGCGCTGGTGCGCGCCCACGGCGCCGGGCTCGCCTGCCCCGACTGGCCGCTCTGCTTCGGCGAGTTCGTCCCGGCCATGGACCTGAAGGTCGCCTTCGAGTGGTCGCATCGGGTGGTGGCGGGCACGGTCGCCCTCTCCTTCGCGGCCCTCGCCTTCTGGGGCTGGCGGATCACCGGAGATGGCGATCGCTTGCGCCCGCTCTTCGTGCTGGCCGCCGTGCTGCTGCTGGTGCAGATCGTCCTGGGGGCCCTCACGGTCTGGGAACTGCTCGCCTCGTGGACCGTCACGTCGCACCTGCTCGTCGGAAACTCGATCGTCGCCTGCTTCGCCTGGATCGGTTGGGAGCTCCGCGACCGAAACGCGGGAGCGCCGGCTGCGGCGGCCGACGTCGCAGCCCACGCGCGTCGCTGGCTGTGGGTCGTCGGCGGGCTCCTGCTCCTTCAGATGTTCTTGGGTGGCCAGGTCTCTTCGCGCTACGCCGGCCTCGCCTGTCCCGAGTGGCCCACCTGCAACGGCGGACTCTGGTTCCCGACCTGGCAGGGAACCGTCGGCATACACCTGCTGCACCGGCTCAACGGCTATGCCCTGCTCGGCGTGCTCCTCGGCTGGGCCGCGACCGCCCGAGGCACGGGCCGACTGGCCTGGCTGGCCCGGCTCGCCGGCGCGCTGGGCCTCGCCCAGGTGGCCGTCGGCATCGCGAACGTCGTGCTGGCGCTGCCGGTCGAGGTGACGGGGCTCCATTCGGCCCTGGCCACCGCCCTGGTCCTGACCGCCACCCTGGCGGTCCGCGACGCGTGGTTCCGGCACGCCTGACCGGGCGCTGGGTCCCGATCGGCCCGCGGCAGAGCCCACCGGAAGGGTGCTACACCCCTGCTCGGAGGTACTGGATGCGCTCGTTCCAGGTGTTCGCGCGGATGTCGCCCGAGGAAGCCACCCGCATGATGAAGGTGCTTTCGAAGGAGACGCCGCCGATGTTTCGGCAGGCGGTGGACGCGGCGGCGATCTCGATGAAGGCGCGCCCGGTCTACCTGCGGAAGCAGCCCTTCGAGAAGCGGGCCGCCGCGGTGCGACGCTCACTCGCGCGCCTGGCCGCCAATCCGGTCGCCGATGAGCTGTTGGCGGTGTACTTCCTCGAGTGCCGGAAGGACCTGCTGCTCGAGTGGCTGGATCTGGTGGGCTTGAAGCACGAGGACGGCGCCCTCGAAGAGGACACGCCGGACGAACCCGAGAAGGCCCACCTCGAGACGTCGGTGAAGTCGTACCGCGAGGCCGGCGACGAGCCCGATCGCGAGCTGCTGCTTCAGGCGTTCGCGGCCCAGGGCGCCGTCGAGTGGCCGACCCTCGACGCCCTGCTCGGCTTCACGGACTGACCCGACGGAGGGCGCGTGGCCTCTCCGAACGCTCCGCACCCGGTGAGCGCCTGCATCATCGCGGGCAACGAAGCCGATCGCATCGGTGCATGCCTCGACAGCGTGGCCTTCTGCGACGAGGTCCTCGTCGTCGACTCCCACTCCGAGGACCGCACGCGCGAGATCGCCGCCGAGCACGGCGCGCGTGTGATCGAACGCGACTGGCCCGGCCACGTCGCCCAGAAAGAGTTCGCGATCCGCGAGGCGAAACACGACTGGGTGTTCTGCATCGACGCGGATGAGCGCGTCGCGCCCGAGCTGCGCGCCGCCATCGAGCGCGTGCAGGAGGGGGGCTTCGGGAACGCGGCGGGCTACGAGGTGTCGCGGGTGTCGCGCTACCTCGGGCGCTGGATCCGTCACGGCACCTGGTACCCCGACTGGAAGCTGCGGCTCTTCGACCGACGTCGCGGCGGCTGGAGCGGGCGCAACCCCCACGACCACGTGCGGGTGGACGGCCCGGTCACCCGCCTGGCCGGAGAGCTCGAACACGACCCCTACCGCAGCTTCTCGGACCACCTGCGCACCATCGACACCTACACGACCACGATGGCCGAGGAGATGCGCAGCGAGGGTCGGCGCGCGCGCTGGCGCGACGTCGTGCTGCGCCCGCCCGCCCGTTTCTTCGTCTTCTACGTCCTGCGCCGCGGCTTCCTCGACGGCTGGCGCGGGCTCCTGCTGGCGTACCTCGCCGCCCACTACGTGCGGCTCAAGTACGCGAAGCTCTGGATCGCCGAACGCTCGTGATCGAGCTGCGAAACCTCAGCAAACGCTACGGCAGCCCGACCGGCGATCCAGCCGGTGACGCGATGGCCGTCGACGACGTCTGCCTCGAGGTGGCCCGCGGTGAGCTGATGATGCTGGTGGGCGGGTCCGGGTCGGGGAAGACGACCACCCTGAAGCTCATCAACCGGCTGATCGAACCCAGCGGCGGCTCGGTCTGGATCGACGGAGCGGATACCGAGGGGCTATCCGGCCCCGAGCTGCGCCGGCGCATCGGCTACTGCTTTCAGGGCGTCGGCCTGTTCCCCCACCTGTCGGTGCGCGAGAACGTCGGCGTCACGCCGCGCCTCCTCGACTGGGCGCCCGACGCGATCGCCGAGCGCGTCGACGCCCTGCTCCGGCTCGTCGACCTGGATCCGCAGCAGTACGGAGACCGCGCGCCGGACGCGCTCTCGGGCGGTCAGCGTCAGCGGGTGGGCCTCGCACGCGCCCTCGCCGCCAAGCCCGAGCTCATGCTGCTCGACGAACCCTTCGGTGCCCTCGACCCGCTGATCCGGGAGAGCCTGCAGAGCGCGTTTCAAGAGCTGCGCCGCGAACTCGGGCTCACCGCGATCTTCGTCACCCACGACATGGTCGAAGCGCTGCTGCTCGCCGACCGGATCGCGGTGCTCCACGCGGGACGCCTCGTCCAGGTGGGCACCCCGGCCGAGCTGCTCGCCGCGCCGGCCGACGAACACGTGGCCGCGTTGCTGCGGACGCCGAAGCGCCAGGCCCAGGCGCTCGAAGAAGTGGGAGGCGCACCGTGAGCGAGCAACTCGCGCTGCTGCCCGGCTACCTCGCCGCCCACCTTCAGCTGGTGCTGCTCGCGCTGGGAGTCGGAACCTCCGTGTCCGTTCCCCTCGGTATCGCGATCCACCGACAGCCGCGTTGGGAGCCCGGCGTGCTCGGCGTGGCGAGCGTGATCCAGACGATCCCGAGCCTCGCCCTGCTCGCCGTGATGGTCCCGCTGTTCGCGGGCCTCGGCGCGGCGCTGGCCGGGACCGGGCTCGAGATCCGCGGCATCGGGTTCCTGCCCGCGGCCGTTGCGCTCACCCTCTACAGCCTGCTCCCGATCCTGCGGAACACGGTGACCGGCCTGGCGGGAGTCGACCCCGACGTGCGCGAGGCGGCGCGGGGTGTCGGCATGACCGCGTCGCAGCAGCTGTGGCAGGTGGAGCTCCCGCTCGCGCTTCCGGTGATCGTGGCCGGGCTGCGCACCGCGGCCGTCTGGGTCGTCGGGACCGCCACCCTCTCGACACCGATCGGCGCCACCAGCCTCGGCAACTACATCTTCAGCGGGCTCGCGACGCGCAACGACGCCGCCATCTGGCTCGGCTGCATCGCCGCCGCCGGCCTCGCCCTGGTGCTCGATCTGGCGATTCGCTGGATCGAGCGGGGCGCCCGCGAGCGACGGCGCGGCTTCGTCCTGGCCGGGGCGGCCGGGTTGCTCGCGTTGGTCGGCTTCGTGCTGGCCCACGGCGCGCTCGGAGATGCCTCGGAACGCCCGCTCCGGATCGGATCGAAATCCTTCACCGAGCAGTACATCCTGGCCGAGGTGCTCGCCCAGGAGCTGGCGGCCACCGGTGTCGACACCGAGGCCGTTCCGTCGCTCGGCTCGACGGTCGCCTTCGACGCCCTCGCCTCGGGCGACCTCGACGTCTACGTCGACTACTCGGGAACCCTCTGGGCCACGATCCTGAAGCGGGAGACGGGTGCGGCCTCGCGCGCCGAAGTGCTGCGCGAAGTCACGGACTACCTCGCGAACGAGCACGGCATCGGGGTCGCCGCCGCCCTCGGATTCGAGAACACCTACGCCCTCGCCATGCGCCGCGCCGATGCGGAAGCGCTCGGTCTGAGCCAGCTCAGCGCGCTCTCCCGCCACACGCCCCGCCTCTCGATCGGCGGCGACTACGAGTTCTTCGCGCGCGCCGAATGGCGCGACCTCGTGACCCGCTACGGCTTTGCGTTCGAGGAGGAGCGCAGTATGGATCCGGCGCTGATGTACGACGCGGTCGCCGCGGGCGAAGTAGACGTCATCAGCGCGTTCTCGACGGACGGGCGCATCGCGGCCCTCGACCTCGCGGTCCTCGCAGACGACCGCGGGGTGATCCCGCCCTACGACGCGCTCGTGCTCGTCGGCGCGCGCCTCCAGCGAGAGCACCCCGAGGCGCTCGCGCGCCTCGAAGCGTTGGCGGGCCGGATCGACGCAGCGACGATGCAGCGCCTCAACCACGCCGTCGACGCCGACGGCCGTGCGCCCGGCGAAGTCGCGCGGGCCTTCCTGGCGGGCGCGTTCTAGGGCCCGCACGCGAGCTGCAGCCGACACCCGGCGCCGGCTCCGCCGACGCCGGGTGCACGATGCGGCTAGCGCAGCTCGATCACCGCGTTGGTGATGATCTTCGCGTCGCGTTCCTTGCTCGAGGCTTCGAGGAGGATCTGCTTCCCCTCCTTCCAGTACGAGACCTGGTAGGTCTCGCCCGGGAACGCGACCCCGGCGAAGCGCGCCTGGTAGCGCGCCACCTGGGTCACGTCGCCGCCGAGCACTTCGTCGACGATCGCCTTGCAGGCGATGCCGTAGGAGCAGAGGCCGTGGATGATCGGCTGATCGAAACCGCCGAGCTTCGCGAACTCGGGGTCGGCGTGGAGCGGGTTCATGTCGCCCGACAGCCGGTAGATCAGCGCCTGCTGGGGCAGCGTGTCGCGCACGACGACGCCGTCGGGCGCGCGATCCGGCGGCTGGTTGCCAGCCTTCGGGCCCGACTCGCCACCGAACCCGCCCTCGCCGCGAATGAACAGGGAGAAGCGGTTGGTGAAGAGCTTCTCGCCGCTGTCCGCGTCGCTGGCGGTCGACTCCATGATCACGAGCGCCGCCTTGCCCTTGTCGTAGATCTCCGGAATGTGCCCGGTGGTCTTCAGCTTCGCGGCCGTGGGCAACGGCTGGTGCAGGATCACCTCCTGCTCGCCGTGCAACAGCATCGCCAGGTTGAAGTCCATGCCCGGGATGCTGGTGAGGCCGCTCATGGCCCCGAAGGCCGGGATCACGGCGAAGCTCGGCAGCACCTTCAGGTTCTTTTCGAAGGTGTACTCGAGCTCCTTCGGATCGGTGGCGGGCACGCCGGCGCCGAGACCCAGGTGATAGAGCATCACCTGCTTCTCGGTGTAGGCGGTTTCGCCCTCGGGCATCGAGGCGCCGCGCGCCTTGTCGGGATCGAATGCCATCCTTCTACCCTCGGCTCTGGACGGCCTGCAGGACGGCCTTGGTCTCGTCGGCGATGCTCTCGGGCACGGTGTAGCCCTCCTGATCGCGGATCACGTCGATGTTGTCGAAGATGTCCTCGGCCTTCGGCGCACCGTCGCCGGGGGCGACCCAGCCCTGGGCCATGCCGATGAAGATCCGCGCGTAGCGTCCGCCGCCGACGTCGAAGATCTCGTGGCTGAGCTCGCACTTCTCGGAACCGAGGTAGGTCACGAGCGGCGTCACATAGGACGGGTCGAGCGCGTCGGCCGCCGGCCCGAGCAGCTGCTCGGTCATGCGGGTGCGCGCGATCGGCGCGATCGTGTTGACCTTGATGTTGTACTTCGCGCCTTCGACGGCGAGCACGTTCATCAGGCCGACCAGGCCCATCTTCGCGGCGCCGTAGTTGGTCTGGCCGAAGTTGCCGAAGATGCCGGCACCCGACGACGCCATCACGATCCGGCCGTAGCCGTTCTCCTTCATGCTCGCGAAGGCCGGCTGGGTCACGAAGAACGCGCCCTTCAGGTGCACGTCGAGCACGATCTCGAGCTCGGCGGGCTCGAGCTTCAGGAAGCTCTTGTCGCGCAGGATCCCGGCGTTGTTCACCAGGACGTCGACCTTGCCGAAGTTGTCGAGGGCCGTCTGGACGATGGCCTTGCCGCCCTCGGGCGTCGCGACCGAGTCATAGTTGGCGACCGCGGTACCGCCGGCCTCGATGATCTCCTTCACCGTGGCGTCGGCCATTGCGCTGCCGCCGCCCGTGCCGTCCTGGGAACCACCGAGGTCGTTCACCACGACGCTGGCGCCGCGGGAGGCCATGTCGAGGGCGTAGGTCTTGCCCAGGCCGCCGCCCGCGCCGGTGACGATGGCCACCCGGCCGTCGAATCGAATGTCGCTCATGCGCATCTCCTTACAGTTGGGCTGCCCGGACGAGCCCGTGCGAGCCGGATCGCGGCGCACGTCGTGCGTCCGCTCGGGTGCCGGGCGGAACGCGGGTGCGCGTCGGCCGGTCCCCGGTGAGGTTCAGATCAGGGTCCAGATGGGGAAGAACACCGCTCCGGGGAGCCGCTGGGGGGCCACGGTGCGAAGCGTTCGCCGCGCGGCGCGCGGCGCGGGCATCCTAGCAGCGCCCGCAGGGCGAATCGATCGAGGGCGCGGCCGTCGGACTCCCGCTCGGCGGTGGAGGCGACCCCCTGGGCATTCACATCCAGTGCGCTACGCCGGGTGTCCGAGGGCGGCGCTCGGGTCGCGGCGGGAGGAAAACAGAATGGTCGGGAATCGACCGCGACGACGCTGGATCCCGCTCTGGGCGGCGTTCGGCCTCCTTCTTCCCCTCGGGGGAAGCGCCGACCTCGCGCTGCCGGCGCCGACCGAAGCCGCCTGGGAACCTGTCGAGTTTCCCGGGGTGGACCACACCGAGTACCGACCCGCCGAGAATGGCGGCGTCGAGGCGATCGCGCGCTGCTCCGCCTCGGGGCGGGCGGTACGGCTCGAGGGCCTGGACCTCGCCGAGACCCCCGTGCTCCGCTGGCGCTGGTGGGTGACCGAGCTGGCGCCGGTCCCGGCGGAGCGGACCAAGGCCGGCGACGACTTCGCGGGCCGGGTCACGGTGATGTTCCCCTTCGAGTCGGGGCGGGCCAGCCTGCTCGACCGGGTGCGGCACGAGTTCGCCGAGCGCCTGATGGGCTCCGAGGTGCCCGGGACGGCGATCCACTTCGTCTGGACCCACGAGATCCCGGCCGGGACGGTCTGGACCAGCCCCCGCGCCACCGAGGTGAAGATGTGGGCCCTCGCCCAGGGCCCCGCCCCGGGCTGGCAGGAGGCCTCGATCGACGTCGGAGCCGCCTACCGGCAGGCCTTCGGCCGCAGCGGGCCGACACCGGTGGCCGTCGCCCTGATGACGGATAGCGACGACCACTGCGGCGCGAGCCGGGCGCTCTATGCCAACTTCCGGTGGACCGCCGCGGACGGAGACCTCGAGCGCCCCACCGGCATCGAACCCCCCGACGCGTCCTCGCCCTCCTCGTCGAAGGATCCATGAATCTGGACCGATCTCCCGAACTCCCCAGCTTCGACCGCGCACTCGCGGACCACGGCAAGGGCGCGCTGCTGCGGGGCGCGGTCACGACCCTGCAGGTGAACATCGGCAAGCGCTGCGACCTTGCCTGCCACCATTGTCACGTGGAAGCCGGGCCGAAGCGCACCGAGGCGATGGACCGCCCGACCGCCGAGCGACTGGTCGAGCTGCTCGCCGGCGCGCCGGAGGTGGCCACCCTCGACATCACCGGCGGCGCCCCTGAACTCAACCCGAACTTCCGCTGGCTCGTCACCGAGGCCCGGGCCCTCGGGCGCCAGGTGATCGACCGCTGCAACCTGACGGTGCTCTACGAGCCCGGCCAGGAGGACACGGCCGAGTTCCTCGCCGAGAGCGGTGCCAAGATCGTGGCGTCCCTGCCCTGCTACACGAAGGAGAACGTCGACGCCCAGCGCGGCAAGCGCGTCTTCACGCGCAGCATCGAGGGCCTCCAGCAGCTGAACCGGCTCGGCTACGCCCAACCCGGTACCGGGCTCGAGCTGGATCTCGTCTACAACCCGCTGGGTCCGTCTTTGCCGCCGGCCCAGAGCCAGCTCGAGCAGGACTACAAGCAGGAGCTGCGCGAGCTCTTCGACATCGGCTTCGATCGGCTGATCACGATCACCAACATGCCGATCAAGCGCTTCGCCCATGCACTGGCCCGAGACGGTCGCGACACCGAATACATGAGTCTGCTGGTCCAGTCCTTCAACCCCGACACGGTCGAGTCACTGATGTGTCGCTCGATGGTGTCGGTGAGCTGGGACGGCGTGCTCCACGACTGCGACTTCCACCAGATCCTCGAGATTCCCCTCGGCAACGCCAAGCGCACGGTCTGGGACATCGGGTCCCTGTCCGAGCTGCGCGCGGGAGCGATCGCCACCGCGCCACACTGCTATGGGTGCACGGCGGGAAGCGGTTCCAGCTGCGGCGGAGCGCTCGCCTGATCCCATCCTGCCGGGCGCGCGCAGCCACTCGAAACCTCCCCAGGTCCCGGGCATCGGAACACGGACAACGAGGAGACCGGCGATGGAAACCCAATCGGTGACGGAAGAGCAGGCAGCGGAAACGGGCGGGATCCCCTGGGCAAAGATCGGGATCGCCGTCGTGGCACTCGCCGCGATCGTCGTCCTCGGTCGGCAGGCCGGCGGCTATGTGCAGGACTTCGCACAGTGGGTCGACAGCCTGGGCTTCTGGGGACCGCTGGTCTTCATCTTCGGGTACGCCGTCGCCGTCGTGGCCTTCGTGCCCGCGTCGCTCTTGACCCTGGCCGCGGGGGCCATCTTCGGGATCGCGTCCGGTACGGCCTACGTCTTCGTCGCCGCCACCCTTGGCGCCTCACTCGCTTTCCTGGTGTCGCGCTACTTCGCACGCGAGGCGATCGAGAAGAAGCTCGAGGGCAACACGAAGTTCGACGCCATCGACAAAGCCGTCGCAGCCGAGGGACGCAAGATCGTGTTCCTCTTGCGGCTGTCGCCCGCGTTCCCCTTCAACCTGTTGAACTACGCACTCGGGCTCACCCGCGTGAAGTTCATCGACTACCTGGTGGCTTCGCTGGGCATGCTCCCCGGCACCCTGCTCTACGTCTACTCGGGGAAGGCCGTCGGCGACGTCGCGGCCCTCGCCGGCGGTGCCGCCCCAGAACGCGGCGCCAGCGACTACGTCCTGCTCGGTGTGGGTCTCGTCGCGACGCTCATCGTCACCGTGTTCGTCACGCGCATCGCGCGCCGCGCCCTGGCTGAAGCCACGGGCGAAGACGCCTAGTCCGGCCCGTCACGCGCCACCGCTTCCACCCAGGAGAAACGATGTCCGATTTGCCCGAGGTCTCCCCGCTCGACGAGCACAACCGCACCCTCGTCGACAACGTCCACCCCTCCGAGTGGCAGAACCCGACGCCGGACGGCCGCTACAACCTCGTGATCATCGGGGCGGGCTCGGCCGGGCTGATCACCGCGGCGATCGCGGCCGGCCTCGGCGCGAAGGTGGCCCTGATCGAGCGCCACTACCTCGGCGGCGACTGCCTGAACGTCGGTTGCGTGCCCTCGAAGGGCGTGATTCGCGCGTCGCGCATGGTCGCAGAGGCGCGCCGCGCCACGAAGGAGGTCGGACTCGCCCTGGCTCCCGACGCCGAGCCCGACTTCGGCGCGGCGATGGAGCGGATGCGCCGCGTGCGCGCCGAGATCAGCCACGAGGACGCCGCGACCCGCTACCGGGACGAGCTCGGCGTCGAGGTGTTCATCGGGGACGCCCGCTTCACCGGGAAGGACACGGTCGAGGTCGCGGGCCAGACCCTGCGCTTCAAGAAGGCCGTGATCGCGACCGGCGCCCGCGCGATCGCCCTGCCGATCGAGGGCCTGGCGGATTCGGGCTACCTCACCAACGAGACGATCTTCAACCTGACCGAGCGCCCGCGCCGCTTCGGCGTGATCGGCGCCGGCCCGATCGGCTGCGAGATGGCCCAGGCCTTCGGTCGCCTCGGCTCGGAAGTCACGGTGATCCACGCCGACGACCACATCCTCCCGCGCGAGGACGCCGACGCCGCGAAGATCGTCGAGCAACAGTTCCTCGACGAGGGGATCCGGCTCGCCGCGAACGCCAAGATCCTGCGGGTCGAGCGCCAGGGCGACGAGAAGATCGTTCACTTCGCCAAGGCCGACGGCACCGAGGACAGGGTGGTCGTCGACGAGCTGCTGCTCGGCGTCGGGCGCGCTCCGAACGTCGACGGGCTCGGCCTCGAAGAGGTCGGCGTCGAGTACGACGCACGGCGCGGAGTCCATGTGAACGACTACCTGCAGACGACGAACCCGCGCATCTACGCGGCCGGCGACATCTGCATGAACTGGAAGTTCACCCACGCGGCCGACGCGGCGGCAAAGATCGTCGTCCAGAACGCCCTCTTCTTCCGCACGAAGAAGCTGTCGAGCCTGGTGATGCCCTGGGCCACCTACACCGACCCGGAGATCGCCCACGTCGGCATGTACGAGCAGGACGCCCGGGCGAAGGGGATCGAGGTCGACACCTTCCACGTCCCCCTGTCGCAGGTGAACCGCGCCGTCGCCGACGGTGAGGACGAGGGCTTCGTGAAGATCCACACGAAGAAGGGCAGCGATCAGATCCTGGGCGCCACGATCGTGGCCTCGCACGCGGGTGAGATGATCAGCGAGATCACCCTCGCGATCGTCGGCAAGCTCGGGCTCGGGAAGATCCTGGAAGTGATCCACCCCTACCCGACCCAGGCCGAGGGCATCAAGCGCGCCGCCGGTCTCTACACCCGTCAGCGCGCGACCCCGACCGTCGTGAAGTGGCTTTCGCGCTGGATGGCCTTCCAGCGCTAGTAGCCGAGAGCGAGAGGACCGTGATGGAAACCGATGTCTTTCAGGATGCGGTGGCCCGCGTCGAGCGGATCGCCGAGGAAGCCGGCGTAGCCCCCGAAGTTGTCGATGCCTTGCGGCAACCGAAGGCGGTGCTCTCGGCCGATCTGCCGGTGCGCATGGACGACGGCTCGACGCGCCACTTCCAGGCCTACCGCTGCCGTTACAACGACGCGCTCGGCCCCACCAAGGGGGGCATCCGCTACCACCCGGGCGTCACCCTCGCCGAGGTCCAGGCTCTGGCCCTGTGGATGGCGATCAAATGCGCCGTCGTCGGCATCCCCTACGGCGGCGGCAAGGGCGGCGTGATCGTCAACCCGAAGGAGCTGTCGCGCCTCGAGCTCGAGCGCCTGTCGCGCGCCTACATGCGGGCGATGGCCGACTTCGTCGGGCCTGCCACCGACATCCCCGCCCCCGACGTCTACACGAACGCGCGGATCATGGGCTGGATGGCCGACGAGTACGCGATCATCAAGCGCGAACGACACCCCGGCGTGATCACCGGCAAGCCGATCGCCCTGGGCGGGAGCCTGGGGCGCGACGAAGCCACCGGCCGCGGCGCCTTCATCGTGATCCAGGAGTACGCGAAGCGCGTCGGCCTGGTGCCGGGCGAGACCACGGTCGCCGTCCAGGGCCTCGGCAACGCGGGCTACCACGTCGCGCGACTGCTGCAGCAGACCGGCTACAAGATCATCGCCGTCAGCGATTCGAAGGGCGGCATCTACGCGAAGGACGGCTTCGACGTCGAGAGCCTCTACCACAACAAGCAGGAGACGCGGAAGCTCCAGGGCGTGTACTGCGAAGGTTCGGTCTGTGAGTTGGTGGACCACCAGCAGATCAGCAACGCGGAGCTCCTCGAGCTCGAAGTCGACCTGCTGATCCCGGCCGCCCTCGAGGGCGTCATCACCACCGAGAACGCGGGCCGCATCCGCGCAAAGCTGATCGCCGAGGTCGCGAACGGCCCGGTCGAGGGCAGCGCCGACGCCCTCCTGCAGGATGCCGGCATTCCCGTGCTCCCCGACGTACTCACGAACGCCGGCGGCGTCACCGTCAGCTACTTCGAGTGGGTGCAGAACCGCGAGGGCTACCCGTGGACCCTCGAGCAGGTGCGCACACGCCTCGAAGAGGTTCTCTCGCGGGCCTTCGACACGATGTGGTCGATTCGCGAAGAAAGCGGCGGCTCCCTGCGCGCGGCGGCCTACACCGCGGCGCTGCGTCGCATCGGCGAGGCCATCGAGAGCCAGGGCACCCAGGCCTGGTTCTCGGGCGGCGCCTGAGGCGCCGGGCCGACGCTGGGATCAGGCGTTGCGGGCGGCCAGGATCGCCCGCACCAGATCGTCCGGGACGCTATCGGGCACCTGGTCCTCGGACTCGCATACGGTCTGACCGAGTCGCACCGTCTCACGGTAGCTGTCGAGGTAGTTGACGCACTGGGGACACGCGTCGATGTGGCCTTCGAATACCGACCGCTCGGCGTCGTTGAGACCGCCGTCCAGGTACTCCATCAGGAACTCGACGAACTCGCGACAGTTCACGCCACGGCCTCGCGCAGATGGGGCTCGAGCAGCTCGCGCAGCGCCTGGCGTGCGCGGTGGAGGCGGGTCTTGACGGCTCCCGGGCTGATTCCCATCTGCTCTGCGGTCTCCTCGGTATCGAGGTCTTCGATGTCGCGGAGCATCAGGACGTTACGGTAGCCCTCGGGGAGCTGCTGAATGCTCTCGAGCACCAGCTTCCGCAGCTCGCTGCGCTCGGCCGGATCCGCCGTCTCCGGGCGCCAGGGCGAGGCGGGCCGCTCCAGGTGGCCGTCCTCGAGGTAGCCCGGCAGGAGATCCTCGATCGACTGCTCGGGCTTCCGCCGTCGCGTGCGCAGCCGCATCAGGCAGGCATTCACGACGATCCGGTGGAGCCAGGTCGAGAGCCGGGCCTGGCCCTGGAAGCGATCGATCGACTTGAACGCCGACACGAAGGCCTCCTGCACGGCATCGCGGGCGTCCTCTTCGACGCGCAGGAAACGCCGCGCGACGGCCAGCATCCGACCGCCATGCAGACGAATCATCTCCTCGTAGGCGGCGTCGTCACCCGTCCGCAGACGCTCGATCAGCGCGAGGTCGTCCGTCGTAGATGCAGCCCCATCGCTCATTCAGGCGCGACGCTAACCAAAGCTCCCCTAGAATGGTAGGCGGAAGGGAATTCGAATGGGCCTGTTGCGTTTCCTCGGCATCGGTGGCTCCCGCGAGCGGCGGGACGAACGCGAGAGCGACACCGTGCGCCGTATCGCCAGCCAGCTCGAGCGCCTCGACCCCGAACAGGCGAAGTACCTGGCCGCATTCGCCTACGTGCTCGCGCGGATCGCCAATGCCGACCTCCGCATCGAGGAGTCGGAGACCGAGGCGATGGAAGAGACGGTGCAGCGCATCGCCAACCTCTCGGCCGCCGAGGCTGCGCTCGTCGTGCAGATCGCCCAGAGCCAGGCCATGCATCTCGGTGGCACCCAGGACTACGTCGTGACCCGTCAGTTCCGCCAGATTGCCTCGCGCGAGCAGCGCGGCGACCTCCTGCAGTGTCTCTACGCGGTCGCGGCCGCCGACGGCACGATCAGCAGCGAAGAGAGCGCCGAGATCGTGAAGATCGGCGAGGAGCTCGGCTTCACCCGGGCCGAGTCCAACTCCTTGCGCAGCCAGTACCGCGACAAGCTCGCCGAATTCCAGACCTGAACCGCTTGGGCGCGGACGCGGATCCTCCACGACCAGAGGCCTGGATTCGGGTCGAGATCAAGGCGCGGAAGCGAAGCCGCAGCTCTAGCTACGGCGAGCTTTCGCAACGCAGAGATCGCGTCGAAGACGGGCGTCTAGTCGCGGACGAGCAACAACGTCCGAGGATCGAGCGCCACGTGCAGATCCGACAGATCCGGATTGTCGTGGTCCTTCAGTGCCCGCAACCGCACCGTGTCATCACCGGGCTCGAGCGCCAGGATCACACTCAGCAGATCCTCGACTTCCTTCACGGGCGCCGGCAGGGTCACTTCGCGCTCGGCATCGCTGGTCGACTCGAGCCAGATCTCGGCCTCGAGCTCTTCGGCGAGGCTGCGCAGGTCCTCGAGATCGGCGCGCGTCAGGTGCGCCAGCTCCAGCCCTTCGATCACGAGCAGGCTCGGCGCCCCGCCGCTCTCGCGCTCGACCTTCACGGCGTCGCGCAGCTTCGCCGGCGTCAAGCTGTTCGGCGGATACACCCGCACCGATCGCTGGCGATCGATCTCGCCGTGGATCAGCCCCTCGTTCTCGAGGTTCTTCGAGTGGGCCAGCTCGTCGAAGACCGTGTCGTAGTGGGCCCGGACGTGGGTGACCGGGTGGGAGCAGGACACGTGCAGCACGCGCCCCTCACGAAGCAACTCGTCGACCGCCACGCCGACCAGGAAGGAGGTCTTGCCCACTCCGTGGCCGGCGAGGACGACGCCGAGGTTGCCGGCACCGAGCCCACCGTGCAGGCCCTTCTCGAGGAGCCGGAGCGGGCTGCGGGCGTTGAGGAATCGTCGCTTCAAAGGGGGTCCCTCCAGCAGGCGCCGGGAACCCGGCGCGCTATGGGGTCAGCGATTCGGTCCGGGGCTATTCGTCGTCGTCGTCCGCCACCTTCGAACCGTGTTCCTTCTTCAGGTCCTCCTGGACCTCGGAAGGCACGCGGACGTAGCGGGCGAACTCCATGCTGAACTCTGCCTTGCCCTGAGTGCAAGACCGGAGATCGGTGGCGTAGCCGAACATCTCCGAGAGCGGCACCTCGGACTCGAGGCGGCAGAAGCCGTCCTCTTCGGTGGTGCCCACGACCGTGCCGCGGCGCTGCATCACCGTCTTCAGGATGGCGCCCTGGAACTCCGTGGGGCTCTCCACCTCGAGCTTCATGACGGGCTCGAGCACCACCGGCTTCGCCTTGCCATAGACGTCGCGGAAGGCCTTGCGACCGGCCGTCTGGAAGGCCATGTCCGAGGAGTCGACGCTGTGCGACTTGCCATCGCTCAGCACCACGCGAACGCCGTTCACCGGGAAGCCGATCAGGCGCCCCTTCTCCATGGCCTGGGCGAAGCCCTTCTCCACGGCCGGGATGTACTCGGTGGGGATGTTCCCGCCGCGCACCTCGTTCACGAACTCGAACTCGCCGTCGTCCATCGGCTCGACGTAGCCGGACACCTGGCCGAACTGACCGGAACCACCCGTCTGCTTCTTGTGGGTGGTATGGAACTCGGCCTTTCTCGAGATGGTCTCTCGGTAGGCGACCTGAGGTGCGCCCGTCTCGACCTCGACGTTGTACTCGCGCTTCATGCGTTCGACGTACACCTCGAGGTGCAGCTCGCCCATGCCGCGGATGACCGTCTCGCCACTCTCGGCGTCGACGCCGGCGTGGAAGGTGGGGTCCTCACGGACGAAGCGACCGAGCGCCTTGCCCATGTTGTCCTGGGCCTTGTTGTCGGTGGGCTTGATCGAGAGCGAGATCACCGGCGCAGGCACGTGCATCGAGCTCATCGCCACTTCCACCGACTCATCGGTGAAGGTGTCGCCCGAGGCGCAGTCGATGCCGAACATCGCCACGATGTCCCCGGCGAAGGCCTCCTCGAGCTCCTCCATGTCCGACGCGTGCATGCGGCCGAGGCGGCCCACCTTGTGACGCTTCTTCGTGCGGCTGTTCACGATCGACGAGCCGCGGGCGAGGCGTCCCTGGTAGACGCGCAGGTAGGTCAGCTGGCCGTAGCGACCGTCCTCGAGCTTGAACGCGAGGGCGACCAGCGGCTTGTTCGGATCCGACGACAGGGTGATCGGCGCCTCGTCGTTCGAGAGGTCGACCGCCGTGTTCTCCACCTCGGTGGGGTCGGGCAGATAGCGCGTGACGGCATCGAGCAGGGGCTGCACGCCCTTGTTCTTGTACGCGGAGCCCAGGAACACCGGCGTGAGGTCCTGAGAGAGCGTGCCGTTGCGGACCGCCTCGTGGATCAGCTCTTCGGTGACGTTCTCCTCGAGGATTGCCTCCATCAGCTCGTCGGAGAACATCGACACCGCGTCGAGCATGGCCTCGCGCGCGGCGTCGGCCTCGGCCTGCATGTCGGCCGGGATGCCCTCTTCACGGATGTCCTCGCCGTTGTCGCCATCGAAGTAGAGGGCCTTCATCGTGATCAGGTCGACGACGCCCTCGTGCTTGGCCTCGAGACCGATGGGCAGCTGCATCATCACCGCGTTGTGCTTCAGCTTCTCGCAGAGCTGCTGCGTCACCTTCTGCGGGTTCGCACCCGAGCGGTCGAGCTTGTTGATGAACGCCAGGCGCGGGACCTTGTAGCGGCGCATCTGGCGGTCGACGGTCATCGACTGCGACTGCACACCCGCCACACCGCAGAGCACCAGCACGGCGCCGTCGAGCACGCGCAGCGAACGCTCCACCTCGATGGTGAAGTCGACGTGGCCGGGCGTGTCGATGATGTTGATGTGGTGATCGTTCCACTCAGCGTGGGTGGCCGCGGAGGCGATCGTGATGCCGCGCTCCTTCTCCAGCTCCATGAAGTCCATCGTGGCGCCGACTTCGTCCTTGCCACGCACTTCATGGATGCGGTGGATGCGATTCGTGTAGAAGAGGATGCGCTCGGTGAGCGTCGTCTTCCCCGAATCGATGTGGGCGCTGATCCCGATGTTTCGCAGTTTGGACAGGTCGACCATGGCTTCGCCTCAGTTGGATTCCGCGCTCTTCCGCCGCGGGTGCGGGTAAAACTTCGCCCGCTCCACGGCGATGAAACTGCGCCGTGGCGGGCCCGTGGGGTCCACTTCGTGGATGACCGATCTCGCTCTCTATGTGGGGAATCAAAGTCCGGAATCGCGAGGCGAACCGAGTTTCGGCTGCTGCCGGTGGGGTCGGGCCTCACATTCGGACGTCGAAGCGCGGAAGTTTAGAGCCGACAAGGGCTTTTTCAAGAGAGGCGCACACCCGTCAGGGGTTGCTGAAGCCCCCCGCTCCGCGGCGCCTCGGGCACCCCGAAATCCCCGCGGGAATCTGGTTCGGGTCGCCTACGCGGTTCCTATCCGTAGACGCCGCTAGCGGAGGCGGTCTCCCACGCTCAGGGCCTCTGCGGCGGGCTGCTTCGGCCCGTCCGCCACCCGGACCCGGCCGATCCGCAGCACGCCCCCGCTCGCCGCCACGAAGGCAGCGCCGTCCTCGAGGCGCACGACCTCACCAGCGGGAGCTCCGGGTTCTTCCGCCACGAGCTGGCCGTCGTAGCAGCGCACGACGGCGTCGCCCCGCTCGGCCCAGGCCCCGGGCTGCGGGTCACAGCCGCGCACCCAGCGGTCGAGCTCGGCGGCGGGCTTCGCCCAGTCGAGACGCGCCGTGGCATCGTCTACCAGGCCCTGGTGGCTCGCCCCGGCCTCGGGCTGAACCCGGTACTCGGCGCTGCCGTCGGCCACCGCGGCCACCGCCTCGGCGATCGCCTCGATGCCGAGCGGATACAGCTCGTCGAAATAGAGGCTGGCCGACGTGTGGGTCGGCTGGATCGGGACGGGGCCCTTCTGCACGACGATCGGCCCGGTATCCACGCCGGCGTCGGGCTGGAAGACGGAGACACCGGCCTCGCTCGCGCCCAGCATGATCTGCCAGGCGAGCGCGTTGCCGCCGCGGAACGCGGGGAGCAGCGAGGGGTGGAAACACAGGGACCCCTTCGGCGGGGCGTCGACGATCTCGGGCGGCAGGATCACCGTCACGAAGGCCAGCACGTTGAGGTCGACCGCGAGCTTCGCGTGCTCCTCGACGAGCTCGGGAATGGCCTCGCCCTTGCGCCGGAAGCGCTTGTGGCGGAAGAGCGGCAGACCCTTCTCTTCCGCGAGGGCCGCCAGCGGGTCGGGACGCTTGCCCTCGGGCGGCGCATAGACCGCCGCGATGTCGTGTCCATCGCTCTCGAGTCGCGAGAGCGTGTCGCGTCCGAAGGGCGCCTGTCCGAAGAGTGCGAGTCGCAAACCCATGGAGGCGAAGCCTACCGGCTCCGCGGGGTCGCGGGCTAGCGGGCCTGGCTGCGGTCGCCCACCTCGCCGCGCACCTCGGCGGGGAAGCCGAAGGCCAGGCGGTGATCGGGGACGTCGCGCGTCACGAGGGAGCGGGTGCCGATGATGCAGTGGCGCCCGATCGACACCCCCTTCAACACCGTCACGTCGGCGGCGACCCAGCTGAAGTCGCCGATCGAAACGGGAGCCCTCTCTTCGAGCCGCTCGGCGTCGGCATCGTGCTGATCCGAATCGAAGACCCGCGTCCCGAGCCCGACCCAGCTGCGGCGTCCCAGGGTGACACGGCGCTTCGCGCTCAGGTGGCAGCCGTTCAGGAAGCAATCGGGGCCGGTGCGGATCTCGGCCCCTTCGAAGGCCACCAGCCGGACGGGGTCGGTCTCGCCGCGCAGCCAGGTGCCGGGCCCGATCTCGATGGTCGCGTCGCGGCCGGCGATCACGATCAACCCGCCGGGCGTGCGATCCGCGGCGATGCCCTCGTGGAGGATCACGCGCGCCCCGGGCTCGAGCAGGAAGCGCGCACAGGCCAGGTTCGTACTGGCCGTCGGGGCAACCTGGAGACCGGGGTTGCGTCGCTGCAACCAGGCAAGTCGCGCCCGGTCGTAGGCTTGGATGGCGCGCAGCCGCGTGGCGGCAAGGCCCATGCGTCAGCTCGGCGGGTTCTGGCCCTCGCGCAGACGGAACGTGATGAACCCGTGGGTCGGATCGTAGGGCGACAGCCCGACCTGAACGCGGTCACCGGGAATCACACGAATGCGGAACCGTCGCATGCGCCCCGAAAGCTGGGCGGTCACCGCCTGCCCGGATTCGAGGGTGATCTGATAGCGACCCCCGCCGAGAATCTTCTCGACCGTGCCGGTCGCCTGAATGAGATCGTCGCGCGCCAAATGGGCTCCTTGTCTGTCCTGGCGTCGTCCGTCGGGTGTCGGTTGACCGTTCGATCCGGCGAACGCTGCGTTTGCGGCCCTGGGACGGAAAGCCCGGGGTTCGCATTCACGCGTACACCCGTTTTCGGACCGGCGCAGGGTAGCCACTCCTCCGCTGCGCTGGCCAGTCTCCGCGGTCCGGGCACGGGCGGCACGCCCACCGGCGGGTATCGTACGCGCCGGCACCATGCTGGAAATCAAGACCGTCTTGCTCCTCGCGGTGCTCGTCGCCGGCGTGCTGGGAGGCGCCTGGCCGCTGCGCCAGCGACAGCGGGCCCGCGGAGGACGCGGTCTGGCCTGGGGCAACGCCTTCGCCGCCGGGGTCTTCCTGGGTGCCGGGTTGTTGCACCTGTTGCCCGACGCGAACGAAGCCTGGGCGGCCCTCGGCTGGGGCTACCCGATCGGCTACGCCCTCGCCGCGCTCGCGGTGCTCGGAATGTGGTGGGTCGAGCACGTGTTGCCGCCGGAGGCGGCCCACCACGCGATCCACGCTCCGTCCACCGAGCGCTTCGCGGGACGCGAAGCCATCGGCGGCCGTCGCACGGCCTACGCGATCCTGCTGGCCCTGGGGATCCATTCGTTCCTGGCCGGCCTTGCGCTCGGTGCCCAGGCCGAGCTGTCGCGCGCGCTGGTGCTGTTTGGCGCGATCCTGGCCCACAAGTCGGTGGCGGGCTTCGCACTGGGCGTGAGCCTGGCGAGGAGCGGGCTCTCGCAACGACGCGCCTGGTGGCTGCTCTGGAGCTTCGCCCTCGCGACCCCGATCGGGATCGCCGTGGGGACCGGTTTCTCCTCGGGCCTGGATGGCCCGCTGCGCCTCGGTGCCGAGGCCAGTTTCCTGGCCCTCGCCGCCGGTACCTTCGTGTATGTCGCCACCCTCGACATCCTCCGAGAAGAGGCGCATCCGGCATCGGACCGCCTCGCGAAGTGGGTCTGGGTGGGTGCCGGGGTGGCGATCATGGCCGTGCTGGCGCTCTGGGTCTGAGGCGTCGGCGCGGGCGGCCCCGAAGGCTCCGTGGGGCGCAGGACCCCAAACAAAGTGACTGGGGGTCGGTTTCGGTGTAGCCTGGGCCGACGCATAGGCGTCACGGGCTGCGACCACCGCGACCGATCCCATGCCCGTCCCCTTTCGCCACGCACCGCCGAAACGCGCTTCCCGCGACCTGATCGCGCGACCGCGCCTGCTCGAGATCCTCGACGGACGCTTCGAGCGCCGGGTGACCTTCGTCCAGGCGGGGGCCGGCTTCGGGAAGACGACCCTGCTGGCCCAGGCCATCGAGGAGAACCTCGAGGAACCCGTCGGTCTGGACGTCTGGCTGTCGTGCGGGCCCGACGACCACCTGCTCGCCGGGTTCGCCGCCGGTTTGCGCGGAGCCGTCGGCGCCGAGAGTCAGGACGGCGACCCGGTCCAGATCGTCTGCGACGCCATCTGGCGCACCAGCCCGCGCGACGTCGCCCTCTTCCTCGACGACGTGCACCATCTCGAACCTGGCGGGGACTCCGCGGGCGTGCTCGCGAAGCTCGTCGCGGCATTGCCCGACAACGGGCACCTGGTGCTCGCGAGTCGGCGCGAGCTGCCGTTCCCGATCACGCGTCTGCTGGCCTCGGGCGACGCGTGCGTGATCGACGAGAGCGAGATGGCTTTCGTCGAAGACGAGCGCAGCGCCTTCTTTACGCTGCGCGCGAAGGAGCCGGCGCCCGGCGCGCTTCCGAACTGGCCCGCCGTGCTCGAGCTGGCCACCGGCGGCATGGCCCGCCGCATCGACGACTACTTGCGCGAAGAAATCCTCGCGCCCCTCGACGTCGGGCGAAAGCGCGACCTCGCACGACTCGCGTCGCTCGACTGGATCGACGCGGATCGCATCCACGCTTTCACGGGCAGCTCGCGTTCACCCGCGCAGCTCCTCGCCGACCTGCCACTCACCCAGTACGAGGGCGACGCGGCCCGCCTGCATGCGCTGTGGCGACCGTGCCTCGCGGAACTCGAGCCGGCTTGGAGCGACGACGATTTCGCGATGGCGCGCCGCTTCCTCACCGAGCGAGGCGACTACCGGGAAGCCGTGTCGCTGTGTCTCGCCCATGGGCGCGAGGCCGAGCTCGACGCGGTCCTCGAGCCGCTCACCTTCGACGGCTGGATGGATGCCCCGCCCTACGCCCTCGACGCGATCATCGAAGCCCTGCCCAAGACGGTCCGCGAGTCGCCACTCGGAAAGCTCGCCCAGGGCCTGTGCCGGATGCACGCCGACCCGGTCGCCGCCGAACCCTTCTTCGAGGCGGCGCGCTCCGAGTTCCACGAGAACGGAGACGAGCGCTTCGAACTCGTGGCCATGGAGGGATTGTCGAACGTCGCCTTCTGGCGGGCCGACCCCGAGACGTCCTTCCGGTTGGCCGACATGGCCGAGGCTCTGGACTCTCCCGACGCCAAGCTCCAGGCGCGCGTCGTGCGCGCCTCGGGCTACACGCTCGCCTGTCAGCCCGACCGGGCCAACCAGGAGATCCTGGCCGCGCGCTCGCTGCCGGGGGAGCTTCGCGGCTACGACTATGCGGGCCTCGCGATCAACTACCTCGATTCGGGGCACCCGCAGCTGGCGCTCGAGGAGATCGATCGGGGGCTCCCGGTCGCCAACCGCATGAACGTCGCGTCGATGATGGCGAGCCGCTTCGAAGCGCGCGGCCTGTGTGGCCTCCTCGAGACGCCCGAACTCGAGGCCTTGGATGCCGGCCTGCCGCCGGCCGCTCGGCGCCACGCCCACAACACGGCGATCTTCTGCTCGGTGCTGGCCTTCTACAACGCGATTCGCGGTCGTCGGGCGGCGGCCGAGCAGCACCTCGACACGGCCGGCGCGTTGATGGAACGCGATCTCGGCATGCGCGCCGAAGCGGCCTACGCCACGGCGCAGATGACCCTGGCGGTGGCGGACGGCCGCGAAGCCGAAGCGCAGTCCGTGATCGAAGCGAATTTCGCGGCGCTGCCCGTCGCGTCGATGGTGCACCGGCACACCCAGCGTGGCGCGGCCCTCGCAGCGCTCGTGTCCCCGGACGCGCGGGCTCAGATTGCCGACTGGAGCGTCGGGCCCTGCTACCAGGAAGGGATTCGCGCGGCGCTCGCGCTGGTCGCCCACCGCGAAGACGGAGATGCGTCGGCAGCAGCCGCCCTCGACTGGAGCGGCTCGCCGGCGTTCACGGCGTTCCTGGTGCCTTCGATCGTGTTCGAGCTGGCGCTGGTCGCGGCCGGCGAGGGCAACGGGGGTGCGGAGCGGATCGCGGCACGCCTGGCGCCCCGCGCGCGCCGCCAGCTACGCGAACTCGCCGCTTCGCCGCATGCCGGCCTCGCGCGCGCGGCAGAACAGCTGCGCAAGAGCGTGCCGGCGCGACCCGACGGCCAGCTCGAGCTGCGCGTACTGGGAGAGCTCGAGGTCGTGCGCGATGGGATCGTCTCGGAAGACCCGGCGCTGCGACGCGGCCGGGTCCGCGCGCTGCTGCACCATCTCGCCCTCGAGCGCACCGCGCGCCGCGAAGTGTTGGCCGACCGGGTGTGGCCCGACCTCGATGCGTCGGCCGCCCAGAACAATCTGCGGGTCAACCTGAACCACCTGAGCCGAGCCCTCGAACCCGAACGTGCGGCGGGCGAACCCGCCTTCTTCCTACGCGCACAGGGCGCGGACATCCAGCTGGTGACGGGTGACGGCCTCGAACTCGACGTCGATCTCTTCGAACGCGACCTCGAGGAAGCGCGGAAGAAGGACGAGCTGGGCGACCCGGCCGGGGCCCTGCTCTGCCTCGAGTCGGCGCTGGCGCGCTATCGGGGCGACTTCCTGATCGAGGGCGAGGAGGTCCCGAACGCGGGCGGCGAGCGCACCCGGCTGCGGTCGCGGTTCCTGCAGGCGGCGCTCCGGGCTGCGGCGCTGTGTCTCGGGCGCTCGGACTTCCGCCGCTCGCTCCATTGGACCGAGCGCGCTCTCGCCGTGGACCCGCTCTGCGAAGAAGGGCACCGCACCCAGGCCATCCTCTATATGCGCCAGGGCGATCGCTCGGCGGCGCGGGCCAGCCTGGCGCGGGGCGTCGACGCCCTGGCCGCCGAGGGCCTGTCGCCCGACGTCGACACGCGGCGGATGGCGCGGCGGCTGGGGATCCGAGCGGGGGAGCTGGGCTGACAGACGTCCCGCCCCCCGTGGAGCCGGGCCAAGATGCGGTAAGCTGCGCTCCCCGCCCATGCGGAGAGGTGGCGGAGCCTGGTTGAACGTGCCTGACTCGAAATCAGGTGTAGGGGCAACTCTACCGTGGGTTCGAATCCCACCCTCTCCGCCAACCCCCTCGCGGAGTTCGTTGGCCTCGGCGCGCGTCATGTCCGGGCACTTCAGCCGTGCCAGTGCCCGTTCGCGATGGAAGGACTCACCTCTCCGAACGTCGCGGTCGACGATGGAGCCCCAGCGCCGCGCCGAGAATCGCCAGCGAGGCGAATCCGAGAGTCAGCATCGAAGCGCTCGGAACGGGTGCCGTGGCGGCGAACAACACCTGACCCCGCAGTTCGCCCCCGGCACAGATCGCCGAGTGGACATTCAGGTACCAGAGCTCCGCGAGAAGGTCCGCGCCTTGCCCGGCGGTGATCGTCGTCGAGCCCGAGTTGGGCGAGCCGATGGGCGGCGTGGTGCCCACGGTCACGCTGCCGGGTACCCCCGGGGTCGCCTGACGGTGGAAGTGAGAAACGGTCTCCGACGCCCCGCCAAAGAGAAGACCGTCGTCGAAGATGGGCGCGTTGTCACCGTAGTTGTAGTTCCAGCTGAAGAGTCCCGTGACATCGTCGTAGGTGACGGTGCCCCGAATCTCCGAAGTGCTCCCCACCGAACAAGTGGTGGCCTGCGCTTCATCGCCTGTGATGGTCCCGTTGTGCACGACAGCCGAGGCCGAAAAAGGAAGTAACACGGCCAACGACGCGGTGAAGAGTCTTCTCAGTAGCATGGTTTGGGTACCAACCTTCTTTGGTGATGGGTTTCTATCGATGGACCGCCGGCATCCGGTCGGCCTCTTTCCTCAGCCCCAGGAAGGCCAACCCGAAACCGAGCAGCAGCGCGGTGGTCGGCTCGGGCACCGCGGAGAATGCGATCGAGAACGCCCCCGAAGCCGTGGCGGACGTCGAAGCGAGCGGTGGGTTGTTCACGAAGGCGATCTGCGTCAGCTGATACTCGTGTCCTGCCAGGACGAAACCCGACAGTCTCCCTCCCAGCACGTTGACCCAGTCGGCATCCTGTCCGCCGACGACGAAAGAGGCGTTCTGCGTCGAGAGGCTTCGCTGCTGATTGCGGAAGAGCGTCGTCCCCGTGGTGATGTCGTAGAGCACGATGTCCAGCGTGGTCCGTCCCGGCTCGGAGTGGGCGGAATCGAACGTCCCAGAGAACCGATACGACTGATCCTCGGATACCGAGAAGTAGGTGTCCTGGAACAGCGCCGTGGAGGCCGACCGGCGATCCGGGAGGACGAACTCGAAGGACGTCGTGAAGCCCGAATCGGTCAGGGAGTATTCGACGTCACTCGAGGCCTCGCGGGTTCCCGTCCCTTCCGATGACATCAGCGTCCCGGAACCCGGCACGGCGGTTGGCGCCTCGGGCACCGTGATGAAGGTCCGATCGTTCCCGGCGCGCGCCTCGACGACGCTGGTTGCCGTGCCCGGGTTCAGCGTCACCATGGCCGCTTGCGCGGCAGGCACCACCAGCAGGGCAACGATCGGCGCGAAGACCACGAGCTGAGTCGGCACGAGAACCCCGAGCGAATCGAGAGGCATCGCACCCTACCACCAACACGAGGGGAGAGGGACGCCACCCAGTGATGTAGTCGCTTCTGGCAGACTATCACCGTCGCCAGGACGCGCGGCGGGAAATCGTGGCGTCGCCGCGAGAGCCTTCCGCCGACCTGGCTGTCAGCGGCTCGAGGCCACGGTTGGCCCGGGAGTCCTCTGATTTCGCGGGTCCGCGGCAACGCCAGACTGGAGGTGCGCATGTCCATTCCGAGCTTCCCGGCTGACGCCAAGGTCGAAGAGGTCGCCCACGCACTCGGCGAGGCCGGCTGTGTGGTCATCACCGGACTCGTCGACACGGCGATGCGCGAGCGGGTCCGAAGCGAGTTGGCCGATCCGCTCGCCAACGCGGCGGTGGGCAACGACGAGGATCCCACCCAGTTCTATCCGGGAAAGACGCGGCGCATCACGGCCCTCGTGACCCAGTCCCCGACTGTGGGCGAGCTCGTATTGCACCCGCACAGCACGGCGCTCTGCGATCGGTTCCTGACACCGAACAGTGAGTTCGGCTACCAGCTCCACGTGACCGCGGCCCTCGAAGTCGGGCCCGGCGCGCGTCGCCAGATCCTGCACCGCGAGGAAGACTCGTTCACCTTCTTTCCGCCCCCGCGCCCCAACCTGATCGTCGCCAGCATGTGGGCCATCAGCGACTTCCGGGCGGACAACGGCGGCACCCTCCTGGTGCCCGGCAGCCACCGCTGGCCCGAATCGCGCAAGGCCACCGAAGACGAAGTGGTGGCGGCCGAGATGCCGGCCGGCTCGGTCCTGTTCTGGTTGGGCGGGACGCTCCACGGCGCGGGCGCCAACGTCTCGAGCGACTGGCGCACCGGCGTGATCCTCACCTACTCCTGCGGCTGGCTGCGCCAGGAAGAGAACCAGTACCTCGACACGCCGCCGGAGGTCGCGCGCAAGCTGCCGCCCGCCCTGCGCGACATCATCGGCTACCGCATGTACCAGGCGCTCGGCTTCTCGGTGAACCCGCACGTCGGGGCCCGTCCGGACTGAACCGCCGGGATCTGGCGTGGCGTGCCGCCCTGACGCTCTCTGGTGGCACGCGGAGCGCCGCCACGACCCATGTGCTCAGGCGGGTCCAGTGTTCGGACGATGTTATTCCTGGGAGGAATCGCCCAGGCCCATGGCCGAGTCCGCCGCATTCGACCACGCAAGCCATTGTCTGGAAGCCGAGACCGAGTTCGATCGGTTGGCGGCGCGGGGCACCGTGCGATTGCTCCTGAAGAAGGCCGGCCTCGAGCCGCGCACGGTGAGTCCGCGCGAGATGGCGGTCGCCGTGGAGAAGCTGTTGGCAGACGAGCTGCGGGCCCGCGGCGTCGCGAACCCGGACGTCCTGTGCCAGCGCCTCGCGGGCGAGCTCGCCGGCTTGAGGGATGCCGAGACCCCGGAAGGCCCCGAAGCCGTGTTCGCACGCCTGGGTGGCCGGAGCGCAGGCTAGTGGAAGCGCTCGCCGGGCTGGCCACCCTGCTCTTCATCGCTGTCGGGGCGGGGGTCGGGCTGCGTCTCGTGCTGCTCGCCTCCAAGACCCGCGCCCTGCCCGAGGCCCTGCTCGGCTCCGGACTCTTCTTGATCGTGGGCGTCGGCTACGGCCTGCTGATTGCCGCGGGTGCCGTCCCGAACATCGCGCGCACACTCGCGGCGCTGGCCGTCGTCGTGATGGCCTTGGGTTGGTTCTGCACGTGGGAGTTCACGCGTCGGGTGTTTCGCGCGGGCTCGCCGCTCGCCGCCGGCGTCACCGCGCTCGGGATGCTCGCACTCGCCGTCGGTGCTCTCTCCCAAGTCCAGCTCTACCTGAACGCGTCGAGCCCGATCGGGGAGCTCGAGCGCAGCTGGGCCTGGCAGGCGATCCGGGTCAGCGCCCTCGCCTGCTACCTCTGGAGCGCCGCAGAAGCGCTCCGCTACTGCGCCATGTTGCGCCGACGCACCGCCCTCGGCCTCGCCGATCCGGTCGTGGCCAACCGCTTCCTGCTGTGGGCCGGTGTGATGATCTTCTCCTTCCTCAGCCTGGGCGGCCCGGCGGTCAGCACCTGGCTCGGCGGCGCGGCCTACACCGACCCGGGCATGCAGCTCTGGATCGCCGCCAACGGCTTCCTGTGTACGGTTTCGCTGTACCTGGCGTTCCTGCCGCCGGCGGCTTATCGCCGCTGGCTCGAGCAGGGGCAGCCCGCTCCCGCCTCGGCGGTCGCGAGCGCGGGCTGATTCGGGACGGTCGCATCGCGCGACCGTCGCGGCGCACGTTCCAGAGGCTGGTTCGACCCGTTCCCGACGCAGGCCCGGCGTCCATTGCCGCCGCCCCCCTGGGGCCAGGTTTCCAATGGAGCGGTGACGCTTTTCGGGGTCGTCGCATTGAGGGGTTGGGAGCCGCCGCTCGGCTTCCCCGTGAAGGAGCCCCCATGGACATCTCGAACCTGCTCGAAACGCTGCAGGGTCGGCTCGGCGAAACGTTGCCCAGCCTGCTCGGCGCGATCGCCATCCTGCTGGTCGGTTGGTTCGTCGCCCTCGTCTTGCGCGCGGGTCTGCGTCGCGCCCTCGGCGCCGTCGGCCTGAACGAGCGCGTGCAGAGCGCGACCGGCAACGCCCTCGACGTCGAGCGCGGCGCCTCCCAGGTCAGCTACTACGGCGTGCTCGTCGTCACGCTGATCGCGTTCTTCAATGCGCTCAAACTCGAGCTGGTGTCGGGGTCGCTGCAGACCCTCGTCGACCAGTTCTTCGTCTACGCGCCCCGGCTGCTGGCCGGCGGCGTCTTGCTGCTGGTGGGCTGGGTGATCGCTGCGCTCGCGCGCAGCGTCGCCACCCAGGCCCTCGCCGCCACCTCCCTCGACGAGAAGCTCTCCCGCCAGGCCGACATGGCCCCGGTCAGCCAGAGCCTGGGCCACGTGCTCTACTGGCTGATCCTGCTGCTCTTCCTGCCCGCCGTGCTCGGCGCGCTCGAGATGGAAGGCCTGCTCGATCCGGTCCGGTCGATGGTGGACCAGATCCTGGCCATGCTGCCCAGCGTGCTCGGCGCCGGGATCATCGGCGCGATCGGTTGGTTCGTGGCGCGCATCCTGCGCGACCTCGTGACCAACCTGCTCTCGGCGACGGGTGTCGACGGTTGGGGCGCACGCGCCGGTCTGTCGGGGAACACCACGCTCTCGGGCCTGGCCGGTCTGGTCGTGTACGTGTTCGTGTTCGTCCCCGCCCTGATCGCCGCGCTCGACACGCTCGCCATCGAATCGATCTCGGGACCCGCCCGCGAGATGCTGGCCGCGTTCATGGACGCCATTCCCCGCGTCTTCGGCGCCGGCGTGATCCTGGGCGTGGCCTACGTGGTGTCGCGCTTCGTCGCCGATCTCACGACGAACCTGCTCGGCGGCGTCGGCTTCGATGCGCTGCCCGAGCGCCTCGGGCTCGCGCCCGTGGTTCCGGACAGCGTGCGGCCGTCCGAGGGCGTCGGTCGCCTCGTGATCTTCTTCGTGATGCTCTTCGCGGTGGTCGAAGCCGCTGGCCGGCTCGGCTTCGACCAGGTCGCCGAGCTGGTGAGCGTGCTCATCGAGTTCGGCGCGCAGGTGCTCCTCGGCCTGGTGATCATCGCGGTCGGCTTCTGGATCTCGAACCAGGCCCGCGACGCGGTGGTCCGCGTGGGAGGCGACGGCGCACCGGCGATGGCCGGCGTGGCCCGCTTCGCGATCCTCGGCATCGTGGTCGCGATGGGTCTGCGCGCGATGGGCCTCGCCGACGACATCGTGAACCTCGCCTTCGGGTTGACGCTGGGCGCCGTAGCCGTCGCCGTCGCCCTCTCGTTCGGGCTGGGCGGCCGCGAAGCCGCCGGGCGCCAGATGGAGCATTGGCTGAGCCAGCTCCGCCGGGACTGAGCCGCCGTGGTGGCGCGGACGTGCTCCCGGACACGTCCGCGCCTTTCTCTTGGACCGCGCCAGGATGGGGAAGCGCGTCGTTGATCCACTTTCTCCAGTACATCCTCAACGAGCACCGCGAGTCGCTGGTCGCCCCGCTCGTCGACGCGGGCTTCTCCCAGCCTCAGGCCCGCCAGTTCCTGCCACCGGCACTCACCTGCCTGACCGAGCATCTGGAGCGGGCGGGGATCTGTTGGAACGACGTCGACCCGGCCCGGTCGCTCGCCGCCGCGGTCCCGGAAGCCGATCTGCGTCGGGTCGCCCAGGAAGGGGGCATCCCCGAGACCCTGGTGAGGCCCGGCCTCGGGGTGCTCTACGCCGTTCTGCTCGGCCTCCTGCGCTCCTGGCTCGAGAGCGAAGCCACGACACCGCGGAGGGGGGAAGGCCCCGCGAACGGCCTGCCGACCACCCTGACCGAACTGGCGGCGGCGCTCTTCGGCCGTTAGCGGCCTGCGCACCCCTCTCGTGCGGGGACCCTCGCGCGGCCGCCCCCCTCCGCGTTACGTTCGGTCCGCTTCGCCTGCGCGGAGCCGCGATCGCAGGGTCCCGTTCGAATACGGATTCCGTGAACTCCGTCAGGTCCGGAAGGAAGCAGCGGTAGCGGGGTTTCGATTGCGAGTGGGGGTGCCCTGCGATCCCGGCTCTGCGCAGGTGCGGCCCGAAGGTCCGCGGCGCGGGCTGCGCTCGCGTCCCGACAGGCGGTCCCCCCATGTCCTATCAGGTCCTCGCCCGGAAGTGGCGACCCCAGAGCTTCGACGACGTCAGCGGCCAGGCGCACGTCACGACGCCGCTGCGCAACGCGCTCCGCAGCGATCGGGTCCCCCACGCCATCCTGCTGACGGGACCGCGCGGCGTCGGCAAGACCACCCTCGCGCGGATCCTCGCCCGCTGTCTGAACTGCGACAAAGGGCCGACGGACACGCCCTGCGGTGAATGCGATCCGTGCCGGGAGATCACCGGCGGTACCTCGACCGACGTCCAGGAAGTCGACGCCGCGAGCCGCACCAGCGTCGACGACGTCCGCGAGCTGATCAACGCCGTCCGCTACGCGGCGGCCCCGGGGAAGCACCGCATCTTCGTCGTCGACGAGGTGCACATGCTGTCGGGCGCGGCCTTCAACGCGCTGCTCAAGACCCTGGAAGAGCCGCCGCCGCGCAGCCTCTTCGTGTTCGCCACGACCAACCCCGAGAAGATCCCGTTCACGGTGGTGTCGCGCTGTCAGCGCTACGACCTGCGGCGCATCGCGGCGACCGAGATCGTCGAGCGCCTGGGCGAAATCGCCAAGGCCGAGAAGGTGAAGATCTCGGCGACCAGCCTGCTCGCCGTCGCGCGCGAAGCCGACGGCTCGATGCGCGACGCCCAGACCCTGCTCGACCAGGTGATCGCCTTCGGCGGCAACAAGATCAGCGACGCCCAGGTCGCCGAGGTGCTCGACCTCGTCGATCGGCGCGTGCTGCTCCGAATCGCGGCCGCCTGCATCGAGGGTGACGCTGCCGCCGCGCTCGCCGCCTGCCACGAAGCCGGCGAAGGCGGGCTCGACGCGAAACGACTGTCCGAGAGCCTGCTGCAGCTGCTGCGCGACCTGGTCGTGCTGGCGATCGCGCCGGATCAGCCCGAGCTGATCGAAGCCAGCGACGAGGAGATCGCCGAGCTGAAGGAGCTCGCCGAGCGGACCTCGAGCACCCGCCTGCGGCGGATGTTCCGGGCGCTGGTGAAGGAGCAAGAGGATCTCGCCTGGGCGCCCCAGCCCCTGGCCGTGCTCGAGCTCGCGGTGGTGCGTCTGGCGACCCAGCCCGAGGCCGACGAGATCGGACGCTTGATCGCGAAGCTCGAGGCCCTCGAACGGCGCCTCGCGGGCGGCGGCAACGGCACTCCGCCGCCGGCGTCGGGCGGCACCGGACCGGCACGCAGCAGTACCGGCGGCGGGGGCGGCGCCGCGCCACGCGGCCGCGGCGGCAAGAGCCCGGCGCGCGGCAAGCCGGCCGAACAGAACGGACACGCCCCGGCGTCCCCGGCTGCGACGCGGCCGGGGACGGTGATGGATCGACTGCGCCAGTTCGCGCGCGAAGGCGAGCCCGGCATCTACGCCGCGCTCGAAGGCGCCGAGCTCGTCGAGAAGAGCGACGACCGTCTGCGCGTTTCGCTGCCGCCGGGTTTCGCGGCGCGGCGGCTGCGCGAGAAGCAGGCCGACCTCGACGCGGTGGCCACGCGCTTCTTCGATCGCGAGACCCACGTCGAAGTGGTCGAAGCCGACCCGCGTCCCGACGGCGCGACAACGCCCACCGCGGAAGCCGAACACGCCGAAGCCGCGCGCCAGCGCCGTCAGGACGCGCTGAACGACCCGGCCGTCGGTCGCGCCCTCGACATCCTCGGCGCCGACATCGTCGAGATCCGACCCATCGGCGGAGGCCGCTGATGGCCGACCTTGGCGACCTGATGGCCCGGGCCCAGGAGGCCCAGGCGAAGCTCCAGGAGCTGCAACGCGAGCTGGCCACCCGGCGCATCGAGGGGACAGCGGGCGGTGGCATGGTGAAGGTGGAGGTCTCGGGCGCACTGCGGGTGCTTTCGGTCGAGATCGAACCGTCCCTCGTCGCCGGCGGTGACCGCGAGATGCTCCAGGACCTGACGGCCGCTGCGGTCAACGCGGCGCTGACGAATGCCCAGCGCCTGGTCCAGGAAGAGATGCAGAAGGCCTCGATGGGACTGTCGATCCCGGGGCTCGGGGGCGCCGGATGACCGCGGCCCAGAGGGGGCGCGGCGCGCATGCGTAGCGCCCCGCCGATCGATCGCCTGGTGGCGAGCCTGAAACGACTGCCCGGCATCGGCGAGAAGAGCGCCACCCGCCTGGCCTTCTACCTGCTGGGTGCCCCCGAGGCGAGTGTGCGCGAGCTGGCCGAGGCGATCGCGCGACTCCAGCAGGACATCGTCCTCTGCGAGCACTGCTTCGACCTCACGGACGACTCGCCCTGCGAGATCTGCCGCGACCCGCGCCGCGAGACCACCCTGCTGTGCGTGGTGGAGGAGCCCGCCGACCTCGCCGCCGTCGAGCGGAGCGGCCGCTTCCGAGGCCGCTACCACGTGCTCGGCGGCGCATTCGCGCCGATCGACGGCGTCGGCCCCGACGAGCTGCGGATCGCCGAGCTCCTGAAGCGCATCGAGGCCGGTGACATCGAGGAAGTGCTGCTCGCGACGAACCCGAACGCCGAGGGTGACGCGACGGCCCACTATCTGATCGAGGCGCTGCGCCCCACCGGGGTCCGGCTGTCGCGCATCGCGTTCGGCATGCCCCTGGGCGGCGACCTCGAGTATGCGGATCATGTGACCGTCGGGATGTCGATCGAGAACCGACGGCCGCTTTAGAGGGCACCTCATGAACCCCGACCGAGTCAGGGGCCCGAATTCGGCCCGAGATCGAGGCACGAAATCGCAGGCATAGCCGTCGCTACGGCGAGATTTCGCAACGATGAGATCGGGTCGAAGGCGGGCGCCTGGCGACCGAGGGGTTGATGAGGTGCCCTCTAGCCCAGCCGCGCTTTCTGCGGGTGCGGGTGGGCATTTGGGGGCTCAAGATGGACCTGCGGGGAGCCGAGACGGGACTCGTGGCGAGTTGCCACCGGAGTGGAGCGAGCGTTACCCTGCTCACAGGTAAAACGCTTTGATCCCAGGCGGTTACCGAGGCATTTGCGAATGCACGACGCACAGCTCGTGATGTACGACGAAGACTTTCGCCGGATTCTGGCGATCGTGCAGAAACTCGTGCGCGACGCCAACGCGAAGGGCGTCTTCGTGGTGGATCGCAACGGCCAGCTGATCGGCGAAGCCGGCGAGATGCGCGGCATCGACACCACCAGCCTGGCCTCGCTCACGGCGGGCTGCATCGCGGCGACCGGCGGTCTCGCGAAGCTCGTGGGCGAAGAGGACTTCCCGGTCCACTTCCACCAGGGTCAGCGCGACAACCTGCACATCACGCTGGTTTCCCAGCGCATCATCCTGGTCGTGATCTTCGACGACCGCAGCTCTCTGGGTCTCGTGCGTCTGCGCGTGAAGAAAGCCGGCGCGGAGCTCGCGAAGGTCTTCGAAGAGATCCAGAAGCGCTCGGAGCAGGAGGCGGCCAAAGGGGCGACTCCCTTCTCCGAGATCACGGACGACGATATCGACAATCTTTTTTCGTGAGCGTTCCTCCCCCCGCCGCTCCCAACGCTGTCGCGAGCTGAACCCCACGTTATGTCCTTCATCAATTACTCGTCGCGCGAGATCAACTGCAAGATCGTCTACTACGGTCCCGGCCTCTGCGGGAAGACGACCAACCTGCAGTGGATCTACACCAAGACGAACCCCGATCTGAAGGGGAAGATGATCTCCCTGGCCACGGAGACCGAGCGCACGCTCTTCTTCGACTTCCTGCCGCTGGCCCTGGGCGAGATCCGCGGATTCAAGACCCGCTTCCACCTCTACACGGTGCCCGGGCAGGTCTTCTACGACGCCAGCCGAAAGCTCATCCTGAAGGGCGTCGACGGCGTGGTGTTCGTCGCCGACAGCCAGATCGAGCGGATGGAAGCGAACGTCGAGAGCCTCGAGAACCTGCGGGTGAACCTCGCCGAGCAGGGAACCAGCCTCGAGGACACGCCCTGCGTCATCCAGTACAACAAGCGCGACCTGCCGAACGCCGCGCCCGTCGAGGAGATGCGGGCCCTGCTCAACACGCGCGGGCTGCCCGAGTTCGAGGCCAGCGCGACGACGGGCTCGGGCGTCTTCGAGACGCTGAAGGCGGTGGCGCGCAGCGTGCTGCGCGACATCAAGCAGATGAGCGGCTAGACGCGGCTTCGGCCCCGTCTCCCGCCGGATCCACCTTCTCCCGTCGCCCCGAAACCGCGCTAGCCGCGGCGAAAGCGCAGCTTCGGCAGCGTCTGCCGCAGCAGCGGGTGCGCCGCCGTGGCCATGCGCA
This sequence comes from Myxococcota bacterium, assembly GCA_039030075.1. Taxonomy (NCBI): domain Bacteria; kingdom Pseudomonadati; phylum Myxococcota; species Myxococcota bacterium. The sequence goes on along the minus strand of JBCCEW010000002.1, from coordinate 102,426 downwards.
GGCCCCGCGCGTCCAAGGGACCCGGCCCCCCGACGAGGATGGTGTTGTCGTAGTCCTCGACGGCGATGCGCACGCTCGACGGGTAGAGCGAGCGCACGGTGGCCGCGACCTCGGCGGTCTCGTCGATCGAGTTACTCACCAGCAGGCCCCCTGGATTCACGCGGCGCGAGGCCGCCACCAGGCCCGGGTCGGGCAGCCAGTCGGGCTTGTGGACGGAACGCCCCCGCCCGACGAAGACGTCTTCGATCACCAGATCGAAGCGGGCGCGACAGCGCCGCAGGTACTGGCGGGCGCAGCCGTGGACCACCTGGACGTCGAGCGCGTCGAGCTCGAACCAGCGGCGCGCGGCCTTGATCACCTCTCCGCTGGCCTCGACTCCGACGATGCGCGCCTTGGGCGCGAGCTCCCGGGCTAGCCGGGCCGCGCTGCCGCCGCCCAGGCCGAGGATCAGCACCGAGCGACGCCGGTCCCGGGGCAACCAGGCCAGGGGCGCCGCGAGCGCATCCCAGACGGACCCGGTCAGGGCGCTGCCCGGCTGATAGGAGGACGCGTAGGTCCCGTCGACGCGCAGCGACAGGGATCCCCGCCGCCGCTGCACCGACACCCGACCCGTCCCGAACGACCCCGCCGACGTTCTCATGACCCTCTCACGACGCGCCGCTGCGCGCACCCACTCGCCACCGACGTGGCGACGCATACAATCCGGTGATGCCCGAAGACCTGTTCGCTGCCAGCCGCGTTGCGCGTGTGGCGCTGCCGGTGCCGGTGGACGAACTCTTCGAGTACACCATCCCGGCGACCATTGCAGCGAAAATCGAACCGGGCATGCGAGTTCGTGTCCGCTTCGGAGGTCGCGCACTCGTCGGCGTCGTCGTCGAACGCGCAAGCGCTCCGCACTTCGAGGGCAGGTTGCGGCCCATCGAGGCCGTGGTCGACTCCGCACCCGTGCTGTCGCCCGCCCTGCTCACGGTGTTGCGCGATACGGCGGACGACGTGTTGTGTCCGATCGGCATCGCGTTGGCGACCGCGTTGCCCGCGGGCTCCGCACCCGTGATCCGCAAGGGCTACGCACTGACGCCACGCGGCCGGCACGCGGCGGAGAGTGGCGCCGCGCGCGGTGCGGTGCGCGCGATCCTCGAGGCGTTGGCGCGGGCTCCGCGCACCGCCGCCCAGCTGCGCGCCCAGGGAGGCGCACAGACCGTCCCAACCCTGGATGCGCTCTCGCGCGACGGCTGGGTGCGCTCTCAGGAGATCGAACGGGGCCCGACCGCCCGCGTGGCGCGCGAACGCATCGCCGCCATCACGCCCGGCGCCGATCTTGCGGCGATGCGCGCCCAGCTCGGACGCGCGCCCCGACAGCTCGAGACCCTCGAACGGCTGGCCGAGGAATCGCCGCTCCCGACCCGGACGCTGCCGGCCGCCCCGCTGCGCGCGCTGGTGGAGCGCGGATTCGTCGTGACCGACGAGCGCGACACCCCCCGCGACGTGCTCGGAACTCCGCTCGAGGACGCCGCCCAGGTCGAGCTCACGGCCGACCAGGCGCGCGCCCTGCAGCCGATCGAAGCGGCCATCCGCGACCGCGCGCCCACCTCGTTCCTGCTCCACGGCGTGACGGGCAGCGGCAAGACCGAGGTCTACCTCCGGGCGGTGGCGACCGCGCTGGAAACCGGGCGCCAGGCCCTCGTGCTCGTTCCGGAGATCACGCTCACCCATCAGATCCTGGCGCGACTCCGCTCGCGCTTCGGCGACCGACTCGCGGTGCTCCACAGCGGCCTGCGCCCGGGCGAGCGAGTGGAGCAGTGGCAGCGCCTGCGGGGGGGAGACACGCCGATCGCCGTGGGAGCGCGCTCGGCGCTCTTCGCTCCCCTGGAGCGGTTGGGGGTGATCGTCCTCGATGAGGAGCACGACGGCGCCTACAAGAACGACGAAGGCTTCCGGTACCACGCGCGCGAGCTGGCCCAGCGACGGGCGGCTGCGGCGGGTTGCCCGGTCATCCTGGGCTCGGCCACCCCGGCGCTCGAGACCCGCTACGCCGCCGAACGCGGCGAGATCCAGCGGCTGGTGCTCGCCCACCGCATCGGTGGGCGGCCGCTCCCCTCGGTGGAACTGGTGGATCTCGCCGATGAGAAAGCGCAAGCGCCGCGCGGTCGGAAGGTGATCCTGTCGCGGCGCCTGCGCGCCGCCTTGAACGAGACCCTGGCCCAGGGCGGCCAGTCCATTCTCTTCCTCAACCGGCGCGGTTTCTCGACGCGCATCTTCTGCTTCGACTGCGGCCACGCCGAGCGCTGCGAAGACTGCGACGTCGCCCTCGTCTACCACGCCAGCGAGGGCGCCCTGCGCTGCCACTACTGCGACCACCAGCGGCCGCCGCCCGAGCGCTGCGGCGGCTGCGGCACGCCCGACACGGCGCTCCTCGGTCTGGGCACCGAACGGCTGGAAGAAGAGGTGCGCACCCTGTTCCCGCACGCCCGCATCGCGCGGCTCGATCGCGACATCGCCCAGCGCCGGGGTGCGACCGAGCGCATCCTGCACGACCTGCGGGCGGAAGCGATCGACGTCTTGATCGGCACCCAGATGGTCGCGAAGGGGCACGACTTCCCGGGCGTCCGACTGGTCGGCGTGGTCGCCGCGGATGTCGGCCTGCATCTGCCCGACTTCCGCGCGGCGGAGCGCACCTTCCAGCTGCTGACCCAGGTGGCGGGCCGGGCCGGCCGCGATCGCGCACCGGGCCGCGTCATCCTCCAGACCTTCGTTCCCAACCACTACGCCGTCGCCCCGGTGCGCGAGCACGACTACGAGAAGTTCTACGCCCAGGAGCTGGCGCACCGCACCTCGCTCGGCTTCCCGCCGGTCGGCCGCCTGGCCCACGTGCTGCTGCACGGCGAGTCGCTGGTGGACACCACGGCCCAGGCCCAGCAGCTCTCCGAACGGCTGCGCCGCGAGGTCCCGGGCTGCGACGTGCTGGGCCCGGCGCCCGCGCCGCTACCGCGCCTGCGCGGTCGCTATCGCTGGCAGATTCTGCTGAAGGGCGAAGACGCGGAGGTACGAGCGGCCGCCCTGCTGGCGCGCGATGCATCGACGCGACTGAAGGATGGCATCCAGGCCGCGGTGGACGTGCGTCCCTGGAGCATGCTCTGAATTCGGGTATGTTCGGCGCCGCGGGGGTTTCGACGCGGCTGCACGCACCAGTGTGACGCGCGCCTTCCCGCCACACGTCGCCATGGCCCTTCGACCCGTCCTCAAGTTTCCCGACAAACGCCTGCGCCAGGTCTCGCAGCCGATCGAGACGATCACCGACGAGCTGCGCGAGTTGGCCCGTGACATGTGCGAAGTGATGTACGACGAGCCCGGCATCGGCCTCGCCGCGCCCCAGGTGGGTGAAGCCGTCCGCCTGGTCGTGGTCGACACGGAGTGGACGGACGAGGAGTCGGAGCGGAGCCCGCTGATCCTGGTCAATCCCGAGCTCTCCGAACCCGAGGGCAAGGTCCTCTGGAACGAGGGATGCCTCTCCGTGCCGGACTTCGAGGCCGAGGTGGAGCGCGCCGAGCAGATCCTGCTGCGCGCTCAGGACCTCGACGGCAAGGAACTCGAGATCCGGGCCGAAGGCCTCCAGGCCGTGTGCTTCCAGCACGAGATCGACCACCTCGACGGCGTGCTCTTCATCGACCGCATCAGTCGCCTCAAGCGCTCGCGCTACGTCCTCAAGCGCAAGAAGCAGATGAAGCGCGACGGCGAAGAGCTTCCCGAAGAAGCGAGCTAGCCCGCGTCGCCGCGGGGTGCGGACCCCATGAGACTGCTCTTCTTCGGGACGCCGGACTTCGCGGTTCCGACCCTCGTGCGCCTTGCCGAGCACCCCGACCACCAGGTGGTCACGGTGGTGAGCCAGCCGAACCGCCCGAAGGGCCGCGGCCGAAAGCTCCACCCCTCGCCGGTCTCGGCGGAAGCCCTGGCGCGCGAGCTGCCCCTGCTGCGGCCGGAACGCGTCGGCGAACCCGACGTGGCCGACGCGCTGCGCGCTACCGAGCCCGACCTCGGCATCGTCGTGGCGTTCGGCCAGTTCCTCCCGAAGCGCATCCGCGAGCTCCCGAGCCGCGGCTACCTGATCAACGCCCACGCGAGCCTCTTGCCGCGCCACCGGGGCGCCGCTCCGATCCATCGCGCCATCCTCGCGGGCGACGCCGAGACCGGCATCTCGGTGATGCGCGTCGAGCGCGAGATGGACGCCGGCGCCGTCGAGAGCGTCGTGCGCACGCCGATCGCACCGGGCGACACGGGCGGTGAACTCACCGAGCGGCTCTCGGTGCTCGCGGCGGACGCGATCGCCGCCGCGCTCGAGCGGATCGCCGCGGGTCGGGACCAGTGGGAAGAGCAGGACGCGGGCCTCGCCACCGAAGCGCCGAAGCTCGGCAGCGAAGACCAGGATCTCCCCTGGGACGAGCCGGCGAGCGCGTTGGCGCGCCGGATCTGGGCGCTCGCACCGACCCCCGGGGCGCGCTGCTGGCTCGACGAGACACCCCTGCGCATCCTGGCCGCGGTGCCCGAAGACGCAGCGCTGCCGGGTCCGCCCGGCCGCATCCAGCGCGAGGGCGACGTCCTGCGCGTGGCCACGGGCAACGGCGCACTGCGTCTCGAGCGCCTGCAACGGGCCGGGGGAAAGCCGCTGCACACGGACGCTTTTCTGCGGGGCCGGGCCATCGAAGACGGGACCGTCCTGCGCGGCCGTCCGACCGGGTAGACGCGTCGGCCGGTTTCCGACGGAGCGCGGGCTAGACTGCCGCGATGCGCGCCCTCCCCTCCCAACGGCCAGCACCGGTGACGCCCCGGTGACGTCGAAGCCCGCCCCCCGGCGACGCCCCCGACGCGGACGACCTGCGCGCGAGAACCCCCGAGGCCACCACGCCCCGACGCGGGCGCGGCTCGTCGCGCTGCGGATCCTGGAACGCGTGCAGCGGGCGGGCGCCTACGCCGACGTGCTCCTGCACAGCCAGCTCGCCCGCAGCGAGCTCTCCGTCGCGGATCGCGCCTTCGTCACCGAACTCGTGTACGGCACGCTGCGCTGGCGTGGTCGTCTCGACTTCCTGCTGGGTCGCTTCCTCGATCGCCCCCTCGAACGCGTCGAAGGTGTGGTCGCCACGGCGCTCCGCCTGGGCGCCTATCAGATCGTGTTCCACGAGCGGGTGCCCAACAGCGCGGCCGTCGACGAAACCGTCGCGTGCACGCGTGCCGCGGGTGCCGAGCGCGCCACGGGCCTGGTGAACGCGGTGCTGCGGAAGCTCGCCGCGAAGCATGGCGACGAAGCGCTGCCCGCGCTGGAGAACGATCCGCTCGGTCACCTGATGCACACCCAGAGCCTGCCTCGCTGGGTCGCTGCCCGGTGGCTGGAACAGTTCGGCCCCGAAGAAGCCGCCGCTCTGGCTGCCGCGAGCACCGAGCTGCCGCCCCTCACGGTGCGGGTGAATCCGCACCAGGGCGACGCGGCTGAGCTGATCGAGGAGCTGCGCGACCCCTTCCCCGACGCGCGACCCTGTCACTTCGCCCGCTACGGCGTGGTGCTGGGTCGGCGCGGCAATGCTTCCTCTCTGCCGAGCTTCCTGGCAGGTCGCTTCACCGTCCAGGACGAGGCCTCACAGCTGGTGGTGGGTCTGCTCGATCCCCAGCCCGGCGAGCAGGTGCTCGACACCTGCGCGGCGCCCGGCGGCAAGGCCACAGCCATCGCCGAGCGCGTCGGGAAGAGCGGCCGGGTCCTGGCCCTCGATCGCCATCCCCGCCGCCTCGACCTGGTCCGACGGGCGGCACGACGTCTGCAACTCGGCCGTCTCGAATTCGTACAGCACGACGCGACGCGCGAGCTCGGCGAGCTCAAGCCCGAGGGCGGCTTCGCGCGCGTCCTGGTCGACGCCCCCTGCTCCGGGCTCGGGACGCTCCGTCGCAACCCGGATGCGCGCTGGCGGGTCCGGTCGGGCGATCCCGCGCGATTGGCCGACGTCCAGCTCGCGTTGCTGCGACAGGCCGCACGCGCAGTGGGTCCGGAGGGAGCGCTCGTCTACAGTACCTGCACGGTGCTGCCCGAGGAGAACGAGGGCGTGATCGAAGCGTTCCTGCGCGAGGCGACCGAGTTCGCGATCGCGCCGTCGCTGGCGGCACCGGACGAGGTCCGCGCGCTGGTGGACTCGGACGGGTTCCTGCGGTGTTGGCCGCACCGTCACGACACGGACGGTTTCTTCGCCGTCCGCCTCGAGCGCCGCGGCTGAGCCAGCACACCGCAAGCAAATTCGATTTGGGGGGAACGTCGACGTGAAGATTGCACCGTCGATCCTGGCCGCAGACTTCGCGCGGCTGGGCGAGGAGATCGCGAGCATCGAGGCCGGCGGGGCCGACTGGGTCCACGTCGATGTCATGGACGGGCGCTTCGTCCCGAACATCACGATCGGCCCGTTCATCGTCGAAGCGGTGAAGCGCAGCACCGATCTGCCCCTCGACGTCCACCTGATGATCGTCGAGCCCGAGCGCTACGTGGAGGACTTCGTGCGCGCCGGCGCCCACACGGTCGGCGTCCACGTCGAGACCTGTCCGCACCTCCACCGCAGCCTTGCCCAGATCCGCGAAGCGGGGGCGCGCGCGTGTGCGGTCCTCAACCCGTCGACGCCGGCAAGCGCTGTCGAGCCGGTGCTCGGCGATCTCGACCAGGTGCTCGTGATGACGGTGAACCCGGGCTTCGGCGGCCAGAAGTTCATCGCCTCGATGCTCGACAAGATCGCCACCCTGCGTGGCTGGATCGACGAGCGAAAGCTGTCGGTCGACCTCGAGGTCGACGGCGGCATCGGTCCCGAGACCATCGGGCGCGCCGCCCAGGCCGGCGCGGACGTGTTCGTCGCGGGGACCGCCGTCTTCGGCGCCCCGGATCGCGGCGAAGCGATCGCCGCGCTGCGCCGGGCGGCCGAGGCGCCGGCTCCGAACTAGGCCCGTCGCGGGGCCGCTTGCGGGCCCTTCGCGACCCGTCATACTCGCCGTTTCCGGAGTCTCGGGGCGTGGCGCAGTTTGGTAGCGCGCTTCGTTCGGGACGAAGAGGTCGCTGGTTCGAATCCAGTCGCCCCGACCACTCCGGCAGCCCGCCCCGGCACGGGATCCGCGGCGGACGATCGCAGCCCGGCCGGCTCAGACCTTCGCGAGCGACGCCGCCTTCACGCCGGCCCGGCGGCCGAAGAAGGTCGCCTCGCCGATGCAGGTCCCGCTCGAATAGCCGGCCCCGTCCTGGGCGATGTTCGACGCACACCCGCCGGCGGCGAAGAGCCCCTCGATCGCACTGCCGTCCTCGCGCAGCACCTCGGCGTCGATCGACACGCGCAGTCCGCCGAGCGGGAAGCCCGCGTACTGGGCGTGACCGATGCGGAGGTCGAGGGCCGCGAAGGGCGCCGTCTCGATCGGCTTCATCCACTTCGCCGCCTTGTGGAACTCGCGGTCGTCGCCGCTGCGCGCGTACTCGTTGTAGTCGGCGATCGTCTTCTGCAGCACGCCCTCGGGTATGCCGAGGTCCTTCTCCATCTCTTCGATCGTCTCCCACGCATCGACGAAGTCCTGCCAGCGGAACAGCGGACGCTCGAGGAAGGAGCCGTCGCCGATCAGGTAGACGATGCCCTCGGGCTGGTCGAGGCACGCGATCGACGATTTCGAGTGGTAGACGTCCTCGTTGATGAAGCGCTTGCCGTGCTGGTTCACCATGATCCCGAACAGGTTCTGCTCGGGCGGGTAGAAGGGCGTGGTGATCAGCGCGCCGTCCATGTGGTCGAGTACGCCTCCGGCCGCCTCGCCCAGCAGGTGACCCGCGCCGTCGTCGAAGGTGCTGCCCTGCTTCGTGATGCGGTCGTCGCCGAGCAGCCGGCAGTGCTCCTTGATGAGCTCTTCGTTCATGCCGAACTGGCCGGCGGCCAGCACGACCGCCTGCCGCGCGCGTACGTGTTTCTCGCCGTCGAAGCTCTTGGCGCGGACGCCGACGATGCGCGCGCCGTCGCGCACCAGGGCGGTGACGCCGTGGTCGTAGGCGATCCGCACGCCGAGGCCTTCCGCGTGGGCCACCAGCTTCTCGATCAGCTTGCCGCCACCCGCCTCGCCGGGCATCGCCACCTTGTGGCCGCGGATGCTGGGCTTCGCCTTCTCGCGGAACGGCCAGGCGGCCTCGTTCCCCGACTCGATCAGACACTCGTCGGTGAACTGCACGACGGTCTTCTGCTTGTGGATCGTGTCGTTGAAGGGCACGCCGCGCTCCACCAGCCAATCGAAGTGGGCCACGCTCTCTTCGCAGTAGAGGCGGATCTTCGCCTCGTCGGGCTCGGGCGTCACCGACAACAGGTACTGGAACATGTCCTCGACGCTGTCCTCGACGCCGACGGCGCGCTGCACGCGGGTCCCGCCGCCCAGATAGAGATGGCCCGCCGCGTTGAGCGTGGTGCCGCCGGGCCCGCTCGCCCGATCGAGGACCAGCACCTCGGCGCCAGCCTCCCGCGCGGTGATCGACGCAGTCGAGCCGGCCGCTCCCATGCCGACGACGACGACGTCGGCAGTCTCGTCCCAGCGCGCGACATCCCCCGCATCCACGATCTGATAGTCGGTCGCCATCTCCGCTCTCCTCCGGGCGCGTCGCCGCGCGGGCGCTCAGCATACTCGACCCCCGTCGGGCGTCCCGGAAGGTCCGGATGCCGTGACCGTTCGGGGGCTTGCGCGGGGGGCGAAGCGGGAACGGGCGCAAAGCCCCCCACGCTTGGGGTATGCTGACGGCGTGCTCTGGGAAGGGGCCCCTGGGAGGGTTCCTATGCTTCCGCGCACGTGGATCTTGCTCTGCGGAATGGGCCTGGCCGTCTGCATGACGTCGCCGGCGATGGCGGCGACGATCGCCATCTCGACGGACAAGGCGACCTACAACACCGGCGAGATCGTCACGATTGCCGTCGATCTCGACTCCGGGGGAGCGACGGCGAGTACGGCCCTCGTCGATCTCCTGATCACCGGCCCGGTGTCGAACATCCAGATCGTGTCGACGCCCCAGCTGACCTCGTTCGGGGGAACGGCGAACTGGTCCGTGGGTGCCAACCAGGGCACCTGCATCACGTCCACCGTGTGCCGCGTGGTCGACCAGATCTCGCCCAACCTGGGAAGCCCGCCGCCCGAGGACGGGGGCCCCCGGCAGGCCATCGTGACGTTGATCTTCGATGCGGTCGGGGACCTGAACATCTCGACGGTCGACGGCGACGCCTTCTTCGGGGCGGCGAACCAATCGGCGAGCGCGACGATCGTCCCGGAACCAGGCACCGCGTCTCTCCTGGCCTTCGGCCTCCTCTCCCTCGCCGCGCGCCGCCGCCGGAGCTGACCCATCGCCCGCCCCACCCCCTCGACGACGCAGGCGCGCACGCTGCTCGGCATTGCGTGTCTGGCGCTGCTCTTCGGCGTCGCGTGCGACCACGTCGACGCCTCCTCCCACCACGACGACGTGCGCGTGCGGGTCGAACACGTCGGGCTCGACGCCAACTCGAGTCCGGTCGTCGTGCTCGAAGAGCTCGCGGGCGAACGCTGGCTGCCGATCTGGATCGGGAGCGCCGAGGCGCATTCGATCGGTGTGCACATGGCCGAGCACGAGGCGCCGCGTCCGAACAGTCACGACCTCGCCCAGAGCTTGATCGAGGGACTCTCGGGGGAAGTCGAACGCGTCGCGGTCACCGAACTCCGATCGGGCACCTACTACGCCACGCTCACACTGCGACGCAGCGACGGCCCCGTCGACATCGACGCCCGTCCGAGCGATGCCATCGCCATCGCACTGCGCACCGGCGCGCCGATCTACGTGCGCGAACACCTCTTCGCCGAGGGCGGCGGCGAAGGCGAGAACGACAGCGCGGAAGCGATCTAGCGCGTTCGCCCCGCACGAAACGGCCGATCTCGTGTCGTAGCGCGCGCACCCGTGGGCCCGCAGCGCACCGGCAACTCCCGCGGTAGCCGCCCCGAATTCGCGAGTGAAGTCGCGGGAGTGGAGACCGGCATCGACTGCCATGGCGACGGAGGCGTGCATTGACACGCCACTACGCCGCTGTCACGATGCTCGGCGAATTCGCGGAGTCAGGCCGTTGCGCGCAGGAAGCGCCGTCGGAGACACCGCCCCCACCCGGAACCTTTCGACGTGGAGCGACCCGCGGGCTGTCGGGTTCTTCGCCGCGCTGCGGCTCCGCGAGACGCCACATGAACGACCCGCGAAACCCGATCCGCTTCGACCCCGCCTTCTTCGACGGCCTCGAGGAAAATGAAGAAGAAGGCGAGCTCACCCGCGAAGAGCTCGCGTGGGAACTCGTCGAGGTGTTGAACGAGCTTTCGCTCGAAGAGCTGAACGAGCTCGTCGACAAGAACGTTCCCGTCGACACGCTCGAGTTCTTCGGGCGCTACGCGACGGACTTCGCCGAAGGCCTTCCCATCGATGCCGCGACGGAGAAGCGCCTTCCGAACCTGCTGCTCCTCGGCTACCTGCTGCGCGTCCTCGAAGACCGCCTGATCGTCGACCCCGAAGACTACGACGCCTAGCTCGCAGGGGAGCCCCACGTTGCAGGAAGTGCGCAGCGACCGGGCCCCGGCGCCGGTCGGCCCCTACAGCCAGGCCGTCATCCAGGACGGCTGGGTCTACGCATCGGGGCAGATCCCGCTCGACCCGGCGACGGGTGAGAAGGTCGAAGGGGAGATCGAGGCCCAGACCGAGCAGGTGCTCGCCAACCTGGCGGCGGTGCTCGAAGCCGCCGGCTCGGACTTCGCCCACGTCGTGAAAACCACGGTCTACGTGACCGACCTCGCGCTCTTCGCCCGGGTGAACGCGGTCTACGCCAAGCACTTCGCGTCGGAACCGGCGCCCGCGCGGGCGACCGTGCAGGTGGCCGCGCTGCCCCTCGGTGTCGAGGTCGAAATCGACGCGATCGCGCGGGTGCGCTGACTACTCCGGCGCCGGATCGTCCTCGAACCCGCCACCGAAGCGCGTACTGATCATCCGCAGGTTCACGGCATTGATCGCGGCGTGGGCCACGATCGGCGCCAGCAGGTTGCCCGTGGCTACGAACAGGGCGCCGAGCAGCCCACCGGCGAGCAGCGCGAAGACCGACCACAGGCCGAGGGAGCGCCCGGGCACGAAATGGGCGGCGGCGAACAGCAGCGTCGCCAGGATCCAACCGACCCGCGGCTGCACCGCCCCGCGAAAGAACGCCTCCTCGGCGAAGCCACTGAGCGCCGCCAAGACCAGACAGTCGCGCCAGCGCAGCGGCCCCAGCAGCTGCCCGAGCTCGTGGGCCAGTCGTCGGCCCCCCTCGGTGTGCTGGGTCCACAGGTTGGACGCCACGATCACCGCACCCGCGGCGCAGAGCCCCAGGGCGAGATCGCTGCCCCAGGCCACCCCGCGGGCTTCGGCGAGCCGGTCGGCGAAGGCCCAGGGGCGCCCCGACCAGCCGTTCCACAGGAGCGCTGCCGCTCCGAGCAGCCCGTAGAAGGCGATCGCCCAGGGGATCCAGGGGATGCGGTCGGACGGCGCCCGGTCTGCGACTTCGCTCATGACGCGCCTGCCCGCCGGGGCAGAGGAGCCGGCCAGCCGGCCCGGGTCGGCCCGCGACGAATCCGCAGCTCGAAGGGGTTTTCCATCGATTTTCCAGACACTCTCGGCCGTGACCGGGGGCGAAAGGCGCGTTGACAGCCTCCGGGTGCTCGGTAGCCTCCCGAAGTCGGCGCCCTCCCTGGGCGTCGGAGTCGTTTTGGGGCCAGTGTAGGCCGATCCGCCTGCCAGGTGGGCCTTGGCCTCGCGCCGGCGGCCCGCTGCGCGGATCGCGGCTGCCCCAAGGACCGCCCAGCCCGAGGGGTCCGCGCGCCGCGTGCCGGAATCGGCCCGCCGCATCTGGAGGAGCCATGTCCGACCGCGTCCCGATGACGCCCCAGGGCTACGCGAAGCTCGAGGCCGATCTCCAGGACCTCAAGACGGTGCAGCGCCCGACGATCGTCAAGGAGATCGAGGTCGCTCGGGCCCATGGCGACATCTCCGAGAACGCCGAGTTCCATGCCGCGAAGGAGCGCCAGAGCCACATCGAGGGGCGCATCCTGATGCTCGAGGACAAGCTCGCCCGGGCCCAGGTGATCGACATGAGCGGCCCGCCGCCCGACGCGGTCCGTTTCGGGGTGACGGTGACCCTCCTCGACGTCGAGACCGACGAAGAGGTGAAATACACCCTCGTCGGCGAGGACGAGTCCGACATCTCGATCGGCAAGCTCTCGATCGCTTCGCCGATCGCCCGCGCCCTGCTGGGCAAGGGCATCGACGACGCGGTGACGGTGCGTGTACCCAAGGGGACCCGCGAGTTCGAGGTGCGGGACATCCGCTTCGAGCCGATCGACTGAAGCGGCTCCCTGGGCCGGTCGACCCCGACCCAGCACCTCGGATATCATCCCGCGGGAAGGCGGCGGCCCTATTCGATTGCGCGGTGAACCCCCGCCACCGCAGAGGCCCCCTCTTGCGATCGCTACAGGTCAAGTTCAGTGCTCTGGTCGTTGCGCTGCTGGTGACGGCCTGTGTCGGGCTCGCGGTCCTGGCGACGCAACACGAACGCCAAGCGCTCGAAGCCGAGGTCGAGAAGCGGGGACGGGCGTTGGCGTCGAGCCTCGCCGGCGCCGCGAAGGAGCCCCTGCTCGACACCGGAGGCGGTGACTTCGACCCCGAGTTGTCCCTGGAACGACTGATCCAGGAGGTCTCGGACAGCGAAGGCGTGATCGCAGTCCGGCTGCTGGGCCGCGACGGCTCGGTCGTCGCCTCGCGCGACCCCGCCGAGCGCGGCTCACCGGGCGAACCCCGCGCGACGGACCTGGCCGCCGGCGAACTCATGGCGATCGGGCGCAGTGGGCGACGCCTTTCGGTGGCGGCGCCCGTGCTCTACAGCGACGTCCGGATCGGCGAGGCGCAGGTCGAGTTCGACCTGCAGGTGCTCGTGGACCCCGTCGTCGCCAGCAACACCCAACAGCTCGCGGCGGTCGCGGTGGTGGTGGTCGTCGTCGGCGTGCTCGCCGGCACGGGCTTCGTCGCGCTGCTGGTCGGGCCCCTGCGTCGACTCCGCGTCGGCGTCGAACGACTCGCCGCCGGTGACGTCACGGTGCGCGTCCCGCCGACTTCGCGCGACGAGGTCGGGGAGCTGACGCGCGCCTTCAACGAGATGGGCGACTCGCTCGAGCAGAAGCAGAAGATCCAGCAGGCCTTCGGTCGCTACGTCGACGACTACGTCCTCGACCAGCTGCTGCAGAGCGACGCCGACCAGAAGAAGGCCGGCACCGAGCGCGACGTCACGATCCTCTTCGTCGACATCCGCCAGTTCACGCGCCTCTCGGAAGGCATGGCGGCCCACCAGGTCGTCGGCCTCCTGAACGAGTGCTTCCAGCTGATCTCGGACATCATCCTGGGCGCCGGCGGCACCATCGACAAGTTCATCGGCGACTCGGTGATGGCGTATTTCGGCGCGCCCGTCCCCCAGGCCGACCACTCGCTGCGGGCGGTGACCGCGGCGATCGAGATCGCGCGGGCGGTCGAGCGCCGCAACCTTCAGCTCGCCGCCACGCCCGACGACGCCCGGGTGCCGATGTCGATCGGCATCGGGATCCACTCGGGCAGCGTGGTCGTCGGCAACATCGGCTCCGACCGCCGCACCGACTTCACCGCCATCGGCGACGCCGTGAACGTCGCCCACCGCCTGGAAAAGCTGGCCCGCCCCGGAGAGATCCTGGTGTCCGAGGCCGTTCAGCGCGCCGTGCGCGGCGCCGCCCGCCTGCGGTTCGAAGGCGAGCGCCAGCTCTCGGGGCGCGAAGAGCCGGTGCACGTCTACTCGGTCGAGCTGACTCCCTTGCGCAGCACCGGCACCGAGAGCCGGGTCGCGCGCGCATGAAGCGACTGGCGTGGGGTTGCCTGCTATCGACGCTCGCCTGCGCGTCGCCCCCGGACATCGGGGAACGCATGGTCCGCGAAGGTGACCTCGCGGGCGCGCTCGATCATTGGCGGACCACCGATCCGGTCGCATTCGCGGACCGCATCGCAGCCGTCGAGGCCGAACGCACCGAGCTCACCGACGGCTACCTCGAACGTGCGCGCACGCTCGAAGCGGAGGGACGTCTCGCCGAAGCACTGCTCGACTACCGACTCGCGCTTGCGCTGCGACCCGACGACACCGCCACCCTCGCCCACGTGCAAGGGCTGGCGCGCGAAGTCGAGCGACAGCGCACGGCCCTCCTCGAGACCTTCCGCCAGGTGCGCGGCCGAGGCGACCTGGGCAATGCACGGGCCACGCTCGAGCGGCTGCGCAAGCTCGACCCCTTCGAGACGAGCTACCTCAGCGAGCAGCGCCAGCTGCGCGCCGACATCGCGGAAGACCGCCGACGGCGTCGTGAGCGCATCGGCGATACCCAGGCGGCCCAGGTCGAATCGCTGGTCGAAGCCGGCCGCCTGGCGTTCCGCGACGAGGAGCTCGAGACCGCGCTCGACCTGTGGCGCCGCGCGCTGGTGATGGACCCGCGCAACGAGCGCATCCAGGCCTACATCGCGCGCGCCGAGGACCAGCTCGCGAACCTCGAACGGATTCGGGCCCAACCCGAAGCAGGCAGTTAGTGCGCGGCGGGCTGCGCGGATTCGCCGGGCTCCTGTGCCTGGCCGTGGTGGGGTGCGCGACGCCGGTCCTCGACACCGAAGCGTTCTCTTGGGACCCAGGCGCTTGGTTCGGCTGGGAGGACGAGGAGTCGCTCGAGGACCCGCCTCCCACCCTGCTCTACCAGCCCCCCGCCGATCTGCCGCCGCCGGGCAGCGTCGTCGGCACGAGCGGCCAGTACCGGGAGATCCCGCTGCGCTGGGACCCGGTCCTGCGCCCGGATGTCGCGGGCTATCTGGTCGAGAGCAGCGACGCCCCCGACGGTCCCTTCCTGCTGCGCGAGATCCTGACCGACCGCGGCGTCTTGGCCTGGGTCGACCGAGGCGAAGCCGACCGCCCGCTCGGCGACGGCATCGCGCGCTACTACCGACTCCGCTCCTACGCCCACGATGGGCGCGTGGCCGCCCGTGCCTCGGAGATCGCCGTCGGCACCACGGCCGAGCTCCCGGCCCCGCCCACCGACCTGCGGGCCTACAGCCGGCAACCCCGCTCCATCCCCCTCGTGTGGGAGGCCTCCAACGATCCCGTCGTGTCGGGTTACCGGGTCGAGCGCAGCCCGCGCCCCGATGGGCCCTTCCAGCTGGTGACCGAGCTCGACGGACGGCACAACACCCACCTGCTCGACACCGGTCTCGGCAACCTGCGCGTCCTCTACTACCGCGTGTCGTCCCGCAACCTGGGTGGCCAGACCGGGCTGCCCAGCGAAGTGCTCCGCGCGGTCACGAAACCCGAGCCCCTGCCGCCCGTGGGTCTGGAGATCGTCGAGCGGCGCCTGGGCACGATCGCGCTGCGCTGGCAGCCGAACGTCGAGAGCGACCTGCTGCTCTATCGCTTGCTCCGCTGGCGCGGCGAGGAAGGCCCCGAGCCCGTGATCTCGGTCGGAGCCCAGACCACGGAGGCCCTGGACACCGAGGTCGGTGCCGGAGAGACCGTCGCCTACGCCCTGGTGGCCGTGGATCAGGACGGCCTGGAGAGCCGCCCCTCGGAGCCCGTGATCGCCGAATCCCTCGGCTACGAATGGCTGGCCACGGCCAGTGCCGGCGGCGTGCGGCTCCAGTGGAATCCGCGACCCGCCGAAGGGTTCGTCCGGGCCCGCATCGAGCGGTCGAGCTGGCCTTGGGGAGAGGAGACGGCGACCACCCGCGATTCCGAGCACCTGGACCGAGAGGTCGTCCCAGGACGCCACTACCGGTACGTGATCGTGCTGGAGAGGGAGGATGGGGAGTCCGCCCCGCCGTCTCGGCCGGTGGAGGTCACGGTGCCCGAGCCGGGCGCGCCGTTCGTTGAAATCCCGCCCCCAGCCTCTAGAATCCCCCCGCCCGACAGCATTCCCCGGTAGCTCAGCTGGCAGAGCAAGCGGCTGTTAACCGCTGGGTCGTAGGTTCGAGTCCTACCCGGGGAGCCATGCTGACGGCACGCGATGAGCGAACGCGGGGGTGGGGCGTTTCGGCTGTGCGCGGAACGTGTGCGACTCCCCGGCGCCTCGCCGATGCAAGGGGGTCGAGACGAATGCGGCAGCGAGCCCAGGGTCGGGAAGTGGCAACCCAAGAGGGGGCGCACCCCGCACGGGTCACCCACCCCTTCCACCTTTCCACCCTTCTGTGGATCGCCGTGGGAATCGGTTTGCTCTTCGCGGCGCCGGCAACGGCCCAGCAGGCGTGGGTCAAGGACGAGCTGCGGCTCAACCTGCGCAGCGGGGCGGGTACCCAGTTCCGGATCAAGGGCGTCGTCACCTCGGGAGACGAGGTCACCGTGCTCGCGCCGTCGCGCAACGGCTGGACCAAGGTGCGGGTGAAGGAACTCGGCGAGGGCTGGATACCCGAGGGCTTCCTCCAGGAAGAGCCCACTGCCGGGCTGCGTCTCGCGAAGTCCGAATCCGAGACGGCCGAGTTTCGCTCCCAGTTCACGGGCCTGACCGAGCGCGTGAAGGAGCTCGAGACGACCAACGCCGAGCTGGCGGGCACCGACGCCGGCCAACGCGCCGAGATCGAGACCCTCACGCGCGAGAACCTCGAGCTGAAGGCTGGCGCGCGCTGGCCCGAGTGGATCACAGGGGCCGGCATCCTGACCGTCGGGATGGTGATGGGCGCGGCACTCCACAGCCTCAACGGTCGGCGCTCCCGCCCGCGCATCCGCCTCTAGTCCGGCGGGCCGCCCAAGGCTTCCCGTTCCCACCCCGTCCAGGAGTAGACTGGCCGGGGAGGAAGCCATGACCACGTTCGACCCGCGCGCCCTCGAGCGCATCCGCGCCGGCCTGGATCACCCCATCATCGATGGGGACGGCCACATCATCGAGTTCATGCCCGCCGTGCGCGAGCAGATCGTGCGCCTCGGAGGGGAGTCGGCAGCGGAGGTCATCGATGGCTTCCTCGCGGCGCCGAAGTTGGCGCGCACGCTCGACCTCGAGACGCGGCGCGCGCTCGGCATGTACCGCATGAGCTGGTGGGCCCTTCCCGCCGAGAACACCCTCGACCGCGCGACCAGCATGCTGCCGAGCCTGCTCGACGAGCGCCTGCCCGAGCTCGGCATCGACTTTGCGCTGGTGTATCCGACCCTCGGACTGATGATCACGGCGATCGAAGATGCGGATGCGCGTCGCGCGGTGTGTCGCGCGTTCAACCACTACTACGCCGACGCCTTCGCGTCCCATCGCGAGCGACTCGCTCCCGTCGCGGTCATTCCGATGCATACGCCCGAAGAGGCGGTGGAGGAGCTCGAGTACGCCCACGGCCTGGGCCTGCGGGCCGCCGTGCTCGAAGGCCACGTCCACCGGCCGCTGCCCGGGAAGAACGAATCGCGCGTGGCCCGCTGGATCGACAGTTTCGGCCCGGACGAACCCGACGCCTACGACGCGGTCTGGCAGCGCTGCCTCGACCTCGGGATCTCCCCTACCTTCCACTCCAGTGGCATGGGCTGGCCGAGCCGCGCGTCGCTCACGAGCTATGTCTT
This sequence comes from Myxococcota bacterium, assembly GCA_039030075.1. Taxonomy (NCBI): domain Bacteria; kingdom Pseudomonadati; phylum Myxococcota; species Myxococcota bacterium. The sequence goes on along the minus strand of JBCCEW010000002.1, from coordinate 84,793 downwards.
CAACCACCTGGGCAACTTCGCCGTGGCCGGCGAGACCACCTGTCGGTCCCTGTTCCTGGCGGGGGTGCCCCATCGCTTCCCCACCCTTCCCTTCGCCTTCCTCGAAGGGGGCGCGGCCTGGGGCGCGAACCTCTACTCGGACATGCTCGGCCACTTCGAGAAGCGCGGCGCCCACGCGCTCGGCGGACTCGACCCGTCGCGCATCGACCGCGGGGAGATGAAGGCGCTCTTCGAGAAGCACGCGCCCGAGGCCTTCCGCCGCCATCTCGACCGCCTGGGCGAGGGGCTCGCCGTCCTCTCCGACCCCGAGGAAGACCCGGCGACCCTCGACGAGTTCCGACACGCGGCCATCGAGAAGCCCGAAGACGTCCGCCGCGTCTTCGCCGACCAGTTCTACTTCGGCTGCGAGGCCGACGACCCGATGAACGCACTCGCCTTCGACACCAAGACGAACCCGCTCGGCGCGCGCCTGCAGGCGATCTTCAGCTCGGACATCGGACACTGGGACGTGCCCGACATGCGCTGCGTGCTGCTCGAAGCCCACGAGGCCGTCGACGACGGGAACATGAGCCCCGAGGACTTCCGCCGCTTCACCTTCTCGAACGCGGCGTCGCTCTTCACCGCCACGAACCCGGACTTCTTCGCCGGTACCGCCGTCGAGAGCGCGGTCGCGAGGGAACTCGCCTAGAGCCGCGGCGGGATCCAGAGCATGGCCAGCGTCGCGACCGCGAAGCAGGCCAGCGCGATCAGGAACGTGTACCCGACCACGTCGCCGAAGCGCAGTCGCGTCACCGAGAGGATCGGGATCGCGAAGAAGGGCTGGATCAGGTTCGTCGTGGAGTCGCCGTAGGCGTAGGCGAGCAGCACGGTCACGACGGACACATCGAGTTCGACGCCGGCCGGGATGAGGTACGGCGCCTCGATCAACCACTTCGAACCCGCCGAGGGCACGAAGAGGTTCATCAGACCCGAGTAGACGTAGACGATGAACGGGTAGCTGCCTTCCGAGCCGAAGGTCGCGAAGAGATCGCCGATCCAGGTACCGAGCTCGGTGTTCTGCATCAGACCGAAGATCCCGGCGTAGAACGGGAACTGGATGATGATGCCCCAGGCGGCGTCGACGCCCTGGCGGCAGGCCCGCAGGAAGGAGACCGGCCGGCCGTGGAGGAGCAGCGCGGCGACCAGGAACACGGCGTTGTACGCGTTGATCGTCCACGAGGTGCCGAAGCCGTGCTTCCAGATGGCGTAGCCGAGCGGGTACGCGAGCAGCAGCGCGGCGAGCCACACCCAGCCGCGGAACGACTCGAGGCGTTCGGCGGGGGTCGTCGGGGCGGGCGGCTCTTCGGGCGGCGCCGGCAGGATCGCATCGACCTGCGCCGGCGAGAGCGTGACGGCGCCTTCGCGCGGGTGCAGCAGCACCGCCACGACGAGCCCGGTGAGACCGATCACCACCAGGAACGCGAGGTTGAACGGCGCGAAGAGCGTCTCGGTCACGGGGTACAAGCGATCGACCACCGCGGCGCCGCGGCTCGGCTCGAGCAGCGGGTTGCCCGGCGTGGCCAGGATCAGCGGAGCCGAGCCCGACAGCCCGCCATGCCAGACGGTTCCGAGCCCCAGGTACGCGCCGGCGATCAGCACGCGGATGTCGGTGTTCGGGTTGCGTCGCGCAATGAAGGGCACGAAGAGCGCGCACGACACCAGGCAGAGCGCCCAGTTGAGGTAGCCCGTGACGAGCGAGAAGACGCCCGCGAGGAGCACCGCCTGGGCCGGACGCTCGGGATCGGGCAGCGCCGCCAGGCGATCGAGGAGCGCGAACACGGGACGCGACGTGACGCAGGCATGCGCCGCCACCATCGCGAGCGTGAACTGCATGGCAAGGGTCAGGAGGACCCAGACGCCGTCGCCCCAGGCGAGCACCGACGCCTCGACGCCCACTCCGGCGCCGCCGATCGCCAGAGCGAAGGCGACCACCGTGAGCAGCATGCAGATCACCCACGAATCGGGCACCCAGCGCTCGGTGAACCGCGAGAGCGCGGCGCCGGTTTTGCGCAGCAGGTCGATCATGAGCCGCCGAGGCGATCCACCAGCGTCACGACGCTGAAGTAGCCGAAGAAGAGGAAGGTCAGGACGAGCGCCCCGATCCGCAGCGGCGAAGGACGCAGCGGCGGGCGTAGGCTCGTGGTGTTGAGAACCAAGAGCAGCCCCGAGTACACGAACATCACGATGCCGTTGAGCGCGGCCGAGAGCACGATCAGCGTGAGAGGCTGATCGAAGCCGAGGATGAGCACGAAGATCCCGAAGGCGATCAGGGTCCAGACCGCTGCGAAGTAGAGCCGCGACGCCGCGACCCGTCTTTCGAGCCAGAAGGCCAGCACGTCCGACGACACCCGGGCCACCGAGTCGAGCAGCGCCAGCTCGGTCGAGAAGAGCACGGCGACACCGAGGAACAGGAAGCCGAGGCGGCCGGCCTCGCCGAAGCGCTCACCGATCGCGCTCGCCTCGGCGTCCAGGAAGTCGAACTCGGCGCCCACCGGCGCGCCCGGCTCGAGGAGCGCCGCGGCGAGCAGACAGAAGAGCGCGAGCGTACCCAGCGCGAGCACGTAGAAGGAGCAGAAGTGCTCGAGGTTCGTACGGCGCCACCACACCCGCCAGCGCGCGAAATCCTCGTCGCTGCCGCCGATGACGCGGCCCACCACCCCGGTCGCCTCGTCGCGGCCGGTGAGCGGGCTGGTGATGCGCCCGATGTAGGCGCCCATGCCGTAGCCCTTGTCCTTCACGTAGTTGGACTGGGTGAGGTTGCCCGTGCCCCCGACCCCGGCGAAGGCCAGCGCCCCGAGGAGCATCGGCCAGTGCACGCCGTCGGGGACGGTCCCGACCCGCCAGGCGCCGTCGGCGAGCGCTGCCACGTGGGACCCCTCGACGACGGCCAGCGCGAGCACCACGGCGGCCACGGCGATGATCCCGACCAGCACCAGCTGGATCGTCTCGACGGTGCGGTACACGACCGGACCGACGGACAGGACCACCCCGCACAGCACCAGGCTGGCAGCCGCCATCCAGGGGACGCTGCCCCCGAACTCCCACGAGACGAGGGTGGCCGCGCCGGTGGCCCAGCCGGGCCACACCCAGGGAACCGTCGCGCAGACGAAGAAGACCGGCGCGAGCGCCCGGTGCAGACGCACGAACCCGATCACCGCGCTCTCGCCGGTGGCCAGGGTCCAACGCTCGATCTCCATGTTGAGAAAGAACTGGAGCGTCACGCCGACCCAGCACGCCCAGAAGAGCACGAACCCCCACTCGGCGGTGAGCCGGGGCCAGAGCACGAACTCGCCGCTGCCGATCGAGAGTCCGACCAGGACGATGCTCGGCCCGAGCATGCGCCGCAGCGGCGGCGCTTCGGGCAGCGGTGCTGCCTCCGGCGCCGGGAGCACCCCGGTCGGGACGCGAACCGGAGACGCGTCGCCCTCAGACGTAGGCGAGGGGCTCCGCATCGCCGCGCAGATAGGCCGAGACGACGCAGCAGCCGAAGTCGGCCGCGCGCACCACCAGCTCGGTGTCGACGTGCTCCGGCAGGTCGTCGCGCTCGCGCGGCCTCGCCGGATCGATCGCGGGCAGGAGGGTCGTGAGCGTCAGCACCTGCGCTCCCGCCCGCGCGAACACCTGCCCGTCGGTGTCGGTGGAGAGCGTTCCAGGCTTCACGACGCCGTACGCATCACTCGCGCTGACCCGGCGTGCGAGCTCGGTGAGCATCGGCGGATAGGCGACCGCCTCGAACCCGCCCTCGCTCTGCACCCAGTGCAGCTCCCCCGCGCCCAGCCCCTCGAAGTGCACGAAGGCCGTGCGATCCGACAGCCACTCGGGGTGAGCGGCGAGCAGCGCCTGGGCCCCCGCGCTCCCGACCTGACTCGCGCCCGCCGCCGCACACCACAACTCGACATCGGGAGGCAGCTGGGCCGCGAGCTGTTCGGTCGCCGTGAGCATGGCGGCGATGCCAGCGGCGTTGTCGGCTGCACCGGGTGTGCTGGCGGCGCGCGCCCACTCGAGACCGCCGAGGCTGCCGATCGCGCACAGTCCACCCACCAGGAACCGCGCGACCGCAATCGCCCCGCCGTCGGCCCCGAGCGCCGCGGATGCGGCCACCGCGCTGGTGACGGCCAGCAGCGCGATCGGCACGACCGCCGACCGGGCCGCGCCGACGCTCGGGTCGAGTCGACTTCCGAAACGGCGTTCGAACAGACGCCCCGGGGTCGGCGCGTCGAGTGTTGCGGTCAAGACCACGCGCCGCCTCGGGCGGTCGGCGCCGACGCGCGCCACCACGTTGTGGGTCGCGCGACGCGGGATCCAACGCGACAGCCCCGGCCGCCCGGTGCGTGTCTCCCGCCACAGCGAGAGAGTGGCCGCCGCGACGAGCGCCAGCCCGGACCATCCGCCGAGCCAGCTGCCGAGGGCCGCGAGCCCCAGGTGCAGCGCCAGGTTCCAACCCGGATGTGGCCGTGACGGCGCCTTGGGGCGCTCGATCTCTTCGAGGCCGAGGTCTCGCAGCCAGGCTTCGACGCGCTCGCCGGCCTCGCGCTCCCCGGCGCTACCCGCCTTGCGGTGGGGCAACTCGGCCAGCATCCGAATCCAGTGGAAGGCGCGGATCTGGCGCTCGAGACTCTTCTCGCCCCCCTCGGGTCGAGTCACTTCCTGCACGGAGCATCTCTTCTTCACAGGAGGAGAAGAAGCTCACCCCCCGGAGAGCGGTCTCGCACACCGGGGGAGTGAAGTCAACCAGACTTCGGCGGCTCGTCGCCGCTGATCTGTTCGAGTTCGCGGCGACTCGTTTCGGGCACCATCCACACGACCACGGCCGCCAGCAGCGACACCCAGACCACGGCGCGCACCGCCGGAATGGCGCCGCCAAAGCGCTCGGTGAGCGCGGACACCAGGAACAGGGCGGCCGCCGATCCCAACGTGTCGACGAGTTGCAGGAGCCCCGACGACGTCCCGCGGAAGGCGGTCGGAAACAGCTCGGTCGCCAGGGCCCGCGCGATCGTCAGACCGCCCATCATGCTGAACGACATCGGGATCCAGAGCGCGGGCAACCAGACCGACGGAACCACGTAGAACCCGATGGCCAGCGCCGGGAACGCCGCGAAGAACAGGCAGCCGATGGGCCGTCGGCCGAATCGATCGGCGAGGCGACCGGCGATCGGGTGACCCAGCACGCCGATGACCCCGGCGACGAGCAGCATCGCCGAGTACTGCCCGGGCGCCCAGCCGTGATCCTGTTGGACGAAGTAGGCCGAGTAGTTGTACGCCGCCGCGATGGCGCCCACCGAGCTGCCGCCGATCACCGCGATTGCCGCAGCGCGCCCCGGGAAGACGCGCACCAGGTCGTAGAGCGGCCGCCACCACGCGCTCTGGGCGGCGGCTTCGGCCTCGGCCCCGAAGCGCGCGGTCTCCGGGACGTTGCGGCGCAGGATCGGCAACACCAGGAGCGGCACGACGCCGACCAGGTACATCGCGCGCCAGCCGAAGGGCAGCACGTCGATCGCCGCAAAGATGAGCGCCGACAGACCCACGCCGAAAGCGCCGAGCGCCCCGAGAATGCCGATGCCCCAGCCCCGGTGCTCCGCGTGCAGCTCCTCGGCCACGATCACGTAGGCGGTGGCCGCTCCGATCACCATGCAGAGCCGTGAGAACATCTGGAACGCCACGAAGACCGTCGCGTCCGGTGCGAAGGCCGAGAGCGTGGTCGCGGCGCTCATGCCGAACACCGAGAGCAGGAACATCCGGCGGCGCCCGAAGCGATCCGCGAGCGGCAACAGCAGGATCGCCGGTACGGCGCCGAGCCGCACCCAGCCCAACAGGTTGCCGATCTCGGCCTCGGCCAGCGCGAAGCTCGCGGCGATCTGTTTGATCGCCTGGGTGAGCATCGCCTGGTCGTAGTTCTCGAAGTAGATCGCGAAGGCGACCGCGCCGAGAATCCGCAGCTGGGCGTCGTTCACCTCTGCCGGCACCCGACCCAGGAAGGGCGGAATCCAGATCGGGTTGCGACGAGCGGGAGGCGTCGGCGCGCTCACGCGCGTCGCGCCGGGCCGAATCGAATCACAGCGGCTTGTAGCGTTCCTTCGCCTCGTCCGGCGTCAGCCCGCCGGCGGCGGCGATGGCGGCGAGGGTGGTGGGATCGGCCAGATCGTCGGCGGTGACCCGTTCCTGGAGCGCGAGGGCGTTCTGGTAGGAATCGGACTGGATGTCGACGCCCCGCACACGCGACTTGTTGGTGGCCGGATCGATGATGCTCTGGAACGGCACCGGCACGATCTTCCCGGCCTGCCGGGTAATGAGCACGGCCGAGTTGCCGGCGAGCAGCGTGTCCACGGCGCCCACCCCGAGATCGCGGGTGTAGTCGCGATCGAAGGCCGTCGGGTAGCCGCAGCGCAGCTCGTAGCCCACGTCCTTCTCGCCGATCGTCACCTTCACGCCGCGCGCGGCGAGGGAGTCGGCGACGGCGGTTCGCAGCACGCGCGCCAGCGGAACCTCGGCGAGTCGAATGTGGCCGTGCTCGTCGCGGGGCACGCCTGCGAGCAGCGGGTCGGCCGGGTCCATCGCCGACGCGACGCCCTCCGCGATGATCGCGACGCCGTCCGGCCGCCCGGAGGCGAGCCGCTTCACGATCGCGCCCTCGAGCGTGCGCACCACGTCGTCGATCGCGATCGGAGCGTTCGGAAACTCTTCCGGGATCAGGGTGATCGGCGCGCCCGCCGCCTTCCCCGCACCGAGGGCCAGGTGGCCCGCCGAGCGGCCCATCATCACGATGAAGAACCAGCGGTTCGTGGTGTTCATGTCCATCGCGATGCGCTCGACCACCGTCGTGCCGTGCTCGCGGGCCGTCTCGAAGCCGAAGGTCGGTACGCCGTCGGGTAGCGGCAGGTCGTTGTCGATCGTCTTCGGCACATGGACGACCTTGATACGCCCCTGGGCCGCCTCGGCCACCCGGTTCGACGAAGACGCGGTGTCGTCGCCGCCGATCGTGATCAGGTGGTCGATACCCAGCGTGTCCAGCGACTTCACCACCGCGTCGAGGTGCGCCTGCTGCTTCGTCGGGTTCGCGCGTGACGTGTGCAGGATCGAGCCACCCTCGAGATGGATGCGCGCGACGTCGCCCAGCGACAGATCGCGGACGTGGCTCGTGTCGCCTTCCATCACGTGTGAGAAACCGTCCATGATGCCGAGCACCCGATGGCCGAGTCGCAGCGCGCGCGTCGCCGCGGCGCCGATCACGCCGTTGATCCCGGGTGCCGGGCCCCCACCCACTGCGATTCCGAACGTGCTCATCGATCCTCCACGAGATTGGCCCCACGAGACTGGGATGGGGAGAAGGGGAAGGTGCGTTGCGGGGCCGCCGTCGAAGCTCCGGTCAGCGGCGCCAGGGTGCGACCCAGCGGGACGTCCCCGCCGCGGCGGGACGGGTAGCGCGTTCGGGGTCGGCTCCCCAGAGTTCGTCCTCGGATCCGCCCCCTCCCCCGTCGGGCGTGCCTCTCACCTCGTCGGGTGCGAGATCCAGCCGATCCGCGAGGCCCAGATCGGCCAGCACCTCGCTGGTCACCTCGCGGAGCTGCCCGTGGACCGCGGTGCCCTTCGCGTGGTGCAGGATCGAGAGCGGTTTGCTGCCCGCCGAATTCAGGCTCTCGACCCGCGGGCTGCGCGAGAGCGGCGTCTTGCAGTAGCGCCACCCCCGGCGCAGGACTTCGTCGCAGAGCCTTCGGAAGAGCGTGCCGCCGTCGGTCCCGCCGACGCGGCTGCGACGATCGACCAGCGTGAACACGACCCGAGCGCGATCGGCGCCGACGCCGATCCGCTCGAGCAGCCGGAAGATCTTCGCGGCCTCTTCGAGGGACGCCCAATCGGCGATCGGGACCAGGATCCGATCGGCCGCCTGGTAGGCGTTCTGGGTGAGGGCTTCGAGGTCGCTCTTGGTGTCGAGAATCACGAGCCCGGGCCAGGCGGTCTGCTCGAGGATGCGAGCCAGGGTCTTGTCGTCACCGGCACGCACCTTGAGCATCGACAGGTCCGGCGGCGAAGGCACGAAGTGCACGCCGTACTGCCCGAGCTGCAGGGTGCTGCGCAAGCTGCGCTCGGCCCACCCATGCTTCAGGTTCCCGTCCCCCGGTTGGGGCGGTCGCAGGCCGAACATGCGATCGATCGTGCCCTGGTCGTCGAGTCCGACGAGCAGCACGGGCAGGTCTTCGTTCAGCGCGCGCGCGTAGATCGCGAGGTTGGTGGCCAGGGTCGTCTTGCCCACCCCGCCCTTGTTCGACGAGACGGTGACGACGGGGCCGCGGGGGGAGGGGGCCATGTCTGCGGGGAAGGTACCCTTCGGGTAGCATGGCGTCATGCAAGCGGTGGGCGTGATTCCGTCGCGCTACGGCGCCTCCCGCTTCCCGGGCAAGCCCCTGGCCCCGATCGCCGGCCGCCCGATGATCCAGCGCGTCTGGGAAGGGGCCCGCACGGCGAAGCGCCTCTCGCGCGTGGTGATCGCGACCGACGATGCCCGCATCGCCGACGCGTGCCGCGCCTTCGGGGCCGACGTGGTGATGACCCGCGACGACCACCCGAGCGGCACCGACCGCATCGCCGAGGTGGCGCGGCAGCTGGAGACGGACCTCGTCATCAACGTGCAGGGCGACGAGCCGCTGATCGAGGGCTTCGTGATCGACGCCGCCGTCGAGGCCTTGGAGCGCGCCCCGGACGCCCCGATGGCGACGGTGGTGCACGCGCTCGACCCGGCCTTCCGAGACGATCCCAACCGGGTGAAGGTGGTGCTCGACGGCCAGGGACGCGCGCTCTACTTCAGTCGCAACGCGATCCCCCACGTGCGCGCGGGCCAGCCCGACCCGACACTCTGGCAGCACGTCGGGCTCTACGCGTATCGACGCGATTTCCTGCTGGCGTACGCCGACCTTCCACCTACGCCGGCCGAGCGTGCCGAAGGGCTCGAGCAGCTGCGCGCGCTGGAGAACGGTCACGCCATCCAGTGCGCTGTGGTCGAAGGCTGGGAGAGCGTGGCCGTCGACGTCCCCGAGGACGTCCCGCGGGTCGAAGCGCGACTGGCGGAGGCGCCGTGACCGCGAAAACGGCGGTAGACGGCTAGTGGCCGCGCCCCTCGATGCGACCACCGTCCGCGACTGGGGTCGCCAGTTCTCGAACTGGGGACGCTGGGGCGAGGACGATCAGCGCGGCACGCTCAACTTCATCACGCCCGATCGCGTGCTCGCGGCGACCCACCTGCCGCGCAGCGGCGAGGTGTTCTCGTGTGCCCTCCCCTTCGACCAGCGGGGTCCCCAGACCGGTCGCGGCCCCCGCCACAACCCGATCCACTACATGCTCTCGGACGGTGGCGACGCCCTGGCCGGCGCCCAGGACCGCATCCCCGGCGGCTTCCGCTACGCCGACGACGCCGTGATCATGCCGCTCCAATGCGGCACCCAGTGGGATGCTCTCGCCCACGTCTCCTACGACGGCAAGCTCTACAACGGCTATGCCGCCAGCGAGGTCACGAGCCGTGGCGCGGCGAAGAACGCGATCCAGCAGTTCGCGGACGGCGTCGTGGGGCGCGGCGTGCTGCTCGACCTGCCGCGCCACCAGGACGTGCCCTGGCTCGAGCCGGGCACCGCGATCCTGCCCGAGGAGCTCGACGCATGCGCCGAGGCGTCGGGGGTGACCGTCGAGACCGGCGACATCCTGTTGGTACGGACCGGCCAGATGATGCGCTGCCTCGAAGCGGGCTCGTGGGAGGGCTACTGCGGCGGCGACACGCCCGGGCTTTCGATGCGCTGCGCGCGCTGGCTCCACGAGCGTCAGGTCGCCGCGGTCGCGACCGACACCTACTGCGTCGAGGTGATTCCCCATGAGACGCCCGACTGCTTCATGCCGCTGCACATGATCGCCCTGCGCGACATGGGGCTGCTCCTGGGCGAGATCTTCCAGCTCGAACGGGTGGCCCAGGCCTGCGCCGAGGACGGACGCTACGCGTTCCTGTTCTCGGCCCCGCCGCTGCCGATCACCGGTGCGGTGGGCTCACCGATCAACCCGCTCGCGATCAAGTAGTCGCAGCGCCGAGGCGTCGCAGTCCTACGCATCGAAGAGCGCGTCGACGAACTCTTCCGAGTCGAAGTCGCGCAAGTCCTCGACGCCCTCGCCCACGCCGACGTAGCGAACGGGAATCGCGAAGGCGTCCGCGAGGCCGACGATCACCCCGCCGCGTGCCGTGCCGTCGAGCTTCGTGAGCACGAGTCCGGTGACCGGAGCCACTTCGGTGAAGAGCTTCGCCTGGCTGATCGCGTTCTGGCCCGTGTTCGAATCGAGCACCAGCAGCGTCTCGTGGGGCGCCCCCTCGAGATCACGACCGATCACGCGCGTGAGTTTCGCCAGCTGCTCCATCAGGGGCTTCTTCGTCTGGAGCCGTCCGGCCGTGTCGATGATCGCGACGTCGACCTTGCGGGCCACCGCGGCCTTCACCGTGTCGAAGGCCACCGCGGACGGGTCTCCCCCCGGCGTGCCGGCGATCACTTCACATCCCACACGCTCGCCCCAGACCTGCAGCTGCTCGATCGCCGCGGCGCGGAAGGTATCGCCCGCACCGAGCAGCACGCTGTGGCCGGCGCCCGCGTAGCGCGCGGCGAGCTTGCCGATCGTGGTCGTCTTCCCCGAGCCGTTCACGCCGAGCACGAGAATCACGTGGGGCTGGGCACCGACCGTGAGACCCGGGTCCCCCTGGACCCGGCGCAGCTTCTCGGCGATCGCCTCGCGCAGGATTCCGCGCACCGCCGAAGCGTCCCCCCCCCGCCCTTCGCGACGCACGCGCTCGAGGAGCTCATCGGCGGTCTGCACGCCGAGGTCGGCGTCGAAGAGCAGTTGCTCGAGCTGGTCGAGCAGATCGTCGTCGACGCTGCCTCCACCGAGGATCTTCCCGAGCCCGCCGACGAGCGCATCGCTGGTGCGCCGCAGCCGATCGCGCAGCCGCGCGGGAGGCGGCGGCTCCGGCGCCACCACCGGTTCTGGTTCGGGAGTCGGTTGGGGCTCGGGCTCGGGAACCGGTGCGGGCTCGGGCTCGGGAACCGGTGCGGGCGTGGGCTCGGGCGCAGCGACCGGCTCGGGTGCACTCTCGACCGGCGCTGCGACGGGCTCGGGTGCGACCGCGGGCTGGCCCTCGGCCTCGACGACCGGAGCGCGGGTCGCGGGCGGTGCCGGTGACGCGGCGTCATCGTAGACGCCTTCGCCCCAGCCCTCCTGGGAGCCGAAGAGGCTGCCGAGCCCCCATACCAGGAGGGGCACCACGGCGCCGACACCGATCACACCGATCGGGTGCGCGAGGGCCCAGGAGCTGAACGCGTCGAGGAAGGCTTCCATGAGGGCGCGGAACATACCATTCCCGATTGCCTATGCTCCGCGGCGTCCGAGGCCTGTGCATGTCCGTCCGCACCGACGCCCCACCCCATTCGCCGACCGCCGCCGCGTCGCCCTACGCAGGGCGGCGCATCGCGTGGCTCGCAGTCCTCGCGGTGCTGATGTTGGTACCGGTCACCCTGCCCGTGACCGTGTTGCGGGGCCTCGTCCAGGAGCGCTTCGCGGTCTCCGAGTTCCTCACCTCACTGTTCATGTCGATCAACATGATCGGTGCGTTCCTGGCGGCACCCCTGGCAGGCGCGGCAGCCGATCGCTTCGGCCGGCGCGTTCCCTTCATCGTCAGTGCGCTCGCGCTCGACGCGCTGCTCTTCTTCGCGCTGACCCTCGACGTCACGTTCCCGGTCTTCCTGGCGCTGCGCTTCGCCGAGGGATGTACCCACATCATCGCCCTCTCCCTGCTGCTCGGGCTCGCGAGCAACGCGCGCGACGCGGAGCAGCGCGGTCGCGTGATGGGCCTCGTCGGCGGCGGAATCACGCTCGGCGTCGCGCTGGGCGCGCCCCTCGGTGGTGTGATCGGCGCCGAGAATGCCCTGGTCCCGCTCTACGTCGGGGGCGCGCTGGTGGCGTTGGCCGCGTGCGTCGCCGCGGTCGTGCTTCGCGAGGTGCAGGGCGACGAGCGACGCCCGGGCCTCGGCGAAATCTTGGCCACGATCCGGGAACACCGACTGCTGCTGGCACCCCTCGCCTTCGCCTTCGCCGACCGCTTCACCGTCGGCTTCTATACGACGACCTTCTCCTTGTTCCTGTCTCGCATCCACGGGCTGTCACCACCCCAGATCGGCCTGCAGATGGCGCTCTTCATGCTGCCCTTCGCCCTGCTCTCCTACCCCTTCGGCCGGCTGTCCGAGCGCGTCTCGCGCGTCGGCATGATCGCAATCGGCAGCGCGATCTACGGCGTCGCCACGATCGCGGTCGGCTTCTGCCCGGCGCCCGTTCTGCCCTTCTTGATGCTCGGCCTCGGCGTCGTCTCGGCGGTGATGTTCGTACCGAGTCTGCTGATCACCTCCGACGCCACGCCCGAGGCCGTCCGCACGACGTCGATGGGCGCGTTCAACGCGGCCGGGTCCCTGGGCTTCATCATCGGGCCGCTGGTCGGCGGCTGGGTGAGCGAGAGCGTCGCGGCGAGCGCCGGCTGGGCCCAGGGCTACCGGGTGGCCTTCGGCGTCGCCGGCGTCTCGGAACTCGTCTGCGTCGCCGTGAGCCTGCCCTTCCTGCTGCGCCTGGTGCGCATGGGCAAGACGACCTGAACCGCTCGCGCGGGCTCAGTGCATCTCGACGGCGACGAGCTTCGAGACGCCCTTGCGTTCCATCGTCACCCCGTAGAGCACGTCCGACACCTCGATCGTGCGCTTGTTGTGGGTGATCAGGACGAACTGGGAGTCGGCCGAGAGCTCGGTGACGATCTCGTTGAAGCGGCCCACATTCGCGTCGTCGAGCGCCGCATCGACCTCGTCGAGCAGGAAGAACGGCGACGGACGCACCTGGAAGACCGCGACGAGCAGCGCGATCGCGGTGAGCGTCTTCTCGCCGCCCGAGAGCAGGTTCACGTTCTGGAGCCGCTTCCCCGGCGGCATCGCCATGATGTCGATCCCCGCTTCGAGCACGTCCTCGCTGTCGGTGAGCGCGAGGCTCGCGCGCCCGCCGCGGAAGAGCCGCGGGAAGTTCTCGGAGAAGCGTTTGCTGATCGCCTCGAAGGTCTCTCGGAAACGACGTCGACTGGTGCGGTTGATCCGCGCAATCGCGTCGCGCAGCGAGGTGAGCGTGTTCTCGAGGTCGGTCTTCTGATCCGAAAGGAAGCGGAAGCGCTCGTTCAGCTCTTCGTGTTCCTCGATCGCGCCCAGGTTCACTTCGCCGAGTGACTGCAGCTTCTTCCGGACTTCGGTGAGCTTCTCCCGGCGCTCGGCCGCCGGCGCCTGGGCGAGCAACGCGTTCGCGCGCGCGTCCTTCGCCGCGTCGGGGGACGGCTCTTCGGCTTCGGCACCGGCCTCCGGGTTCGCCGCCTCGGCGGGCGCGGTGGCATCGGCCGGCGCCGGCATCGGCGCCACTTCGCTCGTAGGCTCCGTCGGCGCCTCGCCTTCGGGCTCCGGATCGGCCACCGGCGGCTCCCAGGTGGCGAGCGCCACGCCCCACTTTTCCTGGATCGACTCGTCCAGGTGGCTCAGCTTGAGCTCGCTCTCGCGCAGGCCCAGTTCGGCCTGAGACAGCGCCTCGCGCTCCCGGGCGATCTCGGCACGCAGCTCGCGCACGGTTTCTTCGAGCTCCTGGACTTCGCCGGACACCCGCTCGAAGGCCTCGCGCTTCTCGTCGTGGCCGGCGCGGGCACGCTCCTCTTGCTGCAGGGATCCCTCGAGCTTGCCGCGGGCCGCTTCGATGGTGGTGGCGAGCTGTTCGCGGCGCGCGTCGGCTTCGCCGATCTCGGTCTCGCGCCGCTGGATCCAGGTGCGCGCTTCCGTGAGCGACGCGAGGGTGCGCTCGCGGGAGCCGCGCAGCCGATCGCGCTGTTCGGCGCGGCCACTGTGTTCGACGCGGCGCTCGGTGGCGACGCCTTCGAGGCGAGATACCTCGCGGGCCGACGATCCGAGTTTCAGCGCCAGGGCATCCAGCGCGCGCTGGCGCTCACCGCGATCGTTGCGGGTGTCCTCGAGGGTGCGCGTGAGGCGCGTGCCTTCGTCGCGCAGCGACTCGAGTTCGGCGAGCAGCTCGGAGCGCTCACTGACCCGACCCTCCTGGACCTCGCCGATCGCCTTCACCCGCTCGCGGGTCCGCTCGAGATCCTTCTCGTGATTGGCGACGGCCAGAGCGGCGGTGTGGTGCCGGTTGCGCAGGTTCTCGAGCTCGTCGCTCGCGGTGGCGAGCGCTTCTCGCGCCGCGTGGTGCGCGCTGGCCGCGGCCGCGACGTCGGTCTCGAGGCGCGTCACCTCGGCGTCGAGCTCGCGGACTTCGCGCGTGCGCGCGAGATGTCCGCCGACGCCTCCGGCACCGCCGCGAACCACGCCGTCGGGTGCAAGCAGGTCGCCCTCGGCGGTGACGAAGGTGGCCGGGATGCGGCCCTGGCCGTAGACGCGCAGCGGCTCGGCGAGATCGTCCACCAGGTACACCCCGGTGAGCAGAGCGCGCACCAGGTCTTCGCTGCCGGATCGCGGCCGCACCTGATCGAGGAGCGCCGTCCCCATCGGCACGAAGCCGGCCGGCTCGGCACCGGCCGCACGCTGGGCCACGAACACGGCGCGCCCCGCGCGGCTCTCGCGCAGCATCTCCAGGGCCGACAGGGCGCCGGTCGGCGTGTCGACCACCACCGCCTCGGCGCGATCGGCGAGCGCGGCCTCGACGGCACGCTCGATCTCGCGATCGGCCTCGAGGAAGTCACGCACCAGGCCGCGCAGTCCCAACCGGGTGCGGGTTCCTTCGTCGCGCTCGAGCAGGTGGCGCGTGCCCGCCGCGACGTCGTCGCCACGCTCGAGCACCTCACGCAACGAGGTCAGGCGCGCGCGCTTCGCTTCGCTCTCCTCGCGCAGGGTCCGCAGGGCGCCATCGGTCTGACGCTCGGTCTCGACGGCCTTCGCGTGGGTGTCGAGGGCGTTGCGGACCGCACCCATCATGCGGTCGCGCTCGGCGAGCAGGTTGCGCAGCCCTTCCTCGAGGCGGTGCTGCTCGGTGTCGGCCCGCGACGCTTCGCCCTGCCCCACCTCGAGCACCTCGTCGGCGCTGCGCAGGCGCGACTCGAGCTCGGCGGTGCGGTCTTCCACGTAGGCCAGCCGGTCTTCGCCCCGCGCGATCGCGGTCAGCACGCCGACGAGCGCGGTATTCGCGGTCTCTCGCTCGCGCTCCAACTCCTGCTGCCCACCGCGCGCCGTGCGCACCGATCCCTCGGCTTCGGCGAGCGACGCGGCCCCGGACTCGACGGCCTGCTCGACGGCGGCCAGCTCGGCGTCGAGCTGGGCCAGTTCCCGATCGTGGGTGGCGCGCTGTTCGCCGAGTTCGGAGAGCTCGGTGCGACGCGCCTCGACCAGTTCGGCCAGCGATTCGCGCTCACGACGGCCGTACTCGATCTGGCCCTCGCACTCCTTGATCTCGCCGCGCAGGGCCAGCAGCGACTCGCTGCCCTGGGTGAGCACCTGCTCGCACTCGCCGAGCTCGAGGCGCTTCTGCTGCACGCCGAGTTCGCGCTCGGCGAGCTGGGTCTCGAACGCGGTCACGGCGTCGCGGCGCTGCTGGAGGCCGCCCTGGGCCTCCTCCATCGCGGTGACGAGTTCGCGTCGGTCGTCGGACGCGAGCGACAGCTCGAGGACGCGCAGGGTCTCGCGCAGCCGCTTGTAGCGCGCCGCCTTGCGGGCCTGGCGCTCGATCGAGGAGATCTGGCGCTTGATCTCGGTGAGCACGTCGTTCACGCGCAGCAGGTTCTGCTCGGTCGACGAAATCTTGCTCTCGGCCTCGCGCCGGCGGGCCTTGTACTTCCCGATGCCGGCGGCTTCCTCGATCAGCAGGCGTCGCTCTTCGGCCTTCTGAGAGACGATCTCGGCGATCTTTCCCTGCTCGACGATCGTGTAGCCCTTGGTGCCGATGCCCGTGTCCCGGAAGAAGTCCTGGACGTCGCGCAGGCGGCAGGGCGTGCGGTTCATCAGGTATTCCGAGTCGCCCGAGCGGAACAGGCGACGCGTGATCTGGATTTCCTGGTAGGCCGCGAAGGCAGGCGGCGCCGTGCCCTGGCTGTTGTCGAAGCTCAGGGTGACCTCGGCCATCCCCACAGGGGCGCGCCCCTCGGAGCCGGCGAAGATCACGTCCTCCATGCCCTTGCCACGCAGGCGTCGCGGGGCCTGCTCACCCATGACCCAGCGCATCGCATCCACGACGTTGGACTTGCCGCAGCCGTTGGGACCGACGACGCCCGTAATGCCGGGCTTGAACTGGAGCACGGTCTTGTCGACGAACGACTTGAACCCGTGAAGTTCCAGGGACTTGAGCCGCACCTGTCCTCGCCTTGGTTCCCCGAGAGCCGGGATCCTCCACACGCGACCGGACGCCGAGCGACGTCTTGCGGACGCACTTGTGGAGATCGGGCGATCTTGGGGAGATGGGTGGCGGAGGGGAGGTATCGAGTTTGTAACACCCCCCCGACGGGGACTCAAGCACCGTCGGTGAAGACGCGGATCAGGCTCCGGCTGCGGCGGCCGGAGGGCCCTCCTGAGGCGCGTATTGGAGCCGGTAGAGGCGCTCGTAGTACCCCCCGAGGGCAAGCAGCTCGTCGTGGCGGCCCGACTCGACGAGCCGCCCCTTGTCGAGGACGTAGATCCGGTCGACGTCCTGGATCGTCGACAGGCGGTGGGCGATGACCAGCGCGGTCTTCCGCTCCATCAGCACGTGGATGCCGTCCTGGACGAGGGCCTCGGTCTCGGTGTCGATCGCGCTGGTGGCCTCGTCCAGCACCAGCACGTCGGCCCCGTGAGCCAGCGCCCGCGCGAAGGAGAGCAGCTGACGCTGGCCCGCCGAGAAGTTCGTGCCGCGCTCGCGCACGGCCGTGGCGTAGCCCTCGGGCAGGCGCTCGATGAAGCGATCGGCCTGCACTGCCGATGCCGCCCGGCGAACCGTCACCGTGTCGATCTCTGGACGACCGAGCGCGATGTTCTCCTCGACGGTGCCGCTGAACAGGAAGACGTCCTGCAGCACCATCGCCACCCGCTGCCGCAGATCCTCCTGCGACCACTCGCGCAGGTCGACGCCGTCGATGCGAATCTCGCCCCGGTTCACGTCGTAGAGCCGGGTGAGCAGGTTGATCAGGGTGGTCTTCCCGGCGCCGGTCGCACCCACGAAGGCGGCGCGCTGCCCCGGCTCGACGCGGAAGCTCACGTCGCGCAGCACCCAGTCCTCGCCCTGGTAGGCGAACCAGACGCCGTCGAACTCGACGAGCCCGCGCTGAGCCTCGGGGAGCCGTGGGGCCGCTGCCACCTCGTCGCGGTCGAGCACGCGGGGCTCGGTATCGAGCAGCTGGAAGATCCGCTCGCAGCTCGCCATCGACGACTGCATCACCGAGTACTTCGCCGACAGGTCGCGCAGCGGCATGAAGAAGCGGCGCATCCAGTCGATGAAGACGTAGAAGGTGCCGGCCGCGGCGACGCCAGCGCCCTGCCAGATCACGATGGCAATCGTGATGTAGGAAGCGAATTCGACGACGGCGAAGAGCGCCGAGTCGTACCGGATCGACTGAAGCCAGGAGTCGCGGTGGTCCGCGTTCATCGCGTCGAAGTCCCGGAAGTTGCGCTTCTCGCGGGTGAAGAGCTGGACCACCTTCATCCCGGTGACGTTCTCTTGCAGGTAGGCGTTGATGCGCGCGATGCGGACGCGCACCGCCCGGAAGGCGTTTCGCGCCTTCAAGCGGAAGACGAAGGCCGCCACGGCCAGGACGGGCACGATCAGGAACGTGAAGGTCGCGAGCCGCGCATCGACGAGGAACAGCGCCGTCGCCAGACCGATCATCTTGAAGACGTCACGGATCAGCGCGGCAAAACCCGCGGAGAACATCTCGGCGACGTTCTCGACGTCGTTCGTCGCGCGGGTGACGAGCCGTCCCACGGGCATCGTGTCGAAGAAGCCGAGGTGGAGCTTCTGGATGTGGGCGAACACCTCGCGCCGCAGGTCGCGCATCGCCGACTGGCCCGTCCACGACATCACCAGCTGATCGAAGAACATCAGCAGCGCCGACGACGCCATCACCAGGAAGTAGAGGATGGCCAGCCAAAGGAGCGGCGAGAGGCCCTCGGGGGCACTCAGGACATTCCCGGCCGCTGCCGCGGCATCCTGGAGCCAGCCGGGAAGGGAATCGAAGGCACCGGGTTTCGCCTCGAGCGGTGCCGCGCCCGTGACGCGCGGCACGATCTCCTGGTCGATGCCCGTCTTGATGATCCACGCCGGCGCCAATTCGAAGAGCAGCAGCGGGAACAGGAAGAGCACGGTCACCGCGACCTGCCGCCAGTAGGGCGCCACGTAGGCCCACAGGCGGCGCAGCAGGCGTGTGTCGTAGGCGCGACCGAGCGCCTCTTCTTCGAAGAGGGCTTCGCGCTGGCGGTCGTCGGGGCCGGCGTCGGGTGCCCGCTCCGGCGTTGACGGGGCCTGTGCGCTCACGACGCCTGCTCCGCGAACCCCGGCGTGTCGGCCGGAGCTTCATCGTCTTGTTCCGCCGCCAGACGGGAGTACAAGCCGCCGCGCGACAACAGCTCGGCGTGGGTCCCGCGCTCGAGAATGCGCCCTTCGTCGAGCACCACGATCTGTTCGGCGTTGCGCACCGCGCTGACGCGCGACGACACGACGATCACCGTTCGGCCCTCGAAGACGCGATCGAGCTCGGCCTGGATCGCCGCCTCGGTCTGGGCGTCGACGGCCGAGAGCGTGTCGTCGAGGATGAGGATGGCCGGGTCGAGCAGCAGCGCGCGCGCCAGGGCGGTGCGCTGGCGCTGGCCGCCCGACAGCATCACGCCCCGCTCGCCCACGATCGTGTCGTAGCCGCGGGGCAGATCGGCGACGTCCTTCGCCAGCTGTGCGCGCCTGGCGGCCTCCTCGATCTGTTCCCGGGTCGCGTCGGGCTCCCCGAACGCGATGTTCTCGGCCAGGGTCGTCGAGAACAGAAAGGACTCCTGGGGAACCATCGCGATGTGACGCCGCAGGGTGTGGAGCGGGATCCGCTGGATGTCGACGCCGTCGATCAGGAGCTCTCCGGTTTCCACCTCGAACAGGCGCGGGACCAGCGACGCCAGCGTGCTCTTCCCGGCGCCGACGGTCCCGACGACGCCGAGGGTGCTGCCGGCGGGCACGTGGAGGTCGATGTCGCGCAGCGCGGGTTCGCGCACGCCGTCGCCCGGGTAGGCAAAGGAGAGGTCGCGGAAGGTGACGTCGCCGCGCAGGCGCTCGACGGGCTCGGCATCCGGGTGATCGGCGATGTCCGGGACTTCGGAGAGCAGCTCGTCGATGCGCTGCATCGACGCCGCGCCGCGCTGCACCAGCGCCACCACCCACCCCATGATGAAGGTCGGGAAGGTGAGCTCGTAGATGTACATGGCGAAGGTGAAGAAGTCCTGCACCGCCATGCGCCCGGCCATGATGTCGCGACCGCCGACCAACAGGATCAGCCCCATCGCCAGCGCCGGCAGCATGCCGGTGATCGCGGGCATGGCCGCGTTCGTGCGCACGAGTCGCAGGTTGCGGCGGTAGAGCTCCTGGTTCGTGTCCTCGAAACGACGGGCCGTGAGCTTCTCCATCGCGTAGGCCTTCACGACGGCGATGCCCGAGATGGTCTCCTGAAGCTGGTTCGATGCGTCGGCCAGCCCTTCCTGGGTCAGCAGACTCCAATGGTGGATCGAACGCCCGAGCCAACGCGCCACCAGGATGAAGAGCGGATAGGGCGCCAATACCAGGAGCGCGAGGGTCGGGTTGATCGTGAGCATCGCCCCGATCACCGCGATGTAGAGAATCGGCGTCTGCAGCAGGTTCAACAGGCCGACGCCCATGAACAGGCGCACGTTGTTGATGTCGTTGACGCAGCGACTCATGATGTCGCCCGTGCGCCAGCGGAAGTAGAAGCTCTGGGGCAGGCGCTGCAGGTGGGCAAAGATGTCGTCGCGCAGCTCGTATTCGATCTCGCGCGCGGCGTCGAAGACCAGGGTCCGGGAGTAGAAGCGCAGGATCGCGCGCAGCGAGGTCACGCCCGCGAGCCAGCCGACGCGACTCACGACTTCCTCGACCGGGAGCCCCTCGACGACGGCGCCGACGCACCAGCCGACCAGCATCGGGACGGCGACGAAACCGGCGACGTAGCCGAGCGTGACGACGCTCCACAGGGCGTAGTGGCCGCGGTTCCGGCCGACGTAGCCGGCCAGCCGCCGCAGTGCCGAGCGGGCTCCGCCCTCGGAGGCCTGAGCGGCCTCGGGAGCGACCGTGCTCGCGCTCATCGGCCCATCCAATCAGCCAGCCGCGCGCGATCGATGTCGAGGCGCCAGGCCGACAGCGCCACCCAATGTCGGATCAGGGTGCGGACCACGCCCTGCTCGCGGTAGCGACGCGCCGAGGTCGTGACCCGCTCGCGCAGCATCACCAGCCGACCGTGCTCCTTCAGCCGCGAAACCAGATCGAGATCTTCCATCAGCGGCACCTGGGGCACCCCGCCGATCGCGTCGAGCACCCGGCGCCGCAGGAAGATCGCCTGGTCCCCATAGGGGAGCCCCCACAGCGCGATGCGCACGCGGACGAAGCCCTCGATCCAGCGCATGGTCGGCGAACGCTCGTCGAACTCCAGGTGGAAGGCGCCACCCGCCACGGCCGGATCGCCCAGCGCCCGCCGCACCGCGGCGGACCAGCCACGGGGCAGTCGCGTATCCGCATGGAGAAAGAGGATGGCTTCTCCCCCGCTGGCCTCCGCGCCAGCTGCGAGTTGACGGGCCCGTCCCGGCGCACTCTCGAGCACGCGGGCCCCCGCGGCTTCGGCGAGGTGCCGCGTCTGATCCTGACTCCCACCGTCGACGACGAGGACCTCGATCGCGGAGCCGGTCGACGGAGCCGTGGGCGCCGGCGAGTCGAGGGCTCCGAGGATGGTGGCCTCGATGCGTTCCGCCTCATCGAGCGCTGGAATCACCACCGAGAGCTTCACCGGCGAATCATAGCAGCAGGCCTCCATGCCGCTGGGCGCGGCCGGCTCCCGGGCCGTCGGGAGAGATCGCGAACCCGCTGATTGCGCTCGGACTCTGCCTCCCCTATCCATCGCCGGGTGAGTGGATCGCCCGACGAACCCCAGGGGAGCGCACCGGCCTACGCCGCGTCGGGCGTCGATCTCGACCACGACGAGGGATTCGTCGACGAGATCCGGGACATCACGCGCTCCACGCTGCGGCCCGAGGTCCTTTCGTCCGTCGGCGGCTTCGCCGGGCTGTTCAAGGCTCCCGAGCGCTACCAGAACCCGATCTTCGTCGCGGGCGCCGACGGTGTCGGCACCAAGCTGAAGCTCGCCGCTGAGCTCGGCCGCTACGACACGGTCGGCATCGACTGCGTCGCGATGGTCGTGAACGACCTGATCGTCCAGGGCGCCGAGCCGCTCGTCTTCCTCGACTACGTCGCGATGTCGCGCCTCGACACCGACCGCGCGAAGCAGGCGCTCCGCGGCATCGCCGAGGGCTGCCGCCGCGCGGGTTGCGCACTGCTGGGCGGCGAGACCGCCACCATGCCCGGCGTGTACGACGATGCCGACATCGAGCTCGTCGGCTTCGGCGTGGGTGTCGTCGAACGCGATCGCGTGATCGACGGTTCGGGCATCAGCCAGGGCGACACCATCCTCGGGCTGGCCTCGGGCGGGTGTCACAGCAACGGCTACAGCCTCGTGCGCCGCATCGTCGACCAGGGGGTGAAGGCCGGGAAGGTCGACCTGCGCGCCGAGAACGCCGAGCTCAACACGAGCCTCGCGAGCGCCCTGCTCTCGCCCACCCGCATCTACGTGAAGACGGTCCTCAACCTGGTCCGCGACTTCACGGTCAAGGGGATGGCCCACATCACCGGCGGCGGCTTCCCCGGCAACATTCCCAGGGTGCTGCCGAAGGGCGTCTGCGCCCTGATCGATCCGGACAGTTGGCCGCGCCCCGAGATCTTCGGCTGGCTGCAGCGCCAGGGCGAAGTCGATCCCGACGAGATGCTGCGCGTCTTCAACTGCGGCATCGGGATGGTGGTGATCGTCCCCGACGCCGAGTCCGAGGACATCCTCGATCGCGTCCGCGCCCTCGGCGAGCGCGCGTACCGCATCGGAACGATCGAAGCGCGAGAGCCCGACGGCGAGCCGCTGCGCTACGGCGCCCTGCCCGGCGACTGATGGCCCCGCTCCCCGCGATCTCGAGTGCGGACGTCTTTCGCGTCCGCCGCTGGGACGTCGTGGTCCTCGGCACCGCCCTCCCCGGGCTGGTGGCCGCGGCGCGTCTCGGTCAGCGCGGGCTCCGCGTGCTCGTACTCGAAGAGACACCCGACGGCAACACGAACGACCTGCTGCGGGAACCCTTTCTCCTCGTCGGTGCCGAGCCGAACGGCCTGCTCGGATCCTGCCTGCGCGAGCTCGGCGTTCCGCTGATCGACCAGCGCCGCTTCGTCGCGGAAGAGGTCGCGGTCCAGGTCTGTGATCGCGAAGCGCGCGTCGATCTCGGCGCGGGAACCCATACCGCCGAGGAATGGTCGAGCTGGGGGCTGGCTCCGCGCGACGACGCGCGCGACTTCGTAGAAGCCCTCGATGCGGCGGCCGACCGCGAGCTGCAGATCCTCATGGAGACCTCGCTCGCCACGCGCGCGACCCAACGCGCCCGCGAAGCCCTGTCGCCGAAGCGCAACGGCGCGCACCGCGGCTGGCCTTCGGGGCTGGACCGTGCACCCGGCGGACTGCGCGCGCTGCTCGAAGCGCCCCTGTCCGCGCTTTCGAACGCCGGTGAAGTTCCGCTCCCGTCCGAGTCGCGCGCACGCCTGCTCGGGGGTCTATTGCGGGGCGGCGTCTCGATCGAGGGGGGCGAAGGACAGCTGCGCGCACTGCTGCGACGCCGCATCCAGTCGGTGTACGGCGAGTTCCGCAGCATCGAAACGCCCTTCCAGCTCGTTGCCGTCCAGCAGCAGCCGGGGCTCTCGGTCGAGGGCGCGCGAGAGATCTGGAGCGGGCGGGCCCTCGTCCTCAACGCGCCGATGGCGGCGCTCGCTTCGGTCGCCGAGGCGGAGACCGCCGAGCTCTTCGCGGCCCCGCCGATTCGCTGGCAGCGCTACGGCTTCCATTTCCAGGGCCCGGCGGGCCAGCTGCCCGAGTGCATGGCCGACCGCGTCATCTGGCGCGGTGACGACGGAGGAGCCCCCGTCGCGCTCCGGGTGTTCCGGCCCCGGCGGAGCGACCAGGCCTTCGACCTCGTCGCGAGCGTGGTCGCGTCCGCCGAAGACGCCGAGGCCGAAGCCAGGGCGGAGCAGCGCGTGAGTTCCGCCCTGCGCGACCTCCTGCCCTTCTCGGAAGAGGCACTGCAACGCGTCCCGCGCACTCCCCTGCAGTGGGACGACGACACCTTGCTCGCCGAGCCGACCCAGGGAAGCTGGCCGCGCTCGCCCCAGCTGCGTCTCTCGTCACGCCCGCTGGTGTTCCACCTCGACCGCGCCTCGGTGGCATCGCTGGGGAGCGATGGCGACCTCTGGCTCGGCTGGCGCGCGGGCGACGCGATCGCCGACGATCTGGCCTGAGCGGGAATCGCGCCCGGATCGCTACCTTCGGCGTCCGCCAAGCGCCCCCGTGACCGACGCCCCTGGAGGGGACCTCCGTTGTCCGACCCTGCCCAGCCCGCAGCAGACGCGCGCGAGAGCGCGATCTCGCGCCAGTCGCTCACCCGCCTGCTGCGCTATGCGCGCCCCTACCTCGGGCTGATCCTGCTGGCGATGGGCCTGGCCTGGCTCCTCAGCGTGGGGCAGTACGGCCGCGCCTATCTGATCAAGCCGATCTTCGACGACGTGATCACGCCGAGTCAGGGTGTGCAGGGAGCGGGCAGCTTCCTGCCCTTCGACCTCGACGACTACGTCCCCGGCGCGGGCGCGCCGCCGCCCAACGAGCCGGCCGACGCCGAGGAGGCCCAGGCGACCCTCGAACGCATCAGCGGGAGCATCAGCCAGATCATCGCGGCCGCCCTCGCGATCATCCTCGCCATGCCGATCGTCCACTTCGGTCGCGAGTACCTGGTGGCGTGGGTGCTCGGACGGATCGACGTCGACATGAAGAAGGAGATCTGCGGCCACCTGCTCGCACTGCCCCTGCGCTTCCACCAGGAGAGCAACCGCGGCGATCTCTTCGCGCGCATGATCGGCGATTCGGCGGTCGCCCAGGGCGCCCTCGGACTGGTCTTCGGCGATCTCGTCGAAGCGGTGGTGATGTTGATCGTCGGCGCGGCGGGGCTGCTCTTCGTCTCGTGGCAGCTCTCGCTGGTCATGCTGCTCGTCGGGCCGGGCATCTTCGCGGTGATCTCGCTGTTCGGGCGTCGCATCCGCAAGAGCGCGAAGAGCCGACAGGTCCAGGCCGCCGACGTGACGAGCCGTCTCGTCGAGATCCTCGAGGGCATCAAGGTGATCAAGGCGTTTCGCGCCGAAGACCACGAGATGCACGGGTTCGGACACAGCACCCACGGGCTCTTCCGACGCGGGATGAAGGTCGTGAAGAACCGGGTGCTGGCGCGCTCGCTGATCGACGGCCTCAACAACCTCGCCGCGATCGGCGTGCTCTTGATCGGGCTCTTCCTGGTGGTGGGCGGCTATTGGAACCTCACGATGGGCGACCTGGCGGCCTTCTCGGCCATCTCGGTCACGCTCTACCGCCCCGTGCGCACGCTGGCGCGAGGCTGGGTGCGCGTCGCCGACGCCCAGCCCTCGGCGGAACGCTACTTCGAAGTGCTGGACAGCCCGCTCGAGGTGGTCGATGCCCAGGACGCGGTTCCGATCCCGCGCCTCAGCGACGGCATCCGCTACGCCGGCGTCGATTTCTCGTACGGCCGCGAGCCCGTCCTCGCGGACATCGACTTCGAGATCCGGGCCGGCGAGATGATCGCGATCGTCGGTCCCACCGGCGCCGGCAAGACCACCCTGGTCGACCTGTTGCTGCGCTTCTACGACCCGACCGGGGGACACATCGAAATCGACGGGGTCGACCTGCGACGCGTGCGCCGCGACACCCTGCTCGACCAGATGGCGGTGGTCACGCAGGAGCCCTTCCTGTTCGACGGATCGATCCGCGAGAACATCCGCTACGGACGACTCGACGCGACCGAAGAAGAGATCCTCGCCGCGGCGCGCACCGCCCACGTCGACGAGTTCGTCGGCGAGCTGCTCGACGGCTACGAGACCATGGTCGGGGCCGGCGGCGCGCGGCTCTCGGGCGGACAGCGCCAGCGCGTCACGATCGCGCGGGCCCTGCTGCGTGACCCGGCGATCCTGGTGCTCGACGAGGCCACCAGCTCCCTCGACTCGCAGAGCGAACGGTTGGTGCAAGACGCCATCGATCAGCTCATGCCCGGTCGCACCGCCCTCGTGATCGCCCACCGGCTGTCCACGATTCGCCAGGCCGACAAGGTCGTCGTCCTGGAGCGTGGCCGAATCGCCCAGTTGGGCAGCCCGGACGAGCTCGCGAAGAAGCCCGGCATCTACCGCGACATGCTCTCGCTCCAGACGAGCGACGGGGCCGACGATCCGACGACCGAGGGCTAGCTTCCCGCGCCCGTGGCGGCGTAGAGCCCGGCGACGCGGGCTTCGAGACGCGCCGGGCTGAACTCGGCTTCGGCCCGCGCGCGAGCCGCCGCGCCGAACCGCTGACGCAGCGCGGCGTCGTCGAGGAGCGTTCCCCAGGCGTCGGCGAGCGCCGCCGCGTCCTCCTCCATGTGAAACCCGGTCTCGCCGTCGGCGATCAGCTCGGGCAAGGCGCCGCGCCGCGACGTGACCGCTGGGAGCCCGCAGGCCTGGGCTTCCAGGAGCGCGCGACAACCTCCGTCGGAGCCCGGCACCAGGAAGGTGAAGACGTCGAAACAGCGCAGCACGTCGACGAAGTCGTCGGTGCGGTAGCCGGCGAAGACCACGCGATCGGCGATGCCCAGCGCCTCGGCCGGGCGCTGGGCCGTCTCTTCGATGTGGGTGCCGCGTCCGACCACGACCAGTCGAAACGACGGATCCTCGGCGGCGCGGCGCGCCGCGGCTTCGAGCAACAGATCGAAGCGCCGGTGGCGCTGGGCGCGCGCCACGATTCCCACCACCCGGTCTTCCGGAGACAGCCCGAGCGACTCGCGCACGGCTTTGTCCGCCGGTGCCGGCCGAAAGCGCTCGAGGTCGATGGCACCGTATACCGCCGCGGTGGGCCGCCCGCCGCGCAGGCGCGCGTTGGCGTCGGCAGAGGCCTGGGACACGCACTGCAATCCATCGGTACCCGGCCCGAAGAGCCAGCGATTCCAGGGCAGGGGCGGAATCGGCTCGGCGATCTTGTAGGCGCGCACCACCCGCGTCCGTCCTTGACGCCGCCGGCGCGCCGCGGCGCGCAGAGCCAGCACGTGGTCGCGCGTGTGCCAGGTGTGGACGACGTCGAAGCCCCGGGTCTCGATCAGATCGCGGAGCGCGGCCGTATCGGCGCGGTCGCGCCAGAGCCGGACGCCGCGCGAGCGGCTCAGCTCGACGGCCGGCGGGAAGCCCGCTTCGATCGCGCGCGTGCGCAGCGACGGCTCGCTCTCGGGCGGCGCGGGCGCGCACACGAGGGCGACCTCGTGGCCGGCGTCGCGCTGGGCCGCGGCGAGCTGGACCATCGGGGCGGCCGGGCCGGTCCACTTCCAGTCACTGGTGAGCTGGAGGATCTTCACCGGAGCGCGCGAGGCCTCATGTGCGCAGACGCTCGACGGAGAGCACGCCCTTGATCTTGCGGATCTCCTTCATCACCTCGTTCAGGGTGGCCACGTCGGGCACGTAGACGTCGAAGGTCTGCTCGGCGAGCTGGTCGTTGGTCGTGGTGACGCGCGCAGCGCCGATGTTCACGCCCTGGGCCGAGATCGTCTTGGTGACGTTCGCCAGGAGGCCCGGCTGGTCCTGCGAACGCACGCGCATCTTGATCTTGCGCGGGACGTCGGCGTCGGGGCCCCACTCGACGTCGATGCGACGCTCGGGGTCGAGCTCGAAGATGCGCGGGCAGTCGTTCAGGTGCACGGTGACGCCGCGACCGCGGGTGACGAAGCCGGTCACCTCGTCGCCGGGCAGCGGTGCGCAGCAGCCTCCGAAGCGCACCAGCACATCGGGTTGGCCGCCCACCTGGAGGCCCCGGGTGGGGTCCTTGCGACGGGCGCGCTTCGGCTTCGTCTTCGGCGTCGGAGTGACCGCCGGCGCTTCTTCGCCCGCGAGCGCGCGAACGATCTCCTTCGCGGCGATCCGGCCGTAGCCCACGGCCGCGATCAGGTCGTCGGCGGTGCCCCGCCCGTGGCGCCGGGCCACGTCGTCGAGCCCGTCCTGCTGGAGCAGCTTCGGCAGGGAGAGGCCGGACTTGCGCAGCTCGCGCTCGAGGATTTCGCCTCCGAGCTCGCGGCTGCGCTGCTTCTCCTCGGCCCGGATCGCGTGACGGATCCGCGTGCGCGCCTTCCCCGTGATCACGAACTCGAGCCAGTCCTTGCGGGGGCGCTGGTTCGGGCGGGTCACGATCTCGACCGTGTCGCCGTCGACGAGCTGATGGCGCAGGGAGACGAGCTTCCCGTTCACCTTCGCTCCCGAACAGCTGTCGCCTACCTCGCTGTGGATGGCGTACGCGAAGTCGACGGGCGTCGCGCCCACGGGGAGACCGATCACCTCGCCCCGCGGCGTGAACACGAACACCTCGTCGGGGAAGAGGTCGACCTTGATGGTCTCGATGAACTCGTTCGGATCCGAGAGATCCTGGTGGCGCTCGATCAGCTGGCGCAGCCAGGCGAACTTGCCGTCGTCCGAGTCGGCCGAGACCTGGCCGGACTTGTACTTCCAGTGCGCGGCGATCCCGAGCTCGGCGTCGCGGTGCATCTCGCGCGTGCGAATCTGCATCTCCATCCGCTCGCCGTAGGGGCCGATCACGGTGGTGTGGAGCGACTGGTACCCGTTCGCCTTCGGCAGGGCGACGTAGTCCTTGAAGCGTCCCGGCACCGGGCGCCACACCGAGTGGACGATCCCGAGGGCCGTGTAGACGTCGGCCGTCGTGCCATCGAGGATGATGCGGAAGGCGATCACGTCGTAGATGTCGTCGAGGCTGACCGCCTCGCGCTCCATCTTCGCGTGGATCGAGGCGAGCTCCTTGAGCCGACCCGTGACTTCGACGTCGAGGGCGGCGTCGCGCAAGCGCGCCGACAGAGCGCCGATCACCTCTTCGATGTAGCGGCTGCGCGCCTCGCGCTTCGAGCGCAAGCGCCGCTCCAGATCGCCAGCGGCCTGGGGCTCGAGGGTGCGGAAGGACAGATCCTCGAGCTCGGTCTTCATCCAGTTGATGCCGAGCCGGTGCGCGAGCGGCGCGTAGATATCGCGGGTCTCCTGGGCGATGCGCCGCGAGCGATCCTCGGACACATAGTGGAGCGTGCGCATGTTGTGGAGGCGATCGGCGAGCTTGATCAACAGGATGCGGATGTCCGTCGACATCGCGACGAGCATCTTGCGGAAGCTCTCGGCCTGGCGCTCGCGCGTCGACTTGAACTCGACGTGGGCGATCTTCGTGAGGCCCTCGACCAGGAACGCCACCCGATCGCCGAACAGTCGCCGCAACTCGTCGAGGGTGGTGAGCGTGTCCTCGATCGTGTCGTGGAGGAGCCCCGCCGCGACGGTCACCTCGTCCATCCGCAGGTCGACGAGGATCGACGCGACCTCGATCGGGTGGATCAGGTAGGGCTCACCCGACAGGCGCTCCTGCCCCTCGTGGACCTTCGCGGAGAACACGTAGGCCCGTTGGAGCAGGGACAGATCGCACGAGGGATCGTATTCGAGGATCCTGTCCGCGATGTCGTTGAAGCGCAGCAACCGCCGGAAAACCCCTTGGAGATCGAGTGGTTCCAAGGAAAGTACCGGATTATCCCGGCGGCCTCCCGCCGGCCGGCGGTGGCGGCCTCAGGCGTCCAGGAGGCGGCGTACGGCCGGCTCGGGCGCGTGGGCGGCCCGCAGCGCCGCAGTACGCCCGGCCCGCTCGGCCGTCAGGATCTCCAGCACGGTGTCGACGCAGGCACCGAGGTCGTCGTTGACGACCGCGTAGTCGAACCGGGGGCCGTCTTCGAGCTCCCGGCGTGCGAGTTCGAGACGCGAGGCGATCACCTCGGGCGCATCCGTGCCCCGGCCCTCGAGCCGCCTGCGCAACTCGGCCAGGCTCGGCGGAAGGAGGAAGATGAAGCGCGCATCCTCTCGCTTCTCGCGAACCTGGCTCGCCCCCTGGACCTCGATCTCCAGCAGCACGTCGTGGCCCTCACCCAGGGGCGCGTCGATCGAGGCCCAGCTCGTGCCGTAGCGATTGCCGTTGTACTCGGCCCACTCGAGGAACGCCCCCTCGGCGTCCATCGTGACGAAGCGGTCCGCGTCGACGAAGTGGTAGTCGTGGCCGTCCTGCTCGCCGTTGCGGATCGGACGGGTCGTGTGGGAGACCGAGAAGACGATGTCCGGGTCCTGCTCGACGACGCGCCGGCACACGGTGGTCTTGCCGGTACCCGACGGCGCGGCCACGACGACCGGAAATCCGACCCGGGCTGCGCTCAAGCCTCGACCCCCTCTTCGCTCTCGACCCGAGCCGCGATCGTCTCGGGGTTGATCGCCGAGAGGATCACGTGATCGCTGTCGGTCACGATGATCGAGCGCGTGCGTCGGCCCTGGGTCGAGTCGATCAGCTTCCCGCGGCGCGAGGCTTCGTCGCGCAGCCGCTTCATGGGGGCGGTCGAAGAGGAGACGATCGCCACGACGCGCGCCGACATCACGAGGTTGCCGTAGCCGATGTTGAGGAGCGCGCGGCTACTCAACGTTCAATACCTGCTCGCGCAGCCGCTCGAGCTCATTCTTGAGCTCGACGACGACATGGGCGATCGCGGCGTCGTTGCCCTTCGAGCCCACCGTGTTCGATTCGCGACCCAGCTCCTGGAGCAGGAACTCGAGGCGACGGCCGGTGGGCTTGCCGGGCGCGCCGGCGCTCAGGAAATCGCGGAACTGGGCGACGTGGCTCTGCAGCCGGACGATCTCTTCGCTGATGTCCATCCGGTCGGCCGCGATCACGATCTCCTGGTGGAGACGCGCCTCGTCGAGCAGGCCGGTGTCGTTCTCGAGCTGCCGGGCGCGCTTGCGCAGGCGCTCGCGCACCGCCTCCTGCACCTCGCCCGAGCGCTCCTCCAGCTCCGAGGCGAGGCGCTCCACGGTCTCGAGGCGCCCGCGCAGATCGCGCTCGAGCGCCGCGCCCTCCTTCGAACGCATCTCCCCGAGCATCTCGAGGGCGTCGTCGACGGCCGTGAGGGTGCGTTCGCCGAGCAGCTCGCCCGCGATCTGGGGCTCGACGAAGCGCGAAACGCCCGGGAGCGAGAGCAGACGCGCGGCATCGAGGTCAGCGGCGATCCCTTCGTTTTCGGACAGGGTCCTCGCCGCGGCCAGATACTCGCGGGCCGCGTCGAGATCGAGTTCGAGCTTCGGTAGCGGAGCGCCACCCTCGGGAGCCGCGACGGTCAAGTCGAACTTGCCGCGATCGAAGCGCTGCTGGACCCGCGCGCGGACGTCGGCCTCGAGCCAACCGAGCATGCGCGGCAAGCGCACGCGCACATCGAGGTGGCGGTGGTTGACCGAGCGCACCTCGAGTTCGAAGGACCAGGCATCGACGCTGTACCGGGCGTTCCCGAAGCCCGTCATGCTCTGGATCATCCGCGACCCCGGGCGGCTTCCAGGAAGGCCGGCAGTGCCGCCTTCAGCTCTTCGGCGCTTGCGGTGGCCGTCCCGACCTTGCCGACCACGATGCCGGAGGCCGCGTTCGCGAGGATCGCAGCCTCCACCAGGGTGCCGCCGGCGCGCAAGGCCAGGGCCAGCGCGGCGATGGACGTGTCGCCGGCGCCGCCGACATCGAAGACTTCGCGCGGTGCGGTCCGCACGTCGACCCCGTCGCCGTCGTCTTCGAAGAGCGACATCCCGTCCGGGCCGCGCGTCACCACGACCGCACCGCCGCCGATGCGCTTGCGGAGCTTCGCGACCGCGCGGGGCAGGTCACTGCGATCGCGGATCTCGAGACCGCTCAGGAGCTCGGCCTCGCGCAGATTCGGTTTGAGCATCGACGCGCCCTTGTAGGGCGTGAGGTCCGCCTTCGGGTCGACCACCACCGGCACGTCGGCGGCGCGAAACCGCTTCATGGCGCCCGACGCCAGACGGCGCGAGAGCACCCCTTTCCCATAGTCCTCGACGATCACCCCGTTGACGCGATCGGCGCGTTCCGCCACCCGCGCGAGCAGCTCACTGGCCACCGACGGGTCGGGCGGCTCGGCGGTCTCGCGGTCGAAGCGCACGATCTGCTGGGTCTGGGCGATCACCCGGCTCTTGCGGGTCGTGGGCCGGCCGGGCACCTGCACCAGTCCGTCCGGGTCGATGCCGAGATCCTTCACCAGCTCGAGGACCCGACGCCCTGCCGGGTCGTCGCCGATGATCGAGCAACACTCCACCGCGCCGCCCAGCGCCACCACGTTCCGGGCCGCGTTCGCGGCGCCCCCCAGCATGGTCGTCTCGTCGCTCACGTGGACCACGGGCACGGGCGCTTCCGGGCTGATGCGGTCGACGTCGCCCCAGATGTACTCGTCGAGCACCAGATCGCCGAGCACCAACAGGCGCACGTTGCGGAAGTCGTCGACGAGGCGTTCGAGGCGACGGAGATCGAGTCTGGGCAAACCACCCTCAGCCAGCAACCCGGGCGTCCGGGAACCAAGTCGGCGGACACCGCCGCCAGGAGACCGGTCGAGGAGTTTAGTGGATCGCGCTCGGAGCTGCTGAGACGCGCCCGGAGCCAGGGCGGAGTGCGTCGTGCCTGATACGCTCTCGCGATGCGGTGGCCGCGCACCCTCTCCTTCTACGTGGCGCGCGAGGTGGTGCAGTACACCCTGCTCGGCCTCGCGGCGATCACGATCATCATGGTCACGCGCAGCCTGGTGCGGGTGCTCGACGAGCTGATCGGCGCGGGCTTCCTGCTCGACGACCTGCTCACCGTGGTGAGCCTGCTGGGCACGATGCTCACCATCTACGCCCTGCCCGTCTCGTTCCTGCTGGGCGTCCTGCTGGCGATCGGGCGCATGGCCGCCGACGTCGAGATCACCGCGATGCGCGCCTGCGGCGTGGGTGTGCGGGGCCTGATGCTCCCGATCGGGTTGATGGGGGTGCTCCTGTCGCTCCTCACGTTCGAGCTGACGGTCAACGTCGAGCCCGCCGCTCGTCGCGAGATGTCTTCGGCCGTGCGCCGCATGCTGGTCCGGGGGGCCTCGGTGGAGGCCGGCCGTTTCAACACGGTCGGCAACCGCACGCTCTACGTCGACGAACGCGAGTCGGCGGGACGGCTGCGCGGCATCGTGATCTCGGACCGCACCGATCCCGAGCGGCCCTTCGTCGTATTCGCGGAAGCCGGCGAGATGAAGCTCGACGACGAGGCCGGCGAGCTCTCCCTGCTCCTGGAACGTGGAGACGTGCACGTCGACCTGCGCCAGGGCGCCGAGGATCGCTACCAGCAGGTGCGCTTCGAGAAACTCGAGTATCGGATCGACATGGCGGCGGCATTGGGGCCGTCCCCTACGCCGCGACCGCGCGAGATGAGCGTCGACGATCTGCGCGCGCTGATCGCCAAGATCGACGCCGGCGAAGACCCGGGACCGCTGCGCGAAGAGCCGCAGCACTACGCCACGAACCTCGCCCAGCGCTACGCGATGCCGGCAGCGCCGGCGCTCTTTGCCTGGGTCGGCGTGCCGCTGGCCATGGGGCGCAAACGCGGCGCACGCGCCTACGGCGTGATCGTGGGGGCGATCCTCGCCTTCGGCTACTACGCCCTGCATCAGTTCGCGGAGCTCCTCGCCACCGAGCAGGGACTGTCTCCCCACGGTGTCGCCTGGGTGCCGAACCTGCTCTTCGCCCTGCTGGGAGGCGTGCTGCTCTGGCGCACGCGGCGCCTCGGCTAGTGGCGTCCGCCGTGGAAGGTCGCCCGGGCTTCGAGCGCAGCCAGGAGCCGGATCAGATCTGGCAGGTGGACGCGCGCTTCGCCGCCGCGCTCCGCGAGCAGGGATGGCCCGCGCCCGACGCGGTCGCGCGCTGCTTCGGGTCCGTTGGATCCGGAGGCGAGGGCTCCGAGGGTCGCGGCGCCACCGCCATCCTCGCGCTGCCGGGCCACTCGGAGCGCCTCCACCTGCGCCCGGTGCGCCACGGCGGACTGCTGGGGCCGCTCTGGGCCGGCTGCATCCTCGGCTTCGAACGCCCGCTGTCCGAGCTGCGGGTCACCGAGACCCTGCGCGCCGCGGGTGCACCGGTGCCGCGCGCCGTGAGCGTCGTGGCCCATCGCCGCTTCGGGCCGCTCTGGGAAGCGATCTACGCGACGGAGCACGTGGAAGACGCCGCGGACGGGCTCGCCTGGCTCGCGCGCGCGCCATCCCGGCCGGCGCGAGTCGCCGGCGCCCGCGCGGTGGGCGCGGCGATTCGTCGTTTCCACGACGCGGGCGGTCAGCACCCCGACCTCCACATCAAGAATCTGCTGCTGCGCGGCACCGAGCCCGAGGTGTGGGTGATCGATCTCGACGGTGCACGCGCCGACGCCCCGCCGACGCCCCCGCGTCGCATGCAAGAGCTGATGCGCCTGGTGCGCTCGCTGCACAAGCGCGGCGTCGCCGAACAGATCGGCGTGCGCGGACTCGCCGCCGGCTTCAGCGCCTACTGCGGCGGCGATCGGGGCCTGCGCGGCGCCCTCTGGCGCTGCCTGCCCCGCGAACAGCGGCGGATGGCCCGACACGCATGGGCGTATCGAGGCGCCTCCGCCGCGTAGCGGGTTAGCGCAACCGCGCTTCGAGCCAGTCGAGGAACGCCCCCGGCGCGTCCACTTCGAGCTCGATCGACAGCACCGCGAGATCCAGCTGCGTCGCCCAGTCCGGACGCAGCTTCACCGCGTCCTTCTCCGTCGTGATCCAGCGCGGCGCCTCCGCCTCGAGGCCGGCAAGGTCCTCGCGACGAAACGCGTGGTGGTCGGGGAAGACCCGCTCGGCCACCACCTTCGCGCCCAGCGACTCGAGGGTGCGCCGCACGCCCCGGGGCTGGGCCACACCGACGAGCATGCCCACCTCGGCGTCGGCCAGGCTGGCCGGTGCGTCGAGCGCCGTCCCGTCGAGCTGGCGCAGCGCATCGGGGGCGCGTCGGGTCGCGAAGCGAAACGCGTCGGGGGCGAAGCGCGCGAGCCGCTGCTCGTCGGCTTCGGGAAGCGGACCGTCGACGACTCCGATCGCGTCCGCGCGACGCAGGGCGCCGGCGGGCTCGCGGAGCGGGCCTCGGGGCAGCACCCGACCGTTGCCGAACCCGAGCCCGCCGTCGAAGGAGACGATGTCGACGTCGCGCGCGAGGCGGTGATGCTGAAAGCCGTCGTCGAGCACGATCACTTCGGCATCGAAGGCCGAGAGCGCGCGTAGCCCGACGAGGCCGCGGTCGCGACCGACCAGGACGGGTACGCCCGGCGCCTTCGCGGCGAGGAGCATCGGCTCGTCGCCGACGCGTTCGGCGGTCCCGCGGACGAAGCGACCGTCCGAAACCACCTCCACGGCTTCCCCGCCGCGACGTCCGTAGCCTCGACTCGCCAACACCACCCGGCGGCCGCGCCGTCGCAGACCCGCCGCGAGCCACGCTGCCAGGGGCGTCTTCGCGGTTCCACCCACGACCAGGTTGCCGACGCTGACGACCTGCGCGGCCAGCTGCCGCCGCGAGAGCCAACCCGCCTCGTGCAGTCGACGATTCCAGGCGGCCCCGACGCCGTAGCCGAGGCTGAGCAACCCGAGCGGCGCCAACCAACAGCGCTGTGCGAAGGACTCCTCGCGCGACTCGAGCCAGCGAAACCTCACCTGCGTGACCCGGCATCGAGGCAGGCTTCGACGAGATCGGCCGCGCGCGCCCCGCTCCCCCGGTGCTCGGCGAGCATGCGTCGCGCCGCTGCGCCCCGGGCGGCCGCCTCTTCGGGCTCCGCGAGCGCGCGCTCCACGGCCGTCGCCAGCGCTTCCGGCGTGGCCACGCGCTCGGCGGCGCCTCCCGCTTCCAGGAGCTGCGCTGCCTGGAGCGTGTTCTCGACGTGGGGCCCGTAGACGACCGGCACGCCTGCCATCGCGGGCTCGAGCACGTTGTGCCCGCCGACCGGCGCCAGGGTTCCGCCGACGAAGGCGAGATGCGCGCGCGCATAGACGCCCGCGAGTTCTCCGAGCGTGTCGAGGATGCCGACCTCTCCGACGGCGAGGGGCGCACCGGCCTCGCTGCGTAGGCGCGGGATGCCACCGGCCTCGCGAACCAGGGACGTCACCTCGGGCACGCGGTCGGGGTAGCGCGGGGCGAGCAGCAGGGCCGACTCGTGACCCGCGCGCTCCCAGCGCCGCCGGGCCTCCAGGAGCGCCGTCTCTTCTCCGGGATGGGTGCTCCCGCCGACGACCAGAGGCGTCTTTCCGAGCCAGTGGTCGAGATCGGGACGCAGCGCCGCCGGCGTGTCCGGAGGGTCCAGCTTCAGGTCGCCCGTGACGCTCACCCGCTCCTCGGACGCGCCGAGCGCGATGAAGCGATCGCGATCTTCCGCACTGCGAGCGCCGATGGCCGCGATGCGCGCGAGCGTCCGCGCGAGGAACGCGCCGAGCTTCTGGTAGCGCGGGAACGATCGATCCGAGATACGCCCGGAAACGAGGACGACCGGGATGCCGGCGCGTTCGCATGCCGCGATCCAGCCGGGCCACAGCTCGGTCTCGACGAGCACGAGCGCGCTCGGTCTTGCCTGCCGCAGCGCCGCGTCCACGGCCCAGGGATGGTCGATCGGCGCGAGTCGGACGGGCCAGTCGGGGTGCATCTCGCGGCCGAGCGCGCGTCCGGTGAGACTCGTGGTCGAGAGGGTCAGTCCGTGTCCGCGCCCGGCGAGCGTCGCGACCAGGCCCGCGGCGGCGCGTACCTCCCCGATGCTGGCCGCATGGACCCAGAGGCCCTCGGCAGTCGCCGCCCCCGCACCGGCCCGCTCGCGCCAGCCGGTACGCCAGGCGGGCCGAGCGACCATCGCGGCGGCCGCGATGGGAGCACCCAGCAGAGCGGTGAGCGCCGCCGCGCTATGCCGGAAGACGCCCACCGAGCATCTCTCGGGCGAGCTCTGCGGCGCGACCCGCGGCACCTCCCTGGGCCAGGGTTTCTCGCACGACGGCGAGCCGCGAACGCTGGGCTTCGCCGGCCTCGGGTTCGAGCAGCGCCAGCACCGCGTCGGCGACGACCGCCGGCTCGGCCTCTTCCTGGAGAAACTCGGGGACGATCGCCTCGCGGGCGATCAGGTTCGGCATGGTCAATGTGTCCACCTGCACCAGGCGTCGCGCCAACCAGGCCGTCAGCGGATTCGTGCGCGCGGCCACGACGATCGGGCAATCGAGCAGGGTCGCCTCGAGGGTCGACGTGCCCGGTTTCAAGAGCGCTACGTCGGCGGCGCGAAACACGGCGTGCGAATCGCCGTCGACGATCTGCAGCTCGAGCAGCTGGGGCAGCTGCGCTTCGGCGATGCCCTCGGTCAGCGTGGCCTCATCGATCGATGCCGCGCGCGGCATCACGAAGCGGATGCGGGGGTCCCGCGCATGGAGCACCCGCGCGATCTCGAGGTGCAGGGGAAGCAGGCGTCGCATCTCGCTGCCGCGGCTGCCCGGGAGGAGCGCGACCACGCGCGCGTCTTCGGGAAGCCCGAGTCGCTGCCGCGCCGCCGCGCGATCGAGGGACGCGCTGACGTCGCGCAGACGCTCGACCAGCGGATGCCCCACATATTCGACGGGAACGGCAGTACCGGCGTAGACGTCGAGTTCGAACGGGAAGATCACCGCGAGCTGGTTCACCCACCGCGCGAGCTTCCGGATGCGCCCGGTGCGCCAGGCCCAGACCTGGGGAGAGACGTAGTAGAGCGTCGGGCAACCGCGACGCCGAGCGCGTCGCGCAAAGGGGATGTTGAAGCCCGAGGAATCGACCAGGACGACGAGGTCGGGCGAGGTCTCGCGCAGCGCCGCGTTCATCTTGCGCCAGGCTGACACGATGCGGTGCAGGTCGGGCAAGAGCTCGAAGAGCCCGCTCACCGCGACGTCGCGCTGGTGGACGACCAGCTCGACACCGGCCTTCTCCATTTCGACGCCGCCCAGCCCGACGAAGCGCGTTTCGGGCGCCAAGCGCCGCAGCTCTCGGACGAAGTCGCTGGCGTAGACGTCTCCCGACGCATCGCCGACCGACATCAGGACCGTGCTCATTCCAGTGCGTCGGTATCCGGCATGGCGTCGATCACCCGCAGCGCGGTGCGGAGCGCGCCTGCCGCCTGGGCGCCGCTGACGCCGCCGAGGTTCTCCCCGCGTCCCTCGCGCAATCCGCGCACGAAGACGTCGAGCTGGGTCGCGAGCGCATCCTCGGGATCGGTCTTCAGCTCCTGCATGTCGATCCGCTTGCCGCCCTCCCCGTCGGGCAGACGCCGAAACAGCATCGCCTTCTGCTCGAGGAAGTCGATCGAGAAGTAGGCCTCGCGCTGGAACAGGCGGAACTTCCGCAGCGGCGTCGCCGAGACGCGGCTGGCGGTGAGGTTCGCGACGCAGTGCCCCGGGAAGGTGAGGCGGGCGTTGGCGATGTCGATCTGCTCGGTGATCACGGGAACGCCCACCGCGTCGACTCCCTCGGGCTCGGCGCCGAGAAGCTGCTGCAGGATCTCGATGTCGTGGATCATCAGATCGCGCACGACGTCGACATCGGTCCCCCGCTCGGGAAACGGGCCGAGGCGGTGGATCTCGCCGAAGCGCGGTCGATCGATCTGCTCGCGCACGACGCGCATCGCGGCGTTGAACCATTCCTGGTGACCCACCTGGAGCACGCGATCCCGCTCGTCGGCCAACGCGACCAGCGCGTCGGCCTGCTCGAGGGTGGCCGCGATCGGCTTCTCGACGAGTACGTCGAGACCGGCATCGATCGCGTGTCGCGCGACCTCGTAGTGGGCGACCGCGGACACCGCGACGATCGCGGCATCGGCCTCGCGGAAGAGCGAGGCGGGGTCGGTGACTCCCTGCACGCCGAGCTCGCCACCAATGGCGCGGGCCCGCTCCGGGTCCTGGTCGGCGACCCCGAGCAGCGACACATCGCCGTGGCTGCGCGCCCGCTCGGAGACCTTCCGCGCATGATGGCCACCCATCACGCCCGCGCCGATCACGGCGAGGCGCAGGGCGCTCACGCGAACTCCGCGCCGTCGACCGCGACGATCGCGATGCCCTGGGCGTCGGCGTCGCGGGCCACGACATCGCGCTCGAGCACGACCGTGGAGCCGGCCTCGAAGGCCAGCACCGCGACGCCCGCCTCGGCGAGGGTCGCCACCGTGGCGGGGCCGATCGTGGGCACGTCGAAGCGCGGGTCCTGGGAGGGCTTCGCCACCTTCACGACGCAGGTCTTCTCGGCGATGGTGCCCGCGCGACGGATGGTCGCGTCGGTGCCTTCGATCGCTTCCACCGCCATCACGGCGCGGTCGCGCACGACGACCGTCTGGCCGATGTCGAGCTCCCCCATCGTCTTCGCGATCGGGAACCCGAAGCGGATGTCGTCCCACTGCGCTTCCGTGGGTTCGGTCTTCGTGAGCACGCCCTTCCCGACCAGCAGCTCGGGCGCATGAGCGTACTGAGGCAGGAGTTCGAGACCGAGCACCTTCAGGAAGTCGGCCAGCTTTCCGAGGATGGTGTCGTCCTTGCGGTCGGTCAGTTGGCCCATCAGGTCCGACGCCTGGGCGTCGAAGCGCAGCGCGTCGGGGTCCTGGAAGAGATCGCTCTTCGTGACCTTCCCGGCCATGACGACTTCGCGAACGCCGGCCGCCTTGAAGGCCTCGAGCCCCTTGCCGACCTCGCCGGGATAGATCCAGGTGACGTCGTCGGCGGCGTCTTCGATGCGCGGGTCGGTCTGGTCGCGCAGGGCGACGCAGACGACGCGCAAGCCGCTCTGCTGAGCGCCCCGCGCCGCCTCGAGCGGGAACACTCCCTGGCCTGCGATCAAACCGAGGACGGCGTCCGCGGACATCTCGCTAGCGGACGAAGCCGCGCTCGGCGGAGCGCAGGAACTTCAGCAGGTGGGCCACGTCGGCCGAGCCGTCGCATTCCGCTTCGACCCGGGTGGTAGCCTCTTCGAAGCGGAGCTTCGACTGGAAGAGGACGTGGAAGGCGTGCTTGATCGTCGCGATGCGATCCTTGTCGAAGCCGCGCCGCTCGAGGTTGATGGTGTTGACCCCGACGAAGCGGGCGCGGTCGCCAGCGACCTTCGAGAACGGCGGCACGTCCTTGCTGACCATCGAGTTCCCGGCGGTGAATGCCGACTCGCCGATGCGCACGAACTGGTGGACGCCGGACATGGCTCCCACCACCGCGAAATCCTCCACGACGATGTGGCCGCTGAAGCCGCTCATCCCGGCGAGCACGCAGTGGTTCCCGATCCGGCAGTCGTGGGCGATGTGGAAGCCGTTCTGGATCAGGTTGCGATCGCCGAGCGAAGTGATCCCACCGTGGTCGGGCAAGCCGACGTGGATGGACACGTACTCGCGGATCTCGTTCTCCTCGCCGATCTCGAGGGTGCCGGTGCGTCCGTCGAAGCCGAGCACCTGGGGCGTCAGGCCGAGGACGGCGAACGGGTGAACGCAGGTCCCAGCCCCGATCTTCGTGCGACCGGTGACGCACACCTGGGACGCGATCTCGACGCCAGGTCCGAGCTCGACCTCGCCACCGATCGTCGAGAGCGGACCCACCGTGACGTCATCGGCCAGCTTCGCGCCCGGGTCGACCACGGCCGTGGGATGAATGTTCGGCACGCCGGCCCTCAGCTCTTCTGGTTGTACTTCTCGATGATGAGGTCGGTGATGTCGAGCGCTTCACGCGTGTAGAGCAGGCCCGGCGAACCACGGCGCATGATCATGGTGAAGCCCGAATCCTTGCCGGCTTCCTCGATCACCTCGATCAGCTTCTTCGTGAGCGGCCCCTCGAGGCGCTTCTGGTCGACCTGGAGCTGGCCCTCGAGCTCCTTCATCCGATTCTGGATCTCGTTGCGCATCTCGGCCAGGTCGAGCTGCTTCTGGAAGAGCGCCTCGTCCGACAGCACGAACTTCTTCTGCTTGAGGTCCTCTTCGAGGCCCTGGTAGCGCTCGATCAGCGGTTGGATCTTGGACTCGGCCTCGCGCTGCTTGCGCGCAAACTCCTCGCGGGCGGCCTTGCCTTCCTTGGTCGAGCTGATGGCCTGGTCGATGTCGACGACGCCGACGCGCACCGCCTGATCCTGGGCGCCGGTGCCCCAGACCAGGATCATGGCCAGGGCGAGCAATACGACTGCTTTGGGAACCTGCATGGAATCCCCTCCAAACGTGGTGGTCCGCAGGCCCCCCGCCTGCCGGCACGCGAGCATATCGCGCCCTCGGTGGATGTGTTCCCCCGGGGACACTCGCCTGGGGGATCGGAAATGCCGGACCCGTGGAATCAGAAAGCCGAGCCGCCGATCGAGAACTCGAAGACGGGGGAGTCTTCCACAGAGAGGCCGTCCAGTGGGAAGCCGAGTACGACGGCCAAGGGGCCGAAGGGGGAGAACCACTGGACGCCCGCCCCGGTACCGTAGCGCCACTCGGTCACGTCCAACAGGTTCAGTTGACGCTCGTCGAAGGCGTTGCCCGCGTCGATGAAGACCACGCCCTGCAGACCCACGGTCTCGGAGATCGGGAAGCGGTACTCGAAGGTGCTGGCGATGAACTTGTTGCCGCCCACCACGTCGGTCTCGTCGAGGTCGTCGAAGTCGTCGATCTCGCGGTCGGTGATGCTGTTGCAGAGGCCGTCGCCATCGCCGAGGTTGATGATGGTGTCGTCTCGACACTCCCCCGGTACGGCGCCGTCGATCGCCGTATTCGTCGCGGTCACGCCCAGCGGCACCAGCGCGTTGCCCGCCACCCGGCGCAGGATCGCGCGGCGCGGCCCCACCGAGCGCTGACGGAAGCCGCGCAGCTGGAACTGGCCCAGACCGCCCAGGAAGTAGCGCTCGGTCAGCGGCAGGGTCAGGTCGTCGTCGATGTCCTGCAGGAAGCGGGTCTGACCGTTGCCACCGGCGACAGCACGCACATCGGCACCCCCTGGATCGGGATCGAACACCTCGAAGTCGCTCACGCGGTTGAAGGGGATCGCCCAGCCCGCGCGCGACGCCACCACGAAGGTCGAGCGATCGAACATCCAGTCGGGCGCGCCCAGGAAGTAAGCGCCGCGCGCTTCGAGGCGCGCGAAACGCGAGAAGCCGCCGAGCCCGCTGCCCTCGAGGCTCAGCGCGTACTGGTAGCCGTCGGTGGGGGCGAGGCGGTCGTTGCGGGTGTCCGCCACGACCGAGAGTCCGACCAGGCTGCTCGAGACCTGGTCCTGCAGCACTTCGCGCTGGATCACCGCGGCCGCGTTCACGTCGCGGTCGTCGATCAGCTCGCGCAGGTTGAAGCTGTAGCGGAGGAAGCCACGGGTGCGGGCGTCTTCGGTAAGGGCGTGGCCGAGCACGAAGTCGGCACCGATCTGGTCCTGCTCGAAGTCCTGGAAGTTGAAGCTCGTCCGCGAGAAGGTCGTGGAGAGGCTGAAGGTCGAGCCCAGGAAGTACGGGTCGGAGAGATTGACGAAGAAACGCTGGGACTGGCGGCCGATGTCCAGCGAGATGTTCGCGCCGTAGCCGCGCCCGAAGAGATTCGACTGGGCGAGCGAGCCGGTCACGACCAGACCATCCTGGGAGGAGAAGCCGGCGCCGAAGGAGAAGGACCCGGTCGGCCGCTCGACCACCGACACCTTCAGGTCGAGCTGGTCGGGCTCGTCGGTGGGCTCGATCTGGAAGTCGACTTCTTCGAAGTAGCCGAGCCCCTCCACGCGGCGCCGGGCGAGCTCGATCTTGCGCTGGGAGTAGAGCTCGCCCTCGACGATCGGCACCTCCCGGCGCACGACCGGGTCGACGGTGATCGAGTTGCCACCGACCTCGATGCGTCGGATGAAGTAGAGCGGCCCCTTCCGCACCTCGAACTGGACGTCGACCTCTTCCGTCGCCGCCGACAGGTTCGAAAGCGGCGTGATCTGGGCGAAGTAGAAGCCGCGATCCTGGTAGTGCTCGGTCAGCGACGCGATGTCGTCGTTCAAGAAACTGCGGTTGAAGACGTCGCCCCGCTTCAGCTTGAGCTTGTCGCGCAGCGACGCGATGTCGACGGTGGAATCGCCGACCACGTCGATCGCCCCGACCCGGAAGAGCTGACCCTCGTCGATCTCGACGCGAACGATCAGACCATCCCCATCGGCGACGACGCGGGGCTCTCCCACCCGGGCCTGGAGGTAGCCGGCGTCGCTGTAGCGGCGCTCGATGCCACGCAGATCCTGGAGGAAGAGCGGCTCCGAGTAGGTGCCCGTGTTGTCGAACCAGGACGTCGCCAGCGAATAGAACTTCCAGGTCTTCGTCTGGAAGCCCTCGGTGAGCGTGTCGTCGTCGAAGGCTTCGTTCCCCTCGAACTCGATCGCCTGGAGCTTCTGCTTCTCGCCCTCCTCGACGTCGAAGTGGATGCCCACCGCCGAGTCACCCAACCGTTCGATCTCGAAGGACACCGAAGCGAGGTAGTAACCCTGGGCCCGATACAGCGCTTCGATGCGCTGGCGGTTCTCGAAGAGCAGCGGGTAGTCGAGGGTCGCCCCGGTGGTCAGGGTCAGGGCGTCGCGGATGTCGTCGCCGTCGACGTTGTCGTTGCCGGCGATCGAGATCTGGCGAACGAGCGGGTTCTCCTCGACCTCGAAGATGAGGATGGGTCCCTCGTCGTTGCGATCGCTGAAGGCCCGGACGTCGCGGAAGAAGCCGAGCTTCTGGATCTCCTCGAGATCGCGGGCGACGCGGGTCTGATCGAGAGGGTCGCCCACCCGAGACGTGATGCGGTTGCGGATCGCGGCAGCCTCGATGCGCCGGTTTCCGCGCACCCGTACCGCCACCAGGCGCTCGCCGGACTCGGCTCGCTGGGCCGACGGATCGGCCAACACCACGTCGAAGCGCACCACGATCCCGTCCTCGACGCTCTCGGTGCTCGACTGGGCCGACACGATCAGGGCCGAGCTGCGCAGCTCGGCGAGGTCTGCGCGCACGACCAGCGGATCGAAGACGGCGCCGGGCTGGGTGCCGAGCCGGCCGAGCAGCTGCTGCTCGAACCCGGGTGCCCCGCGGATGTCGACGCCGACGACCCGCGCGGGGGGTGCGCCGACCACGCGATCGACGATCCGCTCGGCCACTTCCAACAGACGGGCCTGCAGGGCGCCCAGGTCGCGGGCGGTCACGACCTGGGTGGAACTCGCGAGTCCCGCGCGGGCCGGGGTCAGACGGACCGCCAGATCGATCGCGCCGTCGCTCACGAGCTGGGTGGCGCGCCCGGTGACCAGGTAGTCGGCCTCCCACTCGGCGCCGCGGCGGCGCAGGGCGGCGTCGCGGGTTTCGCCCGACTCGGGCACCGGCGGCTCCAC
The DNA here is from genome assembly GCA_039030075.1 of Myxococcota bacterium. NCBI lineage: Bacteria > Pseudomonadati > Myxococcota > Myxococcota bacterium. The sequence continues at coordinate 41,123 of JBCCEW010000002.1, read as the reverse complement.
GTCGATCGAGTCGTCCACGATCTCGACCCGGCCGTCCTCGGCGAGGATCGACACGAGTTCGCGGGTCAGGGCGCGGCTCGCGTCGGAACGATCGTCGGGACTGCGAAACAGGAACTGGAGAACCGCGATACGCGGCGCGTCTCCCTCGGCGGGCTGGGCCTCCGCGGGGGCGGCCAGCGCGCCGCAGACGAGACTCCACGCCAAGACCCGAACGGCCACGCGCGAGAGGGCACGGTGCAAGCCGGGCCGCGCCGAAGCGCGGCCGTGGCGAATCGATTGCACCCATCCCTCCGAGCTGCTGCGGCGAACTCCCGCCACCTGGATTGTTGCTTTGCCTTGCGCCACCGGCGTCGGCCCGAGGTCGAGGCGCAAGCGGCGGCGGGGACGACCTTCGAGCCTGCGCGCATCGAGTTCGGGACGAAACGGTGTCGAACGCCCGAGCGGTTCTGGGTCTGGGTCGATCCAGACGGCGGGACTCTAGTGATTCGGCCCCGCAGGTGACAAGACCCTTGCGTTTCCAGGAGCTTAGAACCCTGTCCCGGGAACCCGGAAAGAGCCCAGCGCGACCCGTGGGGGCTAGGCGAGCGTCGCTTCTTCGAGGTAGCCGTCGACCAGCTCGACCTGGCGCCCCAACCGAAGGGCGAGCTCGGGGCTGTGGGTCACCACCGCCAGCGCCGTCCCGTGTTCCCGGTTCATCTCGAGCAAGAGCTCGAGCACCTGGTCGGCGGTCTTCGGGTCGAGGTTGCCCGTGGGTTCGTCGGCCAGCAGCAGCCGCGGTTCGAGCACCAGCGCCCGCGCCACCGCCACCCGTTGGCGCTCGCCGCCCGACAGCTTCCCCACCGGGTGGTTCTCGCGGTGCCCCAGACCCACCTCGGAGAGCAGGCGCCGGGCCCGGTCACGCATCTCCTTCGCCGGACGGCCGCCGATCAGGCCCGGCATCATGACGTTCTCGCAGGCGTCGAACTCGGGCAGCAGGTGGTGGAACTGGAAGATGAAACCCAGCGACTCGTTGCGGAAGCGCGAGAGCTCGGAGGCATCGCGCGCGAAGAGATCCTCGCCATCGAAACGCACCGTGCCGCTAGTCGGACGATCGAGGGTGCCGAGCACGTGCAGCAGGGTGGACTTGCCGACCCCCGAGTTGCCCAGGATCGCCAGGCGCTCGCGCTCGTGCATGCGCAGGTTCACACCACGCAGCACTTCGATCGTCCCGTCGCCGGTGGCGAAGGAGCGCTTCAGGTCGCGGACCTCGAGCAACGGCTCACTCATATCGGAGCGACTCCACCGGATCGAGACGGGAGGCCTGGCGGCTCGGCAAGAGCGTGGCACCCAGGGCCAGCACCATCGCGACGCCCACGGCGAGGGCGATCTGCCCGGCGTCGAGTTCCGCGGGCAGCGTCGAGAACTGGTACACGCTGGCGGGCAGGGTATCGATGCCGATCACGCTCTCGATCGCCCGCTGGATGAACGCGATCCGCGCAGTGACAGCGATCCCCGCGATCACACCGAGCGCGGTACCGACCAGGCCGATCAGCGTGCCCTCGAGGGCAAAGATGCGCTCGATCGCGCTGTCCTCCGCGCCCATCGTCTTCAGGATCGCGATGTCGCTCGACTTCTCCATGATCATCATCACGAGGGTCGACACGATCGAGAAGGCCGCCACCACCATGATCATGGTGAGCAGGATGAACATCATCACCCGCTCGCTCTTCAGCGCCTGAAAGAAGGCCGGGAAGAACTCCTTCCAGTCGCGGGTGTAGAAGGGGAAACCCAGGTTGCGCTGCACCTGTTCGCCGACCGACCGCGAGCGATAGAAATCGGTGGTACGGGCTTCGATGCCGTCGACGACGTCCCCGACCCGACGGAAGTCCTGGGCCGCCGGCAGGTTCACGTAGGTGAACATCTCGTCGTACTGGAAGAAGCTCGACTCGAAGATGCCCGCGACCTGGAAGCGCTTGAGCCGGGGGGCCGGCCCGAGCGGTGTCTGGGGGCCGCCGAAGGGCGAGATGAGGAGCATCGACTCGCCGACGCGCAGCCCGAGCGATGCCGCGAGCTGGCTGCCGATCAGGATCGCCGGCTCGTCGCCGGTGTCGTTCTCGGGCAGCAGCCGATCCAGGCTGCCCTCCACGAGGTCCGATTCGAGGTCGGTCACGCCGCCCACACGCGCCGCGTCGACGCCGCGCACCCGCACGGCCACGATCTCGCCGGCCTCCCCGCGCACCATGCCCTCGGCATCGAGGAAGGGCGACGCGGCGGTCACGCCCTCGCTCCGGGAGACCGCCTCGACGATCGACGCGTAGTCGTCGATCGGCCCGAGGCCGCTCTGGACGGTGAAGTGGGCGCGATTGCCGATGATCTCGTCGCGCCAGGTGCGCTCGAAACCGTTCATCACCGACAGCACGACGATGATCAGCCAGACGCCCACGGCGATGCCGACGACGCAGATGCCGGTGATGATCGAGATGAAGGTCTGGCGCCGCTTCGCGAGCAGGTAGCGCACCGCGATGAACCACTCGGCGGTCTTGCGCGTGTCGATGATCCCGGCGATCGCGAGGGGCACCAGGCCCATCAGGGTGGCGCCGCCGAGCAGGCCGAAGAGCCCGGCACCCACCGCCGCGAGCTCGGTCGCCGGCTCGGAAACGGCCATCGCGAGCGGAATCCCCACGACGAGACTGGCGGCCAACACCCCGAACATGCGCTCGACGTCCGAGGCCATCGCGTCGGCGCGACGGCGTCGACGCCAACTCGCCCACAACGCGATCACCAGCGCCACGACGAACGGGGCGGCGGCGTAGCCGGGCTGACCCGAGCCACCGAGCACCAGGGCCGTCGCCACCCCCAGCACCACCAGAACGCCGACCAGGAGCCCGCGGGCGGGCAGGAAGCGCAGCAGGGCCGCGGCGATGCCGCTGAAGACGAGCACGCCGATCAGCGCCCGTCCGGTTCCGCGCAGGAACGCACCGAAGGAAGCGCCGTCCCCACTGCCCGACGCCTCGGGCGACTGCAGGTAGAGGCTGAAGCCGCCGAGGGCCAGCGCCCAGAACGCGATGCAGGCGATCCGCGTGGACCAGCGCCGCGAGGCGCGCGCAAAGCGCTCGAGGGCCACGACCGCCGAGCCCGTGAAGACCAGCGTCATCGCGTTGATCCCGAGGGCGATCGCAGCGATGAAGACGAGCGCGAGGGTCCCACCGGCGGCCGTCAACCAGGTCCAGAACCCGATCGCCCAGTCACCCATGTTGCACCCAATCACCCATGCCGGTCCCCATCACTCATGCGTGCGTCTCGTGAGCATCGATGCGTGTCGCCGCCTAGGCGTCCTCGCCGCCACCGTCGTCGGTGCGGGGACGCATGTGGGGGAAGGTGATCACCTCCCTCAGGTTGGGAGCATCGCACAGGATCATCACCAGGCGATCCACACCCATCCCGAGCCCACCGGTGGGCGGCAGGCCGATCTCGAGCGCCCGCAGGTAGTCCTCGTCCAGCGGATGGGCCTCTTCGTCACCGGCCTCGAGCGCGTCCCGGCCCGCCATCAGTCGCTCGCGCTGGTCGTCGGGGTCGTTGAGCTCGCTGAAGGCGTTGCCGATCTCCATCCCCGCCAGGAACGGCTCGAAGCGCTCGACCAGACGCGGGTCGTCCGGGTTGCGCTTCGCGAGGGGCGAGAGCTCGACCGGATAGTCGGTCACCAGGGTCGGCTGGATCAGGTTCGGCTCGACGTGATCGCTGAAGAGGTCGTCGACCAGCCGGCCCCAGTTCGGGGCGTCGTCCGCGTCCCACCCCTTGGACTTCACCGCCTCGGAGAGGCTGCCGAGGTCGGCGTGGGTGAGGATGTCGATGCCCGTCGCGTCGGCGATCGCGTCGCGCAGGGTCACCCGTCGCCACTCGCCTCCGAGGTCCAGCTTCTGTCCCTGGTACTCGATCTGGGTGGTGCCGTGCACGCGCTCGGCGATCTCCTGCACCAGCGACTGGGCGAGCTCCATCATGTCGGCGTAGTCGGTGTAGGCCGCGTAGCACTCCATCATGGTGAACTCGGGGTTGTGCTTGCGGGACACCCCTTCGTTGCGAAACACCCGGCCGATCTCGTAGACGCGATCCAGCCCGCCGACGACCAGCCGCTTCAGATACAGCTCGTCCGAGATGCGCAGGAAGAGTTCCTGATCGTAGGTGTTGTGGTGCGTGGTGAAGGGTCGCGCGGCGGCGCCGCCGTAGATCGGCTGGAGTACGGGCGTCTCGACCTCGAGATACCCCCGGCCGTCGAGGCTCGCGCGCATCGCGCTCACCACCTGACTGCGCTGCACGGCGATCCGGCGCGCATCCGTGTTCACCAGCAGATCGAGGTAGCGCTGTCGGAAGCGCGCCTCGACGTCGGACAGCCCGTGCCACTTCTCGGGCAGCGGGTTCAAGCCCTTCGCGGCGAGCTCGGCCTCGCGGATGTCGACGGTCAGCTCGTCGCTCTTGGTGCGCCACAGCGGACCGGAGACCCGCACGAAGTCACCGATGTCGAGCTTCTTGATGAACTGGAAGACCTCGGCGGGGAGTTCGGCCTTCTTCGCGCTGACCTGCAGCCGCTCGCCGTTCTCGAGGAGCGTCGCAAAGACCAGCTTCCCGAACACGCGGAGCGCGACCACGCGTCCCGCGATTCCGACGACGGGAGCGTCGGATTCGAGGGCGGCTGCGTCGAGGCCGTCGTACTGCTCGCGCACCCGCGCGATCGACTCGCGCGGCCCGACGCGCGGCGGATACGGGTCGACGCCCGCTTCGCGCAGCGCGGCCAGCTTCTGCCGTCGTGCTTCTCGCTCGCGCTCGCTCACGCCGACTCCGCCCCAGCGCCCGACTGCCAGAGCAGCGCGGCGCGAATGAATCGATCGAGATCGCCTTCCAGAACAGCCTCCACGTTTCCCATCTCGAGGTTGGTGCGGTGGTCCTTCACCCGCTGCTGGGGGTGCAGGGTGTAGGAGCGGATCTGACTGCCGAAGTCGATCTTCTCCTTCTCGCCCCGCAGCGCCGCCATCTTTTCCTCTTGCTCCCGGCGCGCGTGCTCATAGAGCCGCGCGCGCAACACCTTCAGCGCCGACGAACGGTTCTTGTGCTGGGACCGCTCGTTCTGACACTGCACCACGATGCCCGTCGGCAGGTGGGTGATCCGCACCGCCGAGTCGGTCTTGTTGACGTGCTGTCCGCCCGCGCCACCGGCGCGGTAGGTATCGATCCGCAGCTCGCCCTCGTCGATCTCGACCTCGATCGAATCGTCGATCTGCGGAAATACGCTGAGGCTGGCGAAGGCCGTGTGGCGTCGGGCCTGGGAGTCGAAGGGCGAGATGCGCACCAGCCGGTGAACGCCCTCCTCCGGGCGCAGGTAGCCGAAGGCGTAATCGCCCTCGGCGGTGAAGGTGACGCTGCGCACCCCGGCTTCGTCCCCGTCCTGGACGTCGAGGATCTCGGTCTTGTACTCGTTCTTCTCGCACCAGCGGAGATACATGCGCAGCAGCATCTCGGCCCAGTCGCAGGCATCGGTGCCGCCCGCGCCGGCGTTGATCGAGACGATCGCGCCGCCCCCGTCGTGCTCCCCACCCAGCAGGCGACGCAGTTCAGCGTCGTCGAGCTCGGACGCCGTGGCGTCGAGCTTCTCGCCCGCCTCGACCCGGGTCTCGTCGTCGTCGGCCTCGGCCGCCAGCTCGAGCAGGACTTCCACGTCGTCGAAGGCGGCGTTCAGGCCGTCGACGTGGGCGAGCTCCCGCTCGGCGTTGCGCTTCTCGCGCAACACCCGCTCTGCCCGCTCTCGATCGTTCCAAAGCTCCGGATCCGCCGACTCCCCTTCCAGGGAGACGACGCGCTCTCGCAAACTGGCGAGGTCAAAGATGCCCCCGGAGCTCGTCCCAGCGGGTCCGCAAGGCGCGGAGCCGCTCGCCGAGCTCGTGGTCGGTGGGCACGGGCTTGGGTTCGGTCATGGTTCTCCCAGACTCCCAGACTTCTCCGAGACTCTCAGAAAGCTGGAAGGCTCCCAGCAGAAAGGACTCCCAGAGGGAGGCGAGGCGGGGTGGCGGGAGCATTCCTCATTCGGCCGAGGACCGCACCTCTGTCTTGCCCCGGCGGAGCCCGAACGCGACCACACCGAGCGCAGCGAGCCACGCCGTGCCGACGAAGACGGGTCCGAAGGTCGTATAGAAGGTGGCTGCCGCCGGAGACGCGTGGAGCGGGACGTCGTGGACACGCCAGGCGCTCTCGAAGATCGGGGTGGGCTGGTGGACCCCGCCGCGGGCGTCCACGAAGGCCGAGACCCCGGTGTTCGCCGCGCGCCCCAACCACACGCCGGTCTCCACCGAGCGCAGCGCGGTGATCGCGAGGAACTGGTAGGGAGCACCGGTGCGTCCGTACCAGGCATCGTTGGTGATCCCGAGCAGGAGCTGGCTGCCGTCGCGCACGAATTCGCGCACCAGGCTCGGAAACAGCAGCTCGTAGCAGATGGGAACCCCGATCCGAACCGGTCGGCCGTCGGCCAGCTCGACCTCGATCGCGCGCGGGCGTTCCCCGGGCGTCACGCCCGTGGTGGCGATCCCGCGCGCCACGGCCGACAGAAACCGCCCGATCAAAGCCTGAAAGGGAACGTACTCGCCGAAAGGAACCAGGTGGGTCTTGTCGTAGCGGTCGATCCGCTGCCCCGTCGGGTCGAAGACGAAGGCACTGTCGTAGAAGCGGCTCGGCCTTCCGGTCTCGGAGAAGGCGAGGCCGACCGCGCCCACGACCAACACCGCGCGGGTCTCGCGCGCGAGCCGTGCGAGACGCTGCTCGAGGCGGGGATCGCTCTCCACCCCGCCCGGCACGGCCGTCTCGGGCCAGGCGATGATCGCCGCGCCCGCGGCGGCGGCCTGGCGGGTCAGGGATTCGTAGTCGGCCAGGGTCCGCTCGCGGAAGGCGGCGTCCCACTTGTCGCCCTGGTCGACGTTTCCCTGCACGACGCCCACGCGCACGACCTCGTCGCTCGGAGTGGGCCCCGGGGCGAACGCCGCCAGGCCATGGGCCGCCACCACACAAGCGAGCGCCGCCCAGGTGCCGCGGCCGGTCGCCCTGCCCGCCCGCCGTGCCTGCGCCCATTCGGCGGCGGCGAGCCCTCCGAGCGCCGTGACGAAGCTCAGGCCGTACACGCCCGTGAAGCTCGCCAGGCCGAGCAACCACGCGTTGCCGTGTTGGGCGTAGCCGAGGCTCGCCCAGGGAAACCCGGTGAGGACGAAGCTGCGGCCGTGTTCGAGCAGGGTCCACAGGAGCGCCAGCGTCCACGCGGACGCGAGCCCCCGCGCGCTGAGCCACGCGAAGCCCGCGCCGAAGGCGGCGCCGAACGCGGCGATGTACAGCGCCAGCCCGATCGGGGCCACGACACCGATCAGAGGATGAGCGTGCCCGTAGTGCACGGTCACGACGTAGATCCAGTGCAGGATCGCCGTGTAGCCCACCCAGAAGACGGCGCCGCCGGCGAGTGTGGCTGCTTTCAGCGGCAGGCCGCGCAGCACGAGGACGACGGCCACCGGCGCGAGCCACGCCAACCAGGGCCCGGCATCGACGACCGTGCCGAAGACGGGCTGAGGAAACGACGCAAACAAGAGCAGGGCCGCGACCGCGCCCCCCGCCAACCGCGCGCGCCGGGTCAGCCCTGCAGCATCCGCCACAGCCGTCGCTCCTCAGCACGCATCGCGCGCGCCTCTTCGTCTTCCTCGTGGTCGTGCCCCAAGAGGTGGAGGGTGCCGTGGATCAGCAGAAAGAGCACTTCGTCGTCCAGGCTGCGACGCCGCCGGCGTGCCTGTCGCTCAGCGGTTTCGAGGCTGACGATGACGTCTCCGAGCATGCTCCCACGCAGTTCGGTGTGGGCCCCCTCTAGGAGCGAGAACGACAGGACGTCGGTGGGGCCGTCCTTGCCGCGGTACTCGGTATTGAGCTCGGCGATCGCCGCGTCGTCGACGAGCGCGACCGACAGCTCGGCGTCGGCACAGTCCAGGGCCCGCAGGACCCGCTGGGCCTGACGGCGCAGGCGTCGTCGGTCGACGCGGGGGAGTCCGCGGCGCCCCTGCAGGCGCACGCTCATTCGGCGGAGTGGCCGCCCTCGCCCGAGCGCCGTCGTTCGGCACGGTCGTAGGCGCGCAGGATCGTCTGCACCAGCGGGTGTCGGACGACATCCCGATCGGTGAAGTGCATGAACCCGATACCGTCGACCCCTTCGAGCACGTCCATCGCCTCGATCAGCCCGCTGCGCTTGTCGCGCGGCAGGTCGACCTGGGTGACGTCGCCGGTCACGACCACCTTCGACTCGAAGCCGAGCCGCGTGAGGAACATCTTCATCTGCTCGGGGGTCGTGTTCTGCGCTTCGTCGAGAATGACGAACGCATCGTTCAGGGTCCGACCGCGCATGAACGCGAGCGGCGCGACCTCGATCGCCCCCCGCTCCATCAGCCGGGTCGACTTCTCGTAGTCCATCATGTCGCCAAGTGCGTCGTAGAGCGGACGGAGATAGGGGTTCACCTTCTCGGCCATCGTGCCGGGCAGGAAGCCCAGGCGCTCGCCGGCCTCGACGGCAGGACGCGTCAGCACGACCCGCGCAACCTCGTGACGGTTGAGTGCAGCGATCGCCATGGCCATCGCGAGATAGGTCTTGCCCGTGCCCGCCGGTCCGATCGAAAAGACGGCGTCGTGCTTGCGGATCAGGTCGACGTACTGGCGCTGGGCCAGCGTCTTCGCTCCGATCCGGCGCCGCGATCCGACGTCCCCGAGGACATCGTCGGTGGTCTCGGCGAGATCGACGTCGGGTTGTTGCGTCACCATACGCACTGCGTCCCGTACTTCGCGGGCCCCCACCTGGGACCCCGACTTGAGCACTCCGTAGAGATGCTCGAGCACCTTCCGCGCCAGTCCCACCTCGCCGACCGGCCCGACCAACCGTACCTCGTTCCCACGCGCTCCGGCGTGGATGCCGAACTCTTCCTCGAGCACGCGCAGGGTGCGATCGCCTTCGCCGTAGAGTGCCGCGGCGGTGGCGTTGTCGTCGAAGACCAGCGTCTGGCGGGTGTTGGGGTCGGTGCGGTTCAGAGGGATCCTCGGAAGGGCGCGCCGCGATTCAGCCCGTGGCGGCGCGCTCAGCGGTCGGGGCCCAGAAAGACCCAGCCTTCCGCTTGCTGTTGAGAATAGTAGGGACGGCCCCTGGGAGCTGCCAACGCGTCGCGGTCGAGAAGACCCGCCGCCTCCACGTCAGCGAGGGATTCGGGCCAATCGCCGTGATGGAAGCGGTACGCCTCGATGGCGTGGCGCGCGGCCCGTGTCGCGTAGGCGTCCTCGAGCTCCGCCAGGGTGGCCCGTGCAACGGGACCGCCGGGGGTCGGCTCGGGTGCGGCCATCGATTCGGCGGCGGTCCACCACACGACGCCGGCCAGGATGGCGAGCGGGATCGCGGCGGCGATGGCGCGGCGCGCCGCCGAGGGACGGCCGGTCGGCGTGGTCGACCGAGCGACGCGGCGCACGTGACGCACGCTCTCGGGGTGGAGCGGCCGAATCGCGTCCGCCTCGCGCAGCTCGGCAAGGCCGCGCATGCCGTCGAACGTGCCGAGCTGGGCCAGGTCGATCACGCGACGCGCGGAGAGCCGTCCGTCGACGCGCTGGAACACGCGCTCGGCGCGGGCGCGGGCCTCGGCGTCGTCACGACCGAGCTTCTCGAGGTAGCGCTCGAAGCGTCCCGAGCGTTGGAACACGGTCTCCTCGCTCGGCACCAGGTCGGCGAAGCTCTGCCACTCGTCGACCATGCGCAGACCGTCCATCAGGATCTGCTCGGCGCCGAGCAGCTGGGAGCGGTCGCGCGTGTGGGACACCTCTTGTGCGCGGAAGTCGAAGGTCCCCGTGCGCCAGCGCAGCACCTCGAAGATCGTGTCGCGGGTCACGAGCTCTTCGGCGCTCTCGATCTGGTCGTCGGGAAGCCACTCGCGCTCGCGCAACGTACTCGCCAGCGTCTGCGCCGAAGCGCGACAGGCCTGCACCGCCTCTTCCGCCCGATCGCGGGTGAGCAGACCGCAGCGGATGAGCCGGTCGGCCAGCGGGTCGAGTTCGCCCGCGCGGCCGCTGGCCGGCGCGGCCGAGACCACCATGCCTTCGTCGAACACGAGCTGCGCTCGCGTCGTCTCGGACTTCAGCTCGAGCACACCCGTCTTGCGCTGTTGCCCGATCAGCTGGAAGACATCGGCGATGCCGAAGTCGACGAGGTTTCCCGAGAGGCCGACGGACACTAGGCGCGCCTCCGACTGGCCAGCGAGGTCGCGACGACCAGGCCGTAGAGAAGGGTCGCGATCGCGGCGAGCCCGACGAACACCAGGGTCGCGGCGCTCCCGGCCACGAACGGATCCGGAACGATGCCCTCGCGCCAGATCAGTGCCGCGGCGGCCAGGGTGAAGAACAGGGCACCGAGCCAGGTGCGCAGCGGCTTCTCGGCGAGCAGTCCCGCGGCGCCGGGCACGACCACCGAGACGAGCGTCGAGAGCCGATCCATCCGGCGCTCGCGGTTGCGCAGAGCGTTGACACGCTCGAGCCGCAGGACGCGGTCCGTCTTCTCGGGCTGGTGGAACAGGCGGTGACAGCCCGAGCACATCTCACCGCGGCTCGAGTTGCAGCGCGGACACATGCGCCCGCCGCAGCGCGGACACCAGCGCGCGGGGTGGATCCGCGATCCGAACAGACTCCCACCGAGGATCACGACCAGCGCGACCCCGGCAAACAGGGTCCAGTCGCGGCCGAGGGCACCCGGGGCAAAGCGGGCGCGGAACTCGGAGGCGACGGTCTCCCCGGCGCCCGGACGCATCGCGCGCGACCAGAAGAGATCGTGGGTGAGCGGGTAGTCGACGACGAAGCCTTCGGTGTCGGTTCCCTGCAGCGCCGTCAGGCGGGCCACCAGGTCGCCACCGACGCGCTGCGCTTCGGCGATGGTGCGGTTCAGATCCTCGACCTGGAACGCCCGGCCGTAGGCCTGGGCCAGGTTGAACAGGACGACGGGCGACTGACCCAGCTCGGCGGCGCGCCCGTAGAACTCGAGCGCGCTCTCCATGTGACCCAGCTCGAGGCGGACGTTGGCGGCGTTGTTGAGCGCACCGACGTCGTTCGCCCCCGCGGCGAGCAGTTCCTGGTAGAGCTTGTCGGCCTCGCCGAGGTTTCCCGCGCGGCGGGCCAGCACGGCGAGTCCGCGCATCGCCATCGGATCCGATTCGACGGCCGCTTCGAGCCGAGCCCGATCGACCGGTGTCGCGAGGCCCTGCCCCACCGAGAAGGCCGCCCGGGCCACCGGGTCCTCGGGGAGCGCCGCCAGGGCGGCACCGGCCGCGCGAATCACCGGATACGCGCCGAGGCCGATCCCGACCACCGCCAGGAAGAGCGCCACGCGATGCGCGCGCTTGCCGTAGATCACCGCGATGCCCGCGAAGGCGAGTGCCAGGCCGAGGAGCCCCTCGCCCAGGGCGAGCGGCAGCAATAGGAGCGACGCCAGCGCCGCGGCGCAGCCGAAGCCGGGCATGTGGCTGGAGAAGAAGTGGCCGAGGTCGTGGGAGGCATGGGGCAGCGCGGCGATCCCCACGAGTCCGATTGCGAGCAGGCCGCCCATCACCAGGGCGAAGGCGAGGAAATAGAGCGCGGAGCCGCCGAACCAGAAGCTGGCCTCGAGGTGCCCGGCGATGGCCTGCACCGCCGAAACCAGCGAGCGCACGGCCGCCATCGGCGAATCGCCGCTGAGCCAGATCGCCTTCGCCAGCCGCATGTGGGCGGCGGGGAGATGGGGCGCCAGCTCGACCGCCGCCTGGGCGCGGTCGAGGTCGCTGCCGTCGACTTCGCCGGCGATCAGCACGCGGGCGGCCGGGTCGAGGTTCCAGGCACCGAGCTCGAACGAGGCCCGTCGGGTCTCCCGGACGCGCTCGTCGAGGTGGCTTCGCTCCGCCTGCCAGACGTCTTCGAGCAGCGAGCTCCAGTTCGGCTCGGCGGGCGCGGGCACCGCGGCCGCAGCGCGATCCCCCGTGGGGGCCTGGTCTGCCGGGACGGGGTCGCCAGGGGCCTCTCCGTGGAGCTCCGCAACCTCGGGCGGAGCCGCCAGGGGGGGGTCGGCGAGGGTCGCCTCCTGAGCCCCGCTGGCCAGGGCGAGCAGGCCCGTGGCGCAGAGCGCCCACGCGACGGCGATTCGGTTCGCCCGTCCGCGCCTCGTCATCCCTCTCCCCTCCCGATCGGCGTACGCATCCGCCGGCCGTATCGGCACCCCCGCGCCGGCGCTGAACCCCGGCAACCCCTGGAAAGCGTGGCGAGAATCCACCCCGCCCGGCCCTCGACACGGCTCCCGCGAGCCAGTACTTTTCCGCGCCTCCGAGAAAGGGCTCCCATTGGCCAACCACGCCTCCGCCAAGAAGCGCGCACGACAGGACCTCAAGCGACGCGCGCGCAACCGCCACATCCGCGGGCTCCTCAAGAGCGCCATCAAGCGCGCGCGCACCGCGGTCGGCGCTGGTGAGGGCGACGCGGCCCGCGATGCCGTCCGCCTGGCCGAGCGCGAGATCCGGCGCGCCGCCTCGAAGGGCGTGCTCTCGAAGAAGCAGGCGAGCCGAAAGGTCTCGCGCCTCGCGCGCAGCCTGCACGCCTCGTCTTCCTAGCGGCGCCACTCCGCGCCCCGACGGGCTTACGATCGCCGGTCTGCGAGAGCGCTAGACCGCGAGTGCGATCACCACGCGTTCGAGCGCCAGCTCCGGACGCAATGCACCGCTTCCCTTGAGCGCGAGGTCGGTCTCGTGAAGCGCACCTAGCGCGGAGCGCAGCCGGTTCGCGCCATACCGGCGCGCCTGGGTCGCGAGCTTCTTCCGCACGAACGGGGGGCCGGGCACCTCCGCCCCCGACGCCGTCCGCAGCAGACGGCGGAAGTGGGAGACCAGCGCGCCCAACACCACCGGCGGCGGTGCGCCGCTGCCGAGCAACCGGCCGAGCACGCGCAGCGCGTCGGCCGTGCGACCCTCGCCGATGGCGTCGGTGAGGTCCCAGACGGGCTCCTCGGTCGCGAGCACCGTCCCCGCCGACACGTGGGCCGCGGTCACCGCTTCGCCGGGCCCGGCAAGCAAGGCGAGCTTCGCGATCTCCTGTCGGAGCAGCAGCAGCTGGGGGCCCACGCGTTCGGCGAGCGCCTCGGCGACGCCGCGTTCGAGGGTCACCGACTGGCGTTTCGCCTCGGCCCGGGCGAACGCGGCGATTTCGCGGGCGCGCTTCGGCGCTTCGCAGCCCACCACCGCGTCCCCGAACGCCTTGACCCAGCGCGCCCGCTTGTCGGGCTTCGTGGATGCCACGACCAGCACGGCGTCGCTGGCATCGGCCTCCCCCACCCAATCTCCCACGGCTTCGAGCAACGCCTTGTTGCCACCGCGCTTCGCGTCGGGGTCGATGAGCGACACCAGGCGCCGCGGGGCGAACACGGGCAGCGTACGCAGCGCATCCACGAGCGGGCCCGGCGCAACGCTGGCGTCGAAGCGGTCGAAGTTGAACTCGGGATCGGCGTCCCCGAGGACCGCGGTGCGGAGCAGTCCCAGCGCGTCTTCGCGCAGCAGCGGTTCGTCGCCCGCCAGGAGGTAGGCCGAGCGCGGGCTGCCCGCGCCGAGTTCTTGCTCCAGGTCTTCCAGGTTCACGACGGATCTCCCGGGGGGCCGGGTTCCGGGGTGGCTGCGCTCACGGCCAGCTGATCGAGGAAGCGCGCCGCCAAGGTACGCGAAATGCGTCGCAACGCCTCGACCCGGTTCTTGCGTTGGGCTTCTGCGTCGGCGCTGGCCAGGAAGCGCTCGGTCTCGCGGAAACGCTGGGGGTCGAAGCGCAGCTCACGCCCGTCGGTCGCCGTCGCCGTCAGGTCGAGGCCGAGGGTGAGTTCGTACTCGAGGGTCAGGACGACCGGGGACAGGCTGGCGGCGGCCACGCGCAGGGGAAGCACCTGTCCCGCGACGACCCAGTCTGCGCCGTCGGGGTCCTCGGTGAGCCGCGCCCCGGGTCGACGCATCACCTCGCGGCGCAACGCATCGGCCACGACGAAGTGGAGACCGCCCTCCCCCGACGCGTTCCGTGGCGTCTCGATGGCGACCGCTCCGAGTTGGGGAGCGTCGGAAGCGCCTGCCCAGGTGTAGCCGCAACCGGTTCCGACGCTGAACAGAGCAACGCCAGACAGAGCGACGCGGGCCAGGGCCGCCCAGGCGATCGATGCAAACCGCGACACGCGGGGAACGTACCACCTCCCCTGCGCGCCCGGGACGCGGGGTCAGCGTGGTTTCAGCAGGTCTCGCACCACCGAGAGAACGCGGTTCGCCTGGATCGGTTTGCACAGGTACTCGTTCGCCCCGAGCTCCAGGGCGCGCTCGCGATCCTCGTTCGCACCTTCGGTCGTGATCACGACGATCGGAATCTGGGCCAATGACTCATCCCCTCGGATCAGCTGGATCAGCTTCAGGCCGTCCATCACTGGCATGTTGATGTCGATCAGTGCGATGTCGAAATCGTCGCTGGAGATCTTGCGCAGGCCGTCCATCCCGTCCTGGGCTTCGACGATCTCGACGTCCTTCATCCGTCGCAGCGCGAAGCACAAGAGCTGCCGCATAGTCGGGCTGTCTTCGACGATCAGAACTCGATAACTCATGGATTGTCCCCGTGGAGGAGTCGGCGTGGCGCGCTGGGTCAGCGCGCCAGAAGGTCGATGAATCCCTGGATCGTGCTGAGCTTTCGCTCGGACTGGGAGTAGAGGCGCGCGGCGAACAGCGCCGTCGCGGCGTGCCCGCCGAGCATGTTGAAGAGCTCGTGGTCGAGCGGGCTGAAGCCGTCCTTCTGGGACAGCAGTGCATAGACCGCGATGGCGCCGATCAGCTTGCCGTGGATCACGAGCGGTACGCAAACGACGGGCTTCTCGAGGTCCCCGGAGAAGTCGTTCTCCCAGCACTTCGCTTCACCATTCATCACCGCCTCGCCCAGCGGGCCCTCGCCCAGCTGCACGTGGGGGAAGGCCGAGACCTCCTCTCCCTCGGAGGCCACGGCCCTCAGGTGGGCGCTCTCCTCGTCGTAGAGGTAGACGGCGAACACCTCGGCGCCGATCAGGTTGATCACGATCTCCATGATGATCTTGACGACCTCATCGAGATCCAGGGTCGAGTGCAGCTGGTAGCTCGCAACGTAGAGGTTGGCGAGGTTGTTGTTCTCCTCTTCCACCTCCACGTAGCGCTGGGCGAACTGGTCGTTCTCTTCCTCGACCTGATCGAGACGCTCGCGCACGTCGGTGTATTCGGCCTCGAGCGTACTGATGCGCTCGACGAGCTCCTGACGCAGCTTCGCCCATTCCTCTGGATTCTGGGCCGCCATCTCCTGGCGGTCCGCGAATCGCATCAGCCGCTCGCGCAGCCGCTTGTTCTCTTCGAGCAGCTCGCGCGTGAACGCAGCTCCTCGATTGAAGAGGGCGAGGAACTCCTCGGCCCGCGAAAACAGATTCTGGTCACTCTCTCTCATCAGCGCCCCCTGCTGGCACGAATGGTTGCGTCGGCGACGAAACGCGGGTGGCGGCCCCCAGGCCGTTCCCGCCCAGACTCGCGGCGATGTCGGGGAGCGGAAGCACCGCCTCCACCACGCCCTCACGGATCGCCTGTCGCGGCATGCCGAAGATCACGGCCGTTTCTTCCGATTCCGCGATCACTCGACCGCCGTTCTCGGCGACCGACGCGGCACCGCGCCGCCCGTCGTCGCCCATCCCGGTGAGCACGACCCCCAAGAGGTCGCGCCCGAAGCTCTTTGCCGCAGTCTCGAAGAGCCGGTCGACCGACGGCGTGTACTTGTCCGACAGCCCCGGCTCCGACAGTCGTGTGCGCGGACCGTAGGCTCCGGACTCGATCTCGAGATGACACCCGCCCGGGGCGATCAGCACGGTGCCCGGCGCAAGCGGCTCCCCGTCGGACGCCTCCCGCGCCTCCATTACCGTCAGGCGGTTCAACCGCTCTGCGAACCCTTGGGTGAAACCCTTCGGCATGTGCTGCGCCACCAGGAACGTGGTTTCGGGCTGCGAAGTGAACGAGCCGAAGATCTCCATCAGGGCAGCGGGCCCACCGGTGGAGGACCCGATCGCGACCACGCCGGGCAGGCGCAGCGGGTCCGGCGGCCGCGCGCGAAAACGCGCCGTTTGAGAGCGATCGCGGACCCGGTCGATGCGCAGATCGCGAATCGAGTGCACCTTCCGAATCAGCTCGCGCTCGATCGAAGCGAGCACCGGAGCAGCGCGCGGTGTCGGCTTGGTGATGAAGTCGACGGCGCCGAGCTCGAGGGCCTTCCAGACGTCGTCCTCGCGCATCCGACCGCTGATCACCAGCACCGGAGTCGGCTGACGGCTCATGACGAGCCGCAGGAAGGTGAAGCCGTTCATCTTCGGCATCTCGAGATCGAGGGTGATCAGGTCCGGCGATAGCGCGAACGTCTTCTGAAGCGCCTCCTCGCCGTCGCGCGCCACGCCCACCACCTCGACGAGAGGCGACACCGAGAGCATGCGCGAGATCGCCTGACGGCTGAACGCCGAGTCGTCGATCACCAGCACGCGAATCGGATCGCGCGTCACGACGACTCCTCCACTTCGCGGATCGCTTCGCGCGCCGCGAGATGCCACGGGTCGGGCAGCGAGAGGCCCGGTGCCGGACGCCGGTACACGAGGTCCTGGCGCAGCGAACGCAGCTCGAGGGAGGTGGAGAGATTGATCAGGGATTCGGAGTGGCCGAGCAGCAGATGGCCACCGGGCCGGAGCTTCTCCTCGAAGGTCTGGATGACCTGGGTCTTCCCGGCCTTGTCGAAGTAGATGATGACGTTGCGGCAGAGGATCACGTCCATCGCGCCGAGCAGCGCCACCTTCGAGCCGTCCATCAGGTTGAGATGGATGAAGTCGACGGACCGGCGGATCTCGTCGGCGACCTGCCACTGCCCTTCTTTCTCGACGAAGTAGCGCTCGCGGAGGGAATCCTCGGTCTCGCGGAACGAATTCTCGCGGTAGAGGCCGGCACGCGCCCGCTGCATCATGCGACGCGAGATGTCGGAGGCGTAGACGCGAAGCTCGCCGCCGAGATCGACGCCTGCTTCCTTTGCGAGCATGACGATGCTGTAGGGCTCTTCACCGCTCGAGCATCCCGCCGACCACACACAGACTGGCCCGCCGCCCTGTTCACGCCGGGAGGCGAGCGCCTCCGGCAGGATCTCGCGGACCAGCGCGTTCAGCTGACCTCGCTCACGGAAGAAGTAGGTCTCGTTCGTCGTGAGTTCGTCGATCAGGCGCGAGAGCTCGCCGTCGCGGCGCGAATCGTGCGAGATCTCGTGGTGGTAGGCCGCGAAGGAAGAGACCGCCAGATCGCGCATGCGGCGCGCAACGCGGTTCTCGAGGAGGAGTCGGGTGTCCGGCCCGAAGTGGAGACCGCAATGGGACTGCACCAGCCGTGCGAACAGCCGGTACTCCCCGTCGGTCATCTTGGGTCGGGCGTCCATCGTTCAGCTCTCCAGCCTTTCGAGGGCCGAGAGAATCGTTGCGCGCACGAAGTCGTCCTGCTCCGTCTCCAGGCGTCGCAGGATCGCGGGAACGGCTCGCTGCACACGGTGCAGCGCGAGCACTTCGATCACCTCGGCGCGCACCGACCAGTCGCGGTGACCCACCAGGGGAAGGATCGACATCAGCTGGTCGGGTTCACCGCGACGGCCCAGACAGCGCACCGCTTCGCGCACGACGTCGGGCTCGGCACGGTTGAGCAGGGGTGCCACGTAGGCCACGACCTCGCCGCCGATCTCCCCCACCGCCTCGATCACCGCGAGGGCGACCAGCGCGTCGTCTTCGGTCGCGCGGTGGAGCGCACCGAGTGCCAAGGCGCGCACGGCGGGACTCGGATCCGACGCGAACCGGGCACCGATGGCGCGAATCGCGGTCGCGCGGACCCGCGGGTCCTCGTCGAGCACCAGCCGCTGCAGATCGTCGAGCACCTCGTCACCCGCGCAATGACCCAGGGTTTCGGCGGCGGCGACCCGCACGGTCGCCGATTCGTCGGCGAGGGCGAGGCGCAACGCCTCGGGAACGCCGTCGGCCTGCAGCCGCGGAATCGCCTCGACCGCTGCGTGCCGCACGCCCTCGTCCGGGTCCTTCAGCAGCACGGACACCCACTGCGCATCCGCCGGGCTCGCGATGTGCGCGAAGACACTGGCGACCGCGAGCCGCGTCTCGGCTTCGGCGCCCTCCCAGAGCATTCCCAGACGCTCGATCGCCTGGGGTGCGATGTCCTCGTTCGTTTCGGCCAGAGAGATGATGGCGGCGGCGATCGCGCCGCGTTCCCCTTCGTCGAGATCGGCGTCGTCTTCGCAGAGCGGCAGGCGTCGGACCAGCGGAGCCAACGCCTCCTCGAAGCCCAGCCCGCCGAGCGCCCGCGCGGCCTCGGTTCGGACCGGCGCACTCGTGTCTTCGAGGGCGTCGATGAGACAGGTCATCGCCGCGGGTCCGCCCGTACGACCGAACACCCGGCACGCATCCTGGCGACGCTCGGCGTCCAGGTAGCCCCAGGCGGCCGAGATCTCGTCTTCGGCCTCGGTCCCCATCGAAGCCAGGGTGGCGACCGCCACCTGAGCGAGGGCCTCCTCGGCACACGCCGCGAGGATCGGCACCACCGACTCGCGGCGTGCCGCGAGCCCCAGGAACTGGATCAAGCCGAGCTGGGTCCCGAGATCGGTCTCGCCGAGGCGACTCACGGTCTCGAGCACCATCTCGGGAGAGGCGTCGGCGATCGTGCGGATGCGTCGCACGACGGGCGAGACCCCCGAAGCATCGTGACGTGCGGCCACTCGGACGAGGCCCCGCATCGCGGCCTCACGCGCCGAGCGTCGACCACTCGAGAGTCCCTTGAGGAGCGCGTCTTCCGCACCCGGATCATCCTCGGCCCGACCGAGCAGTGCGAGGCTCGGCGGTCCGAGCAGGGGATCCGCGAGCAGCGAAGACAATTCGTCAGCGAGCAGCGGCGCCTCCAGTCCGTCGAGGGCGTGCAGGGCGGAGAAGCGAACCAGCGCCTCCTGGGAGCCGTCGGTGGCCGTTTCGCGCAGTGCCGAGCAAGCCGCCGGGCCTCCGATGGCGCCGAGCGCGTCCGCGGCCGCGGCCCGGACGTTCGTGTCCTCGTCCATCAGCCGCGCCATGATCGCGCCCATCGCGTCGGCATCGCCGATCCCCGCCAGGGTGTCGACCACGAACTTCCGGACGTCGGCGTCATCGATCGTGCTGGCCTCGACCAACGCGGGGATCGCCCGCGAGCCGAGTGCGATCAGCGCCTCGACCGCCGCGTTGCGACGGCCCGAGTTGTCCCCGTCCGAGAGCGCGTCGACCAGTCCGCGCACCACCCGGTCCTGATCGCGCTGGGCCACGATCCGACCGACCGCGGCCTTCCGCACGCGCCAGTCCGAGTCGCCGAGCCGATCCAGGAGACACTGAATGGCCTCCTCGAGCGACAGGGCCTCGATGCGCTCCACGGCGAGGCGGCGAACCTCGTCGTCCGGGCTCTCGAGATCCCGCAGGACGCTTTCGCGATCGCGTTCGTCGTAGGAGATCATTCCGGCATCCCCCGCGATCGCGCGACCCGCACCAGCTCGCGCTGGAGGAACTCGCGGGGATCGCAGATGTTCGTGTCGACGCGCTGGGAAAAGAGCGCGTAGCCCTCTTCGAGCTCGGAACTCAGGGCGGCGACGACGTTGCCGTCGGCGAGGGCCGCCTCGAAGGTCTCCTGGTTGTAGAGGATCACGTCCGAGACGATGATGCGTGCGAGGCGCAGCCCCTTCTGCACTTCGGGGTGCTCTTCCTCTGCGTCGCCACCCGGCGCGTCGGCGACGGCGGACTCGGTCGTGGGCGCGGGCGCCACGGGCGCGGGAGTCTCGGGCGGAGGCGGCGGAGCGGGCGTGTCGACGAGCCCGTCGAGACCGCTATCGAGATCGCCTCCGGTCAGC
Source organism: Myxococcota bacterium (assembly GCA_039030075.1). Lineage (NCBI taxonomy): Bacteria > Pseudomonadati > Myxococcota > Myxococcota bacterium. The sequence continues at coordinate 21,131 of JBCCEW010000002.1, read as the reverse complement.
TCGGGCCCGCCCGTCGGCTCGGGCGCCCCGGGGAGGTCGAGCGCGGGAGCACCAGGCGATGAGGCCGGCGCCTCCGACGGAGGAGGCGTCGGGGCCTCGAAGCTCGGCTGCGGCGGCGCAGCCGGGACCTGCGGCTCCGAAGGTGCGGGGGGCAGCGAGGGCTGCGACGTTCGCAGCTCCAGCCCGAAGCGGTGCAGGAGGGTCTCCAGGCGCTCGGTCAGCTCGTGTCGCTCGAGGTAGGCGTCGGCTCCGTAGAGATCCTGTGCGGGACGGCGATACCGCTCGGTGTCGTGGATCGCGCCGACCAGCACCACCGGGATCGAGCGCAGCTGGGAATTGCGCTTCATCAGCTCACAGATCTGGAAGCCGAACATCTTCGGCAGCGCAGCGTCGAGAACGACCGCAGCCGGCAACACGCGCTGGATCTGCAGGACCGCATCGACCCCGTCGTGAACGACCACGGGCTGCAGGCCGAAGGCCTCGATGTGCTCGCCCAGGGACTTCCCCGCTTCGGGATCGGGATGCGCCACCACCACCACGCGGCTCCCGTCCATGCCTTCGCTCGTCGGGGGACTCGGCGCGGGAGACGAGGCCACCGCGGGCGTCTCGTCGACACTCGGCGTCGCCTGGGGAGGTCGAACACGGAAGACGGTCTCGCAGCGCGAACAGCGAAGCCGCGCCCCCTCGGGCCGGAGCTTCGCGGTATCGATCCGGTAGCGCGCTCCGCAGCTCGGACACCCAGCAATCATCGAACGATCCTCCTGGCACCCACCGGCGCCTGCCTACAGTCGGAACCGGCGCACTTCCGCACGCAGCTCTTCTGCTCGCGTCAACAATTCCCGCGCGACGCCTTCGACGAGGCGATTGGCTTCCTGTCGCGTCCCGCGGCGTCCCTGCAGCTGCTCGAGGAACGCGGCGGCCTCGGCACACGCCTCGGACTGCTCCTGCAGCGCCACGTGGATCTCCTCGACCGCGCCGCGCACCCCTTCGATGCTCTCGCGAATGCGGCCGGAGCCCCGCGCCTGTTCCTCGGTCGTGCCGCGCACCTGCGACGCCACCTCGCGCATCGTGACCGACCCTTCGAAGACCACGATATTGCCGCGGTCCTGCTCTGCGGCGGCATGGCGGATCTCGTCGACGCCACCGCGCACGCGTTCCATCAGGCCGACGACGTGACCCGCGGCCTTCGCCTGCTCGCGCAGCGACGCCACGATGCCACCGATGCGGGTTCCGCTCTCGCGGGAAGCCTCGGTGATCTCTTCGAGCGCGAGACCGGCCTCGGCCGAGAGCTCCACACCGCTCGCCACCGACGCGCTGCCCTGGGCGATCGCAGCCGTCGCCTTCTGGGACTCGTCCTGAACCGAGCGGATCAGTCCGCCGATCTCCTTCGTGCTCGCGAGCACCCGCTCGGCGAGATCCTTGATCTCGTCGGCGACCACGCTGAAGGCGCGCCCGTGCTCCCCCGCCTGGGCGGCGATGATGGCGGCGTTGAGCGCGAGCAGATTGGTCTCGTCGGCGACGTCGTCGATCACGTCGACGATCGCGCCGATCTCCTCGGTGCGACCGTGGAGGTTGCGGATCACGCCTTCCACGGTTTCCGTGGCATCGCGGATGGCTTCCATGCCCTGGATCGTCTCGTTCACCTTCAAGCGACCCGCTTCCGAACGCTCGACCACCGTGCCCGAGAGCCGTGCCGCCTCTTCCGCCGAGGTGTCGACTTCGCGCAGCGAACTGGCCATCTCTTCCATCGAAGCCGAGGTCTCCTCGGCAGCGGACGCGAGCGATTCGGTGTTCTCCGAGACCTGCTTCACCGAGCGGACCATCTCTTCGATCGAGATAGAGACCTCGTCCACCTTCGAGGAGAGGACACTCGCCGTCTCGTTGAGTTCGTGGCCCGACGCGCCGAGCTCGAGAATCGAGCTGCTCGATTCCTCGACGCTCTCGTTGAGGCGCTGACTCGAGCTCGCGATGTCGGCGACCTGAGCGTTGATCTGTTCCATGCTCGCCGCGGCCCGCTCGGTCGCACTCTCGCGCTCACCCGACGCCTCGGCCAGGGCCTCGCACACCGGTCCCAGCGAGCCCGCCTGGGACTCGAGACCGTCCGCCGAGGACGCCAGCCGCTGCAGCGTCTGTCGCAGGCTTTCCGTCATGCCGTCGAACGCCCGGGAGAGCTCGCCGAGTTCATCCTCGGAGTCGAAGCTCCCAGCCGGCCCGAGGTCGCCGTCCGCCAGCCGCTCGGCGCGCTCGCGCAGCAGCGCGGCCGGCGCGGAGATGTCCCGCGCGAGGTAGTACGCGACGAGCATCGCGAATCCGAGGGCTCCGGCCAGCAGCAGGAGCAGGCTCGAACCACGGGCGGTGTGGTCTGCGTAGAGTCCAGCCGCCGGTACCGAAGCGATCCAGACCTGACCGTTCGGGAAGGTCCGCCACGAGAACACGGTGCGGCCCGGAATCGTGCGGCTGTTGCCCTCGCGCACCCCAGCGTCGATCTGGCGCTCCAGCTCGTCGCGGCCGGCCCCTTGGAGCTGCGTGAACGCTTCGACGGGCTGGAGTGTCACCGGGACGGGCATCACCGGGTCGGTGAGGCGCGCCCGGAACCCGGCCAGCGCATCTTCGCTCGTGGGTGCGCTCGCGAGGATCTCTGCAGTCCAGCTGTGTGCGTGGCGTTCCAGCGCGTCGGTGCTGCGGTGATGGGCGATCAGCACCGCGAAGAGCACCGGCATCGCGCCGACACCCGTGACGCCGACGAGCAGCTTCGAGCGCATCGGAATCCGGGGCGCCAGGCGGGAGCGCTCCTCGGGCGCGCCGATCTCCTCGGCCAGGGCGCCGCGGACCCGATCGAAGACGGCGTCGCGAACCAGGAAATGGGTCAGGACAGCGGCGACGAAGCTCGCCGTCGCGCCTGCCACGATGACGACCTGCCAAGCCCAGGCGCTCCACAGGGAACCGAAGAACAGCGCCATGCCGACGGACACGGCCAGGGTCGATCCGAGCCAGACGAGGCCGCTGACGACGCCGACCTTCGGAGGCAGCGCGATCAGCTGGGTGTAGGCGCGTTCGGTGCGTTCGCGGTGGGGCTCCGGGCCGTCGAGCCAGGCCATCACCGGCGCAGCCGCGCCGCGCATCAGTGTCCAGTGGAGCGGAGACGCGACGACCGCGTTGATCCCCAACAGGATCGCGAAGCCGCGCCACATCGCAGGCGTCAGGTCGAGGAGGGTCGCGATCGAAGCGATCACGATCACCAGGGACGGAACCGCCAGCAGCGCGGAGCGCCGCACGATATGAACGAGGAAGCTGGCGCCCCGGGGAAGTTCGGCCGTGCTCATGCGGCGTCCTCCCGTTTGCTCGTCGGGGAACGGTCATCGAGAGCGGACCGGTGGATGCTCTCGAGCAGGCTCTCCAGACACAGCACGATGATCGGTGCCTCGCCGGACCGGCGGATCACGCCGCGCGCTGCGCCGTAGCCGAGCTGGCCGACGAGCGGCGGAGGATCCTCGAGGCGGTCGAGGCCCACGGTCTGCATTCCCGTCGCGGCGTCCACCGCCAGTCCGACGGCGAGCCCGTCGATCTCGGCGACCAGGATCCGCGAGCTCGGCGACGGAGTGAGCGCCTCGAGTCCCAGTGCCCGCCCGAGGTCCACGACCGGCAGCACCGCGTCCCGGATGTCGACGATGCCCTCGATCAGGCGGGGGGCCCGCGGCAATCGCGTCGGAACGCTGTAGTGGATGATCTGGCGCAGCTCGGTGACTTCCACCGCGAACTGGCCATCGGCCAGGCGGAAGGTCGCGAGGGTCAGCGCCTCGTCCAGGAAGCGAGCGGGCTCAGCCATCGGTCGCCTCCAGGATCCGGCCCAGATCGAGGACCGAGACGTAGCCATTGTCGTGGGCGCAGAGCGACTCGACGAGGTCGCCGCTGTCCCCGGCGACGGGGGGCCGCAACGCATCCTCGGAGACGCGGATCACGTCGCGGACGGCATCGATGCACACGCCCGCCTGATCTCCCGCTTCGTCGTGCACGACGATGATGCGGGACGCTTTCGTGTCGGGACCTCGCGGAAGCCCGAGTCGCTCGCGCAGGTCGATCACCTGAAGGATCTCGCCGCGCAGCGAGATCACGCCGCGCACCGAACGTGCGACCCGCGGCAGGGGCGTGATGGTGCGCAAGCGGACGATCTCCCGTACGACCGGAACGGGCAGTGCGTAGGGCGCCCCCGCCACGTCGAAGCGCAACAGCTGGAGCAAGCCGGCCTCTTCCGGGGCGTCCGCATCGCGCGCGGCGGCGGCGCGAGCGAGCACGTCCCAGCGGGCCTCCGTCGAAGACGAGAGCGATTCGCTCATGCGGCCTCCCGGCGTCGCGGCCCGTCATCGAGCAGCGCGGAAACGTCCAGGACGAGGACGGGATCCTGATCGCCGACTTCCGTGGCTCCGGCGATACCGTGGATGTGGGCCACCGGTCCCTGGATCGGCTTGATCACCGTGTCCTGCTGCCCCTCGACGCGATCCACCACGAGGCCCACGCGCTGATCGCCGACGCCCGCGACGACCACGAAGGATTCCTGCGGGTCGCAGTGGACGGGGATGCCGTAGACGTCCGACAACCAGCAGAGCCGCAGCGGATCACCGCGCAGGTGCAGGAAGCGATTGTGCTCCGAGACCTGGATCGCCGCGGGATCGAGCGACAGGGTCTCGAGCACGCTGCTGAGCGGAATCGCGAAACGCTGTTCCCCGATCCCCACGACCAGAGACGGCACGATCGCGAGGGTGATCGGAAGCGTGAGCGTGATCGTCGTGCCCCGGCCGAGCTCCGAGTCGATCTCGATCGCCCCCCCGAGCTCGGTGAGATTCGCCCGGACGACGTCCATGCCGACGCCGCGACCGCTCGTCTCCGTGACTTCTTCCGAGGTCGAGAGCCCGGGCGCGAAGATCAGCTCGAGGGCTTCGCGCTCTCCGAGCTCATCCGTCGCAGTGACGAGTTCGCGCTCGATCGCCTTGGCGCGCAGCGCCTCGCGATCGATCCCCTGCCCGTCGTCGGCCACCGCGATCACGACGTGACTTCCGCGTTGGAAGGCCTCGATCGAGACCTGCCCCCGCTCGGGCTTGCCGGCCCCCGTCCGCGCCTCGGACGGCTCGATGCCGTGATCGAGCGCGTTGCGGAGCACGTGCATGAGCGGATCGACCAGTCCCTCGACGATCAGCTTGTCGAGCTCGGTCTCGGCTCCGCGGATCTCGAGATCGACAGGTTTCTGCAAGTCCTGGGAAAGCCGGCGAACGACCCGGTGGAGCTTGTCGAAGATCTGCCGCAGCGGGACCATGCGCGCATCGAGGACGGCGGACTGCATCTGCCGGACCTTGCGGTCGAGACTCTTCTGGGCCTTCGCAAAGTCGCCCACCAGGCGCCGGTCGTCCGCGGTGATCTCGAGCCGACGCACCAGCTCTCCGATCGAACGACGCGAGATCACGAGTTCACCGACCAGGTTCATCAACTCGTCGAGCTTGCGAATGTCGACCCGGACCGTTTCTCCGAGCGACTGGAGCGATTCGACGTTCGGCCCTGGAGCCTGTGGCACCGGCTGCGTCTTCGTCTCGGACACGGGGGGCGATGCCCCAGTGGCGCCACGCACCGGCTCGAGGGTTGCGTCCAGCTCGCCGAGCGCCGCGGTGAGGGCGTCCTGCGCCGCTTCGGTCGCGACCAGCAGGGAGAAGCGGATCTGTCCCTCGGGCACGTCCCCGGCTGCGGGAAGCGTGGAGATGACTTCGCCCTCGCTGCGCATCGCGTCGGTGAGCGCCGTGAGACCTGCCTCGAACTCCATCATGTCGAAGAGCGCGCTCGCCAGGAACAGGCCGCGACCGCGCCGCAGGTTCTCCTCGAGCCGATGCTCCTCGTATTCGGTCAACGACCGCAGGATCGCCGGATCGATGCCGAGCGAGGTCACTTCGGCGCGGCTCCGCGCAGGGGCCACGATCGCCTCGGCGATGCGTGTCTCGAGAACCGCCGCCGGCGCGGCGGCTTCCGCGAGTGCCGATTCGTTGCCCACCGCATCGAGCACCGCGGCGAAGACGGCGACGCACTCGTCGATCAGCACCACGACGTCACCCGTCAGCGCCGCACGTCCCAGGCGCAGTGCGTCGAGCAGGTCTTCGAGGCGATGTGCGAGGTTCTCGATCTCGCCCCGGCGGAACATGCCCGCGAGCGCCTTCAGCGAATGCGCCGCGCGAAACAGCGCGTTCACCAGCTCGGGATCCACCTCGGCGTCGCTGCCGAGACTCTCGGACAGATCAGCGACGCCGCCCCGGAGCACCTCGAGGATCTCCTCGGCCTCGGACACGAACTCGCGTTCGGCCTTGGTCCGTCGTCGCGTGCGGGTGGTGCGCTTCGGCATCGTCGCCGTCCTATCGCTCCGAGGCTCCGGCCAGCAGATCGCAGACGAGGTTCTCGAGCTCGTCCGGCTCGAAGGGCTTCACGAGGTACGCGTTCGCCCCGAGCTCCAGGCCGCGTTGACGATCGCGCTCGGACCCCTCGGTCGACACGATGATCAGCGGAATCTCGCGATACGCCGGGTTCGACTTGACGAACGACACCAGCTCGAGCCCGTTGATGTCGGGCATGTTGATGTCGGTCACGATCAGGTCCACGGGCTCGCGCGGAAGCTGCCGCAACGCTTCGAAGCCGTTCGCCGCTTCGATGATCTTCGTGGGTTCGCCCGTCGCCTCGAGTGAAGCCGACAAGAGCGACCGCATCGTCGGCGAGTCTTCGACGATCAGGATTCGCCGCATACCACCCTCCCGAGCCCGGAATGCGCGTACCGGGCCAGCGGGAGATATCGGCGGTAACGAGCCAGTTCTTGAGCCGGGGAGCGCACTTGGCGCCGCTCCCTACGGGCGCCGTGCGCGTCCCCGGTTGCCGTGGGATCGGAAGACGAACGCCCAGGACGGAATCGCTAGGACGAGCGCCTAGCGGCTCAGCTGGGTCGGCGCTCTCCAGCCACCCAGGGCTCGAGATTCGCGCGCAGCGCCTGGGCCTGCCCTTCGTAGAGATGCCAGCGATCGGGATCCGCGGACGGGGACGAAGGCCGGAAGACGGCAGCGTGCACGCCCGGCGGGAGCGGTGCCTCGATGCCTTCGGGTCGCAGCGCCAGGATCGGCATCCGCGGAGCGAGCCCGCGCATGCGCTGCACCAGGAGCTCGACGTCGCGCTGCTCCTTGGCGGTCGGATCCGACATCACGAGCATCGGGGTCTTGCCCCGCACCAGGTACTGCCGGATCCGCTCCACGGCGAGGTCCCGCTGCTGGAAGATGTGCACCTGCTGGAAGGATTCCTCGACCGAGGCCTTGAGCCACTCGAGGCTCGACAGGTCCGGATCGACGGCGACCAGGATGCGGATCCGCTCGGCCGGCGGGGCCTGGGACTCGGCGCTGGCGCTCGGAGCGGCGACGGCCTGCGCGGCTTCGGGCGCCTCGGCCGATTCGGGGGACGCGACGGATTCGACAGATTCGACGGCCACCGGTACCGGCGTCGCCTCGGCGGGCGTGCACTCCACGGGAACGTCGCTGCCGCGCAGGTCCTCGACCGTGTCGTCCAAGGGATCGGCATTCTGGGCCGACGCCATCGCGAGCTCGTCGATCGGATCGCCGGCGACCGGGTCTTCGTCGGCTTCCAGCGCAGCGATCGGTTCTTCGCCGCTAAACATCATGTCGTCGCCCAGATCCATCTCGTCGCCGAGCTCGGCCTCCCCTTCATCCGCGCGCGTCGTCTCGTCTCCGAGGCGCGTCGCTTCCATGGCGAGATACTGGGTGTTCAGTCCGGCGGGCAGGAGCAGCGCGCTGTCATCGTCCCCGAAATCGTCGCGGATCTCGAAGCTGAACTCGCCGGTGCGCCAGGTGAACATCCGCATCGCCGAGCGCTCGACGTGCTCGCGTCGCACGGCGTTCAGCTGGTCCTCGGCGAGCTGGCACTCCTGCTCGAGCGCCACGTCGAGCACCAGACCTTCCTTCTCCGCGCGCTCGCGCGCGCAATCGAAGCCGATGCCGTCGACGAGGCCCTGCTCGATCAGAAGCGCGCGCAGCGTCTCGGGCGCTCCCTTGATCTGTGCGCCCTGCACCAGGCCGTCCCGCAACAGGATGCGGCCCTCGCCGCGGTCACAGCGCAGGAACAACGCTCCCGACTTCCGGGAAAGACTCACGATCTGGAGGATGTCCACGAGGCCCAGGTCCTCGAGGCTGCCGACGAGACTCATCACGCTCCTGGCGGCTGCACGTCGAGGCCCGGAGCCGGGCGAAGCGAACCGCTAGCGAGTGAATCGGTCGGCTGACGCGTGACTTGACCGCGCGTCCGGCGCTCCGGCGCGGCTTCGCAGGGAACTCCCCGGGGGGATGCGTCCTTCGGGCAGGGGCTGGATCTCGAGCTGGGGGAAACGGCCGCGGCGGGCGGTGCGGTCCAACCAAGCGTTCCCGGAGATCTGATCGGCCCCTTCGAGGCAGATCCAGAGCTCGCTCGCTGTCTCCTCGGACAGGACGGCGGCCAGCTCTTGGAGCCGCTCGGCGACCGCCTCGCGGCATTCCGGCAGGGCCAGGGCGATGCGACGCGCTCCCAGCCGCTGGCTGCGGCCCAGGGCGTCCTTCGCCCAGGCGGTCCAGGCGGCGCTGTCGGCCAGGGCACGCCGGGTGCCCACCCCCAGACCCATCACCCGGGGCGCGCGGAGCCCGCCGCCACCCGGGATCAGGACCGCCTCGCCCGCTTCGCCGGACAGGGTGCCGTCCGCGAACAGCCGGGAGAGGTGCCCGCACAATCGCCAGTCGACGCGGCCCGCAGCGGCCCGTAGCGGGCGCTCGTCGGAGAACAGCGGGATGACCACGAGGTCGCCGCGTACGCGCTCGATCGAGGTGGAGGCCACCGCCAGGAGCGTCATGCGTGTCGGCCTCCCTGGCGCGGCCGCTGCCACGCCCCACCTCTCCGCAACCGTCGAACGCTCACGCCATGGCCTCCTCTTCGCCCGAACGATTGCGGGCAACCGCGTCCAAGACCCCGTTCACGAAGGCCGGCGAGCGATCGCCGCCGAAGTCTCTCGCGAGCTCGACCGCCTCGTTGAGGATGACCTGCGCCGGAGTATCGGTGCTTCGTAGTTCGTGTACCGCCAGGCGCAGAAGGTTGCGATCGACTGCGGCCATGCGCTCGATGCGCCAGTTGCGTGTGTGTTGCGCAATGGTGGCATCGATCGCCTCGCGGTCCTCCTCGATCCCACGGACGAGCTCCTTCGCGAACGCGAGCGCTCCCGGGTGCAGGTCGAAATGTGCCGCGACGCCGTCGAAGGCCTCGGAGAGACACGCACTGCGCCCGAGATCTGCGGCGTAGAGCACCTGCAGCGCGAGCCGCCGCGACTGGCGACGCGTGGCGGAGCGTGCGGCGCTCATACCGGTCCCTCGGGACCGGCTGCGAGTTCGGGAAGCAGCCGCGCCATCTCGATCGCGGCCAGGGCCGCCTCGTGTCCCTTGTTCCCGTAGGCCCCACCGGCGCGATCGAGCGCCTGCTCGAGATCGTCGGTGGTGAGGACGCCGAAGGCGACCGGCACGCCGGTGTCGCGCATGACCTCCCGGACGCCATCGGTCACGCCCTCGCAGACGAACTCGAAATGGGGCGTCCCGCCTCGGATCACCACGCCCAGCGTGATGACCGCGTCGTAGCGGCCGGTGGTCGCGAGCGCGCGGGCCGCCTGGGGAAGCTCGAACGCGCCGGGCACCCACGCCACGTGCACGTCGTCGCTCTCGACGCCGCGGCGGCGCAATTCGTCGGTGCAGCCCTCGAGGAGACGCACGCAGACCAGATGATTGAAGCGCGACACGACCACCGCGAAGCGGAGGCCCGCGGCATCGACGCGGGTGGCGAAGCGCTTCATCGCGAAGCCCCCACAGCAGGCCGCGCCACCCAGTGCAGGTCGTCGCCCACGCGTCGCACCCGGGTCACTTCGAGCCGCGGTGCATCGGCCAGGCGCGAGAGCCCGAGGGGTCCGAGCGCGGGTCGACCGTCGCTGCCCAGCAGAGCGGGCGCCGCAAACCAATGCAGCTCGTCCACCCAGCCACCGCGCAGCAGGCTCGCCGCGATGCCGCCACCACCTTCCACCAGGATCTCCGTGATTCCTTCTCGCGCGAGCCGCTTCAAACCGGCGCCGAGGTCGAGGGAGGTTCGCCCCCGACCGCGACCGCGCGCGACTTCGAGTACGCGCGCCCCGGCTGCCTCGAGCGCCCGCCGGCGACTCGCCGCAGGGCCCGTGCCGCAGAGTACCCAGGCCGACGCCGGCTCGCTGCGAACCAGGCGCGCGTCGGGGGAAAGGCGCAGGCGCGTATCCGCGACGACGCGCACCGGCCGGTGCACCACCCGCCCGGCGCGGCGTGCGGTGAGCTCCGGATCGTCTGCGAGCGCCGTCTCGACGCCGACCAGGACCGCGTCGCTCCGAGCGCGCAGCGCGTGTCCCTTTGCGCGTGCGGGTTCCCCGGTGATCCACTGGGATTCGCCGCTCGCGGTGGCGATGCGGCCGTCGAGGGTCGCGGCCAGCTTCACCACCACGAAGGGTCGGCCGCGCTCGACGACCGAGAGGAAGCCGCGGTGCTGCTCACGACAGGCGTCCTCGAGGACGCCCTCCACGACCTCGAGACCGCGGCGGCGCAGCTGCCGCGTCCCTCGGCCATCGACCCGAGGGTGGGGATCGCGGTGGCCGACGACTACCCGGCCCACGCCGCTCTCGAGGACCCGATCGACACAGGGCGGCGTGCGCCCCTCGAAACTGCAGGGCTCCAGGGTCACGGCCAGGCTGGCGCCGCGCAGCGCCCGCGCGCCGTGACGCTGCTGGGCGCGGTCCAACGCCATGACCTCGGCGTGGGCGCCCCCGACCGGACGCGTACAACCGCGCGCCAGGATCTTCGCACCGCGATAGACGACGGCGCCGACCGGCGGATTGGGGAAGGTGCGGCCGCGGGCGGGTCGCGCGGCGCGCAACGCCTGGCGCATGGCGGCGACGTCGTGTTGCGTCGGGCTGGCGCTCATTCGCGCGCGCGTCGCAGTTCTTCGAGCTGGCGAAAGAACTCGGCGTAGTCGTCGGCGGTCTCGAAGTTGTGGAACACCGAGGCGAAGCGGGCCGCGGCGAGGCTGTCCATCGCGACCAGCTCGTCGAGCACGCGGTCGCCGATCACGCGCGTGGAGACCTCTTTCTCCCCGAGCTCCTGGGCTGCCCGCTCGACCCGATCGACCAGACGCTCGAGCGCGTCGGAGCTCACCGGCCGCTTCTCGCAGGCCTTCTGCACGGCGACGACGATCTTCTCGCGCCAGAAATCCTCGCGGCGCTCGTCGCGCTTCACGACCTTCGGGAACACCTCTTCGACGCGCTCGCGCGTCGTGAAGCGACGGCCGCATTCACCGCACTCGCGACGGCGGCGAATTTCACTGCCGTCGCGACCGAGGCGAGAGTCGATCACCCGGTTCGTCGAATCGGCGCAGTAGGGACAACGCACGCGGTCCGGGCCCCGCTCAGTCGCTCCAATGACCGGCGTAGAGCGGGAAGCGCCGACACAGCGCCTCCACCTCGCCGCGCACCTCTTCGAGGACGGCGGCGTCCTCGGCATGGTTCAGCGCGCGGGCGATCAAGCCGGCCACCTGGGTCATCTCCGCTTCGCGCATGCCCCGGGTAGTGGCCGCGGGCGTGCCGATCCGCACTCCCGAGGTCACCGCGGGCTTGCGCGGGTCGAAGGGCACCATGTTCTTGTTCGCCGTGATGCCGGCCCGCTCGAGTGCGGCTTCGGCCGCCTTGCCGGTCACGTCACGGTCGACGAGGGAGAGCAGGAAGAGGTGCGTATCGGTCCCACCCGACACCACCCGGAAGCCCGCGTCGACCACGCCCTCGGCGAGGGCCTTCGCGTTCGCGAGCACCGCGCTGCAGTAGTCGCGGAACTCGGGCTTCGCCGCCTCGCGGAAGGCCACCGCCTTCGCCGCGATCACGTGCATCAGCGGTCCGCCCTGCCCGCCCGGGAAGACGGCGCTGTTCACCTTCTTCGCCCAGTCGGCGTCGCACAGGATCAAGCCGCCGCGCGGGCCGCGCAGGGTCTTGTGGGTCGTCGTGGTGACGAGGTGCGCCTTCCCCACCGGGCTGGGGTGCACCCCGGTCGCCACGAGCCCGGCGATGTGGGCGATGTCGGCGAACAGGACGGCACCCACTTCGTCGGCGATCTCGCGGAAGGCGTCGAAGTCGACGACCCGCGAGTAGGCCGTGGTCCCGCACTGGATCATCCGCGGACGGTGCTCACGGGCGAGCGCGCGCAGGGCGTCGTAGTCGATCTGCTCGGTGTCTTCCCGAACACCGTAGGGAACGATGTTGTAGAGCTTCCCCGAGAAGTTGACCGGACTGCCGTGGGTGAGGTGACCACCGTGGTCGAGGTTCATCGCGAGGACCGTGTCGCCCACCTCGCAGACCGCGCGGTAGACCGCTTCGTTCGCCTGGGAGCCCGCGTGGGGTTGGACGTTGGCGTGCTCGGCACCGAACAGCGCTTTCGCCCGCTCGATCGCGAGGTTCTCGATCTCGTCGACCACTTCGCAGCCGCCGTAGTAGCGACGCCCGGGATAGCCTTCGGCGTACTTGTTCGTGCAGACCGAGCCCACGGCCTCGAGCACCGCCTCGGACACGAAGTTCTCCGACGCGATCAGCTCCAGGTTGAGCGCCTGGCGCTTTGCCTCGCGGCGGATGCAATCCGCGATGTCCGGATCCTCGGCCTCGAGGTTCCGGTAGGAGCCCGCCCCCGAAGACACGGTGTCGATCTTCTCGACGCGGCGCTGATGCCGCCCACCCTCGAAGGGCGTCTCGAGCCAGGCCTGGACGATCGGCCAGGCGCTGTCGGCGTCGAGTCGATCGGCAGGCAGCGCGATGATGTTCGCGTCGTTGTGCTCGCGCGACATGTGCGCCGCTTCGACATCCTGCACCCACGCAGCGCGCACCCCGGGGAACCGGTTCGCCGTGTAGGAGACGCCGAGGCCGCTTCCGCAGATCACGATGCCGCGCGGCGTCTCGCCTCGCGAACCGGCGCGCGCCGCCGCTGCTGCGTGATCCGGGTAGTCCACCGAGTCATCGCCGTGGGTTCCGAAATCCTGGACGGGATGGCCCAGGCCCTCCAACCGCTCGCGCAGATCCGCCTTGAGCTTGGTACCGCGGTGGTCGCTCGCGATGGCAATGGCATCGCCCATGGGAAGTCGCCTCCTCGCCGCTGTAGGGGCTGCGCGCCCCGGGCGGACCGGATGGGGGTTGGCGTCGGTGGGGGGATCATCGACGGAGGATGGGGGGGAGCGCGGAGTGTGCCACAACCCTAGGCGGCCGGCCCCGGGCTGCAGGCTGCGCGCGTGCTGCCGGGGCGGCGGCTAGGGGCGGCCGAAGATCAGGGCCGCGTTCGTGCCCCCGAAGCCGAAGGAGTTCGAGAGCACCACCGAGAGCTTCGCCTCCATGGCCTGGTTCGCGACGTGGAGGAGTTCGCAGGCCGGGTCGGGCTGATCGAGGTTGATCGTAGGCGGAATCAGGCCGGTCTCGAGGCTGCGCACGCAGAGGGCGGCCTCGACGGCCCCCGCGGCGCCGAGCAGGTGGCCGGTCATCGACTTCGTCGCCGACACGGGCAGCTGGTCTGCGTGGCTGCCGAACACGGCGCGGATCGCTCGCGCCTCGGTCGGGTCGCCCGCCGGGGTGCTGGTGGCGTGCGCGTTCAGGTAGCCGACGTCGTTCGGCTGGAGGTCGGCGTCCTCGAGGGCCAGGCGCATGCAGCGCTGGGCGCCCTCGGCGTCCTCGGTGGGTTGGGCGATGTTTGCCGCATCGGCGGTCCCGGCGTAGCCGAGCACTCGCGCCAGGATCGGTGCACCGCGCGCGCGCGCTTGCTGCTCGGCCTCGAGCACCAGCACCGCGGCACCCTCGCCCATCACGAACCCGTCGCGATCGGCGTCGAAGGGGCGGCTGGCGAGCTGGGGGGCGTCATTGCGGGTGGAGAGCGCGCGCATGGCCGCGAACCCGGACACGCCGATGCGCGTCACCGGCGCCTCGGTGCCACCTGCCAGCATGGCGTCTGCATCGCCGCGCTCGATCGCGCGCGCGGCTTCCCCGATCGCGTGGGAGCCCGTAGCACAGGCGCTGACGTGACAGAGATTCAGGCCCTGGATCCCATGGCGAATGGCGATGTAGCCGCTCGTCATGTTGCAGATCGTCATCGGAATCATGAACGGCTGGACGCGACGCGGCCCGGACGTGACGAGCGCCTCGACGCCGCGCTCGATCGTCTCGAGCCCTCCGATCCCCGAGCCCACCGCCACACCGACGCGCGTGCGGTTGCTGTCGTCGATCTGGAGCTTCGACCCCTGCAGCGCCTCACGCGTCGCGCCGAGGGCGAGCACGATCGTTCGATCCAGCCGACGCGCCTCCTTCGCGGGCACGTCCGACAAGTCGATCTCGCCGGGCACCTCGCCAGCGAAGTGCACCGGGTACTCCGACGAATCGAAGCGGGTGATCGCGCGAATGCCGCTCTCGCCAGCCGCAGCGGCGGACCAGGTCGTGTCCAGGGTCGCCCCGAGCGGACTCGCGCAACCGACGCCGGTGACGACGACGCTGCGACGCGCAGAGGCGGCGGTCACGCTCCGAGCTTCTCCTTGAGGTAGGCCGTCGCGTCTCCGATCGTCTGGATCCGCTCGGCGTCCTCGTCCGGGATCTCGATGTCGAACTCCTCTTCCATCGCCATCACGAGCTCGACGATGTCCAGAGAGTCCGCGCCCAGATCGTCGATGAACGACGCTTCCGGCTTGATCTCTTCCTGGGTCACACCGAGTTGTTCCACGATCAACTCGGAGACTCGCTGCTCCAGCGCCATTCCGTCCCTCCCTCCGTCGCCGTATCCGTTAGCGCCCTTCGGCGACGAACGAAAGCGCGGCGTCGATCTGCTCGGCAGCTCCGACCGCGCTCCGTTTCAGGCCCCGCTCGATCCGCGCCACGAGTCCTGTCAGGACCCGGCCCGGACCGACCTCCAGGACCTGGGTCACCCCCGCCCCCGAGAGGAAACCAATCATTTCCGTGAAGCGCACGGGGGCCGTCACCTGCTCTTCCAAGAGGGAGGGGAAGCGCCTGGCGTCTTCGCAGGCGATCGCCTCGACATTGGTCACGAGGGGCGCCGCCGGGGCGTGGAAGCGGACCCGGGCGAGTTCGAGCGCCAGTTTCTCGGCCGCCGGACGCATCAGTGCGCAGTGGAAGGGCGCGGAAACCTCGAGGGGCACCGCCCGCTTCGCGCCCTCGCTCAGGGCGCGACTGCAGGCGATCTCGACCGCCGCGGCATCGCCCGAGATGACGGTCTGGGCGGGGCCGTTGAAGTTTGCCGGCGCGACGACGCGACTCGACTGGGCGGCGGCGCCGGTGCAGACATCGGCCACCGCCTCGGGGGCGAGGCCGAGCACGGCCGCCATGGCGCCCTTCCCTTCCGGCACCGCTTCCTGCATGAAGCGGCCGCGGGCGTGGACCAGCCGGACGGCGTCCTCGAAGTCGAGGGCGCCGGCGGCCACCAGGGCCGTGTACTCGCCGAGGCTGTGGCCGGCGAAGAACGAAGGTCGCAGCTCGCCGCGCGCTTCCAACGCGCGCAGGAGCGCGACACTGGTCGTCAGGATGGCCGGCTGCTGGATCTCGGTGCGAACGAGCTCCTCTTCCGGCCCTTCGAAACAGAGGCCCGAGAGGGAGAAGCCCAGCGCGGCGTCAGCGGCCTCGAATACGGCGCGCGCCTCGGGCGACGCCTCGTACGCGTCCCGACCCATGCCGACGGCCTGTGATCCCTGCCCCGGGAAGAGCAGCGCCAGCACCGAGGGTTAGTCCTCGTCGGTCTGGACGACTTCGCGTCCGCGGTAGGTGCCGCAAGCCATGCAGACGCGGTGCGGCCGCTTCGGCTCACCACAGTTCTGGCAGTTGCTGAGCGGCGCCGCCGTGAGCGCGAGATGGGATCGGCGCTTGTCGCGGCGCGCCTTCGACGTGCGTCGCTTCGGAACGGCCATCTATTGGACTCCTTCCCTCGAGCCGCCCCGCAGCGAAGCGAGCACGGCGAACGGTGAATTCGGTGGGGTGTCGTCGCAACCGCAGGCAGCCTGGTTGCGATCGGCACCGCAGTGCGAACAAAGTCCGGCGCAGTCTTCCTTGCACAACGGCTGGACGGGCAACGCCAGAGAAATCACTTCGAGACACACCGCATCCAGCTGGATCTCGGTGCCCCGATACCACCCCAACTCGAGTTCGTCGGCGAGGCACAAGCCATCGCGGGCCAGCGCTTCCACGGCTTCGGGCTCCGTGGGGACGCGGCTGCCGGCGGGTTCGAGGAGGAGTCGGAACGGCTCTCGAAGGGCGTGACGATAGCGCGCAAGGCAGCGTCCGCATTCGAGTTCCAGGGCTCCCTCGATCTGGCCCTCGAGCACCAGATCATCCCCATGGCGGCCGCGATACGCCTCGCCGCGGACGGCGAAGGGAACGGCCAGGGTCCGCGGAAGGCTCTCCTGCGCCTGCATTCGGGCGGACCACCAAGCATCCCCCGCTTCGAAGACGAAGGGGCTCGGTTCCGAGGTCAGGCGTTCGACGGCGAGCTGCATGGGCCTGCTGGGGGAGGGAAAAAACGCAGCGCGCGCGGAGAGATCCGCCACTTCCGCTGCGTGGTCGCCCCCTCGAACCGGAGTAGCAGAGGGCCCTGAACCGATCAAGGAAGCGATGCCCCACGGGGCACGGAAGGGCCAGGGCCGACGTCCAGGTCGCGTCGGGTGGCTGGGAGGGCGCGAGGTCGGCGCCGGTGGATCCCCGGGGAGGATTCGAACCTCCATTAACAGGTTCAGAGCCTGCTGTCCTGCCGTTAGACGACCGGGGAACGTCGGAGCCGCGGGAACCTACCGCGTGGCGATGCTCTTCGACAACTCCGCGCGCGCGCTCAACCGATTCTCGGGAAGGCGCCGAAGGATTCCGGCGCGAGGAGCGCGAGCAGCGCACCCAACGCGATCGCGGGCGCGAATCCGAACGGGGTGTCCGCGCGACGCCAGAGCACCATGCCGACCACGCCGATCACGAGTCCGGCGGCGGAGGCGGCGATGATGGTCTGGAGCACGCCCCAGGGCCCGAGCACCGCACCGATCATCGCGAGCAACTTGACGTCGCCGAAGCCGAGACCTGGAAACCAGGTCCAGTAATCGAGCGAGTTCGGTTTCGGGAAGTCCTCGTCCGGGTCGGGCCAGTGGGGGAAGCGGCGGCCGAAGCCACTACACACCCGCGCGTGCACGAACGCGACGATCCAGAGCAGCCCGCCACCGAGCAGGGCGCCGATCGCCGACCGCACGAAGGCGCTGCCGAAGGCCTCGCCCGAGAACCAGGCGACGCCCGGCGCGACGACGAGCGCCAGAGCCAGGCCGCCGAGAGAGATCTCGTCGGGAATGATCTGGTGGTCGAAGTCGATGAAGGCCGTGGCCACCAATGCAGCAGCGAAAGCGCAGCCCAGCACGGTCATCGGATCGACGCCGTAGCGCCAAGCCACCAGCGCGAAGACGACCCCGGTGAGGAGTTCCACGCCCGGGTAGCGGAGCGAGATCGGCGCGGCGCAACCGCGACACCGCCCTCGCAGCCAGAGGTACGACAGCAGAGGGATGTTGTCGTACCAGCGCACCGGCGTCTCGCAGCGAGGACAGTGCGACGGCGGGTTCACGATCGACTCGCCGCGGGGCAACCGATGGATCACCACGTTCAGGAACGATCCGATCAGGAGCCCGAACGCCAGTGCCACGATCACCGCGACACCGCGGGGAACCCCGAGGGCCACTTCCATGAGCGCCGAGACTAGCAAGGTGGCTCTAGCGGAGGTCGCGACGTTCGAAGATCGCGACCGCCGCCATCAGCACCACCACCGCGTAGGCCGTGCCGTAGAGCATCGGCAGCGTCCAGTCCGCCGTCGTGAGCGGCAGTAGGTGAGCCGCCTCCGAGGCCACGTTGAAGCTCTCGAGGTCGGGCAGGACGCGATGCAGGAGCCAGGTCGTCGACTCGACCATCGGGAGTCCGGAGCTCGCACCGATGTCGCGCAGATCGCGGGTCAGGTGACCGACCACCCAGATGCCGGAGGTGAAGAAAGCGGCCAGGACGGGCGTCGTGAACGCGGAGAAGAGCGTCGCCACGGCCACCACGAGCGCGAGCTCGAAGCCGGTCAGCACGAAGAAAGCCGCGTGGGATGCGCCCAGCGGAGCTCCTGTCGACAGCGAGACGACGACGAAAGCAGCGCCCATGATCGCGACCTGGATCCACAGCGTCACCACCAGGCCGGCCCACTTCCCGAGCAGGAAGTCGCCGCGCGACAGGGGCTTCGAGAGAATCGTGTAGACCGTCCGGCGATCGACCTCTCTGTGGATCAGGTTGATCCCGACCAGGATCGCGATCGCGACGCCGAAGAATCGCACGGCACCCATGCCCACGTCCTGGAGGATGCGATGCCCTTCGACGTAGGAGAGGCTCGACAGGATCGCGCCCGCGCTGATCAGCAGCACCGCGAAGAAGACCAGCCCGTAGAGCAGCTTGCTGCGCACCGACTCGCGGACGGTGTTCGCGGCGATGGCGGCGATGCACCCGACGTTCATGACCGGCTCTCCTCGACGGCATGCAGGAAGATGTGCTCGAGCGAGGCGCGGTGGGGCGCCACGGAAATCACCTGGGCCTCGACCGAGAGCAGCGCGCCGAGCAGGCGATCGACGTCCTTCTCGTGCACCCGGACCTCGATGCGATCGCCCACCGGTCGCAGCGCGGCACCGAAGCCCTCTTCGAGCATGGCGCCCGCGTCGGCCGGCAGCGAGCTGACCAGCACGTCGGTCTGACGCTCGCCGGCCAGCGCGAACTCCTGGATCGCGCCTTCGTAGCGAATGCGCCCCCCGACGATGATCGCCACGCGATCACACACCATCTCCACGTCGTGGAGGATGTGGGTGTTCATGAACACCGTCTTGCCCTGCTCCCGGAGCCGCAGGACGAGGTCGCGAATGTCCTTGCGCCCGATCGGATCGAGCCCGCTCATCGGCTCGTCGAGGAAGACGACGTCCGGATCGTGCACCAGCGCCTGGGCGATCCCGACGCGCTGCTGCATGCCCTTCGAGTAGGTGCGAATGCGCGCGTCGGCCGCGTGGGAGAGTCCCACCTGCTCGAGCAGGGCCTCGATGCGCAGCGCGCGCTCCCGGCGCGGGACGCCACAGAGCTTCGCGTAGAAGTCGAGGGTCTCGCGCGCCGTGAGGTAGTCGTAGAAGTAGGGGTTCTCGGGGAGGAACCCGACGTGACGTCGGAAGGCGGTCTCGGACACGTCGTGGCCGAGCACGCGAGCACGACCACTCGTCGCGCGGATCAGCCCCATCAACACCTTGAGGGTGGTGGTCTTCCCGGCCCCATTGGGGCCGACGAAGCCGAAGATCTCGCCTTCGCGAACGCGGAACGAGATGTCGTGGAGCACGCGCTTGCGGCGCAGGCCGAAGCCCGGGCGCACGTCCTTCGTGACCTTCTCGACGCTGACGATCTCGCGCCGACTCATGTCTGGGTGGCCTCCTCGGGGATGGCGTGCTCGTCTTCGCGCCACTTGCGACGGCGGCGTTCGTCCTGCATGTGGACGTGGACCCGGTAGCGGGTGCCGTAGAACGAGGACACGATCTCTCCCGTCTCTGCGAACTCCCAGGCGAAGCCCTCGAAGTGGGGATGCGCGGGCGGCATCACCCGGATCACCCGCAGCGGGCCCGCCCACAGCTCGTCGGGTCGTTCGATGTCGCGGCCGTGGCGTTCACGGAACGCCTGACGCGCCTGGTCCAGGATCCGCGCGCGCCGCTCGGTCTCGATCTCGTCGAAGGCCTTCAGGTACTCGGCGCGCTCGAACTCGTCCTCGGTCTCGCGAATCAGCTGCTGCAGGAAGATCGCCGCCGTATCGAGGCTGTCCGCGGCAGCGCGAAGGCGCGTCACGAAGGCGCCGAGATAGGCGGGCGCTTCCGGGAAGTGCAGCGCAGACTCGAGCACGTCGGCCGCGCGCTGATTGTCCTCGAGATAGAAGAAGTGGTTGTATCCGAGGTAGAAGCGGTTGCGCCAATCGGTCGGGTGGTAGGCGATCCCCTTCTCGAGGATCGCATTCGCCTGGCGCACCTCATCGACGCTGCCCGTCAGCCAGAGCGCCGCGAACCGGTACGGGTGATCCACCCAGGGATCGAGGGTGGTCACCAGCTCGACCAGCTCGTGAACCTGGGCGTTGCGGTCGGGATCGGACTCGACGCCGCCGACGGTCTGGACCGCCTGGATCCAGTAGTAGTCGGCGATCACCGGCTCGAAGCCGAGCGCGAGCAGCTGGGCCTTCTCGGGGTCCGGGACCCGGATCCGACCCTGCTCCGCCGCCGAAGCCGTGTCCATCTGCGCGTGCAGGAGGGCCGTGACCGCGATGGCTGCCACCGCGAGCCCGGCTCGAACGGCTCCCTTCGATCCGATCACGCCTTCCCCCAAAGGCCGGTTCGGCTTCCGGAACTAGAAGTCGTCCGTCGTTCCTTGAACGGCGACCTCGTCGTAAACCTGGCTGCCGTCGCGGAGCGGCGGGGGGTAGTTGAAGAGGGCGCTGGTGCACTCGCCGAGGGGGTTGCCCACGGCGTCGTACTTCGGGTGGACGTACATCACGGCCGAGACGCCCGTGTCGCCGTCGACGTCCCCATGGGCCGTCGCGGTGAAGCAGAGCGGGCAAGGCGAACCACCGACGTTGCAACCCGCGGCCACGTCGTAGCTGTAATAGACCTGGCCTTCGGCCTTCCAACCGACCGTGTCGAAGAAGCCGGAAGTCGCGCCGTCCCAGGACATCTTGCCGGTGCCGAGGCCTCCGTAGGGGCCCGGGTCGGGCAGCGAGGTCACGCCGGCCACGGTGAACATGTTCGGATACACGCCGGTCTCGGCGCCGTAAGCCTTGTAGGCGCGCGCCAGGCTCGCGAGGTTTGCGTAGGCCTCGCTGCGGCGGCTGCGCGCCTGGTAGCGGACGAAGTTCGGGATCGCGATGGCCGCCAGCACGCCGATCAAGCCGACCGTGATCATCAGCTCGACGAGCGTGAAGCCGCGCTGACCTTGGCGTCGCTTCGGG